>NZ_JBKIWN010000014.1:0-119326 GCF_058146165.1 Streptomyces sp. AM25 | reverse complement strand
CCGCGTGGCGGCACCGGAGTGCCGCCGCGCGGTTCGTACAGACCCTGTCCACTCTCACCACATCACCCGGTGCATGTCTCCCGGGCGCCGGTGGTCACGCCGGGCTCACCACAGGTTGGTGAAGCGGACGGTGACGTTCTCCTGGTGGATCGCCGTATGGCCGGACCTGTTGACGCTGGCCGTATTGGCCTGGTTACTGGCTCCGGTGCCGGTGGACTGCTGCTGCGTGGTGTCCGAGTTGCCGTGGTTGTTGTGACCCACGCCGCTCCCGACGAGGCCGGCCGCGGCCGCATTCGATCCCCGGTTGGCCAGCTGACCGCCATCGTCGGCCTGGGCCATTCCGGAGAAGAGCAGGACAGCCATGGGCAGGGCCGCGACAGCGGCGAGAACGCGGGCGGCAGTGCGGGTGCTTGCCATCTCAATTCCTCCAGGTACGGAACTTCGAACTACCGGTCGTTGCCAGGTGGTTGGCCGACCGCCCCGGCGCTGTTTCGACGTCGCGAATCCAGAATTGCCCACCGAATCTCCACCGAACCCACCTCCGCTCCCCATTCCCTCGCAAGCATGACCGGCTACGGATAAACCTCCACCGCCGCCGCACGGCCTGCGCCGGACCTCACCGGATGCCCCCGGAATCCGTACGTCCCACGGAAGAAATCGTTTCGGCAGGGCCGCCGCGCGTGCTTCGAAAGACCCCGGACGGCCGAGCCGCGGACCGCGGAAGAGCGCATGCCGCGCCGTCCACTCCCCGCCCCCGGCAACGGCACCGCGATATCCGGATTGTCGGATGCCCGGCACCGCCCGGGACCGCATATCGGCCGCCACCGACCGCATTTCGGATGTTCCGGGCCGCCCGGCAGGGGTCCACGTGCTCCGCGCCGCCCGAAACGGGGGATGTGCGGCATGACGGCCCGGTCCCCCGCCACCACGGCGCGATCGGGCCGTCCGCGGCCCCGGTGAGCACGCCCCAAGTACCGCCGTGATCAGCCACGTTCGCCTGCCGGCACACCCGGGCCGCGGCCACCGATGCACACCCGTCGCCCGAGGAACCGGAAGGTGCCCGATGAACCTCATACTCCAGGCCCTGCCCGTCGCCGCTCCGACCGTCGGCTGGATCACCCACGCCTGCCTCCTGGCCCGCAGGCTCCGTTCCGCCCGCAGGGACCCGCTGACCGGCCTGATGAGCCGCGCCGAGTTCACCGGCCGCGCCCTGCGCGCCCTCCGGCACCCGCACGCGGCCGTACTGCTGCTGGACCTCAACGGCTTCAAGCAGATCAACGACACCCACGGTCACGCCGTGGGCGACCAGGTCATCGCCGCCGTCGGCCGGCGCCTCGACACCTGGTGCACGGAACACGACGGCTTCGCCGCCCGGCTGGGCGGCGACGAGTTCGCCGCCCTCGTCCGCCTAGCCCCCGAGGCGGACCTGGACGCCGAACTGACCCACGGCCTCTCGGCCAGCCTGTCGTCCCCCCTCGACACCGGCCGCGCCACCCTGACCCCGCACGCCTCGATCGGCGTCTGCCGCAAGGCGTTCCGCCCCGGCGCGGGCCTGCCGGACCTGCTGCGCGGGGCGGACGAGGCGATGTACGCGGCGAAGCGACGGGGGGAACACTGGCGCCCGGTGACGCATTTGACGCTGGCGTCGTGAATTCTGGGGCCCGCGCCCCGAAAGGGGCGCGGGACGTTGGAGACGGCCGGACCACCGCGCCCCGGAGGGGCGCGGGGAACTGCGCGAGCAACCACAACCGGCCCGCGGCCGAGGAACAACCGCGCACATGACCCGACTTCCCGTCAGGGAAACCCGTACTCCAGCTCCTGAAGATGCCCGGCCTTGGCCATCACGCTGACCTCGATCGGCCGGTCCCCGTCCCCGTACACCACGCGGAACGTCCGCAGCACCGGCAGATCGCCCGGCATCTCCAGGGCCCTGTACTGCTCCTGCGTGGGCACGCGCGCGGACACCCGGTCCACGCAGCGGCGCGGCGGGTGGCCCAGTTCCGTCAGGAGGGCCGGGGCACCTTCCCCTATGGTCCGGTGCTCCATCATCGGGGTGCCCCGCGCGATGTCGAGCGGGTAGTAGGACTTGACCAGTTCGACGGGTTCGTCGTCGAACAGCACAAGGCGGGAGCGCAGCAGAGCCGTCCCGTTCTTCATCAGGTTCAACGCTGCGGCGACGTCCGCCGGCGGCCGGACCTCGGCGACGTCCAGCAGTCTGCTCAGATCGCGGCGCAGGCGCCGGGCGGACCGCAGGGTGCGCTGCCGGTGCGGGCGGACGGTGACGGACGCACCGGGGCGCCCCACGACGAGGCCCTCGGCCTTCAGCACCTGGAGTGCCTTCTGCACCGTCGCGTTGGAGGCCACGAAGCGGATTTTGAGCTGCTGGGTCGACGGCACGCTGTCGCCCGGCGGGATGTCACCGGACATGATCTCGTCCCGCAGGTCCGCCGCGATGCGCTCGTGGAGCGAGCGCCGGTCGCACGCGTTGTCGTCCGCCTTGGGCACAGCCGTCCGGTCCTCCCCTACAGGCCTCATCGGCTTACACAGTAGGCAGGTTGGCGGGGCGCGGCCAGAGCTCACCCCTGACCTTGCCGCCTTTCGTGAACAGCAGTACCGTCGCCGCAGCGCCACGGAGACATCACACTCTGTCGTTGCACAAGGGGAGTCGACCGATGCCCGACCACCGCAGGATCAGCAGTGGCAGCAGGATCACCATCGTCACCGTGACCGGGGACGGCGTGCGCGTGGGGGACGTCATCACCGTCGGCGGCATACCGCACGTCGTCCGGGACGTGCGGGGCGTCCAGCCGGCCCGCAAGCGCGTCGAGTTCGAGGACGGCAACGCCTACGTGCTGGCGCGGTCCCATCGCATCGAGGTGGCCCGGCCGGTCACCCGGTGAGGGCGTCGCCGGGCGTGACCCGCCAGGAGGAGACGGCCGCCGAGCCGTCGACGGAGGTGCCCGCGGGCAGGGTGAGCCGGGCCGGGGACGCGTCCGCGAAGTGCACCGTCAGGACGCGGGCGGGACGGACGCCTGCCGCCGCACGGCCGTCGGCGCCCGACGTGCTGACGGCGGCGTACGCGGACTGCCCCGGGGCCAGGGTGACCACGGCCTGCAGCCGGCTGCCGGGCAGGTCCCGGGTGACCGCCCGGCCCTGGTCGAAGCGCAGGCGGGGCTGGCCGTAGGCGGTGCAGCGGGTGGTGCCGGTGTTGGTGAGGGTGAGGAGCAGGTGGTGCACGGGCCGGGGGACCGTACCGACCGTCACCCTGCCGGCGGCGGCCGAGCAGGCCGGCGCCCCCTGCCCGCGGGCCGCCTGGGCCTCGGTGGCCGGCGCGGGGCCGAGCCTCGCGCCGCTGCCCTGCCCCTGGCAGGCGCTCACGACGACGACGGCGGTCATGGCGAGGGCCGCGGAAGCGGCGAGCCGGGCGGCGTTGGGCATTGGGTGTCTCCCCCGAAGGCATGAGCAAGAGCACGGGAAGCCTCCGCCGCCCGCCGTTCCGGCCGCAACGGCCTGCGGGACATGAGGGACAGCAGAACGGTCATACGCCCTCCGACCTGGGGAAACGCCGTTCCCCTGGAACGCCGCCCCGGGACGGGGGACGTGCCGGACGCCCGCGGGGCCGCCGGTGATCTCCGCCACACGGAAGCCGAAGACCGCTGAGAGGTCGTTTTTGCGCCATCCGTTCCGGCGTCAACTGCCGTACTGTCCCCTCGCACTTCACCAGTCCACAAGCAACGGGGGAATCACACGGTGAACGGTATCGACATCAAGGCTGTCCGAAAACTGAGCGGTCTCGTGGCACTCGGAGCGGCCGGCGCGCTCGCCCTGACCGGCTGCGGTCCCGAGGACAAGCCGGCGCAGTCGTCTTCTTCCTCTGCGCCCTCCTCTTCCGCTTCGTCCCCGGCCGCCGCCCCGAGCGCCGCGGCCGGCGGCGGTTCGGGCTCGTCCGGCAGCACGGGCAGCACCGGCGGCGGGACCACGGGAGAGGTGAAGCCCGGCCAGACCTTCAAGGTCGGCGAGGCGGCCCACATCCCGTTCTCCTACGGCCACACGAGCGGCAAGATCGCTCTGACCGTCACGGCGATCGAGCAGGGCGACCCGAACGACCTGTCCGCGCTGAACCTCGGCGACCAGGTGAAGGGGAAGGTCCCCTTCTACATCCGCTACTCGGTCACCAACGACGGCACCACCGACCTGTCCTTCGCCGCCGTGAACCACATGAAGGGCCACCTGCCCGACGGCACCGAGGCCCAGGACCTCATGGTCATCGGCGACTTCGCCAAGTGCCACGGCGGCGACCTGCCGAGCGGCTTCACCGCGGGCAAGGCCACCGAGGGCTGCGCGGTGGCGCTCGCCCCGTCGGCCTCGGTGAAGGTCACGTCGGCCGAGTACTGGGGGGACCCGTTCTCCCTGGGCAAGGGCGTCAACTGGAAGTGACGCAACCACGTGACGTGGCCACACGTCACGTCACGAGGGCGCCCCGGGCCGGGGCGCCCTCGTGCGTCACCTGCCCTCCGTCTGCCGCCGCACCAACTCGGCGAGCCCCGCCGCGAGATCGGCCTTGAGGTCGTCGAGGTCCTCGAAGCCGGCGTGCACGCGCAGGAGCGGACCGCGGTCCCGCCACGTGCCGGGGAGCCGGTGGGTGAGCGGGTCGGCGGGGACGAGCAGGCTCTCGTACCCGCCCCAGCTGTGACCGAGGCCGAAGAGGCGCAGGCTGTCGATCATGGCGTCGACGGCGGCCTTGCCGAAGTCCGGACGGAGGACGAAGCCGAACAGGCCCGAGGCGCCGTCGAAGTCGCGCCGCCAGATCCGGTGGCCCGGGTGCTCGGGCAGGGCGGGGTGGACGACCTCGGCGACCTCGTCGCGCTGCCGGAGCCAGTGGGCGAGGTCCAGGGCCTGCTGCTGGTGCCGGCCGAGCCGGACGCCGAGGGTGCGCAGGCCGCGCAGGCCCAGGTAGAGGTCGTCGGCACCGGCGCACTGCCCGAGCCGCATGGCGGCCCCGCGCACGGCCGGGAAGGTCTCCTCGGAGCAGACGACGGCGCCCAGGATGCTGTCCGCGTGGCCGGTCAGGTACTTGGTGGCGGAGTGGACGACGACGTCGGCGCCGAGTTCGAGGGGGCGCAGGAAGGCCGGGGTGGCCCAGGTGTTGTCGATGACGGTGGTGATCCCGCGCGGGCGGCAGGCGGCGGTGACGGCCGGGACGTCCTGGACCTCGAAGGTGGTGGACCCCGGGGATTCGAGGTACACCAACCGGGTCTCGGGGCGCAGCAGTTCCTCGATGCCGGCGCCGACGGCGGGGTCGTAGTACTCGACGCGGACGCCGAATGCGGTGAGCGAGTCGCAGAACCGCCGGGTGGGCATGTAGACGGAGTCGCTGACGAGCAGGTGGTCGCCGGCGCGGACGAAGGAGAGGACCGCGGTGGTGGCCGCGGCCAGTCCGGAGCAGGTGGCCACGGCGGCGTGGCCGCCTTCCAGTTCGGCGAGGGCGCTCTCGAAGGCCCTGCCGGTCGGGGTGCCGAAGCGCCCGTAGACCGGCGGGGTGCGCTTGAGCGGGTCGGCCTGCGAGGCCGCCATCTCGGCGGTGTCCCGGTAGAGGACGGTGGAGGCCCGGTGGACCGGCGGGTTGACGAAGCCGTGGCGGCGGTGCGGCTCGGAGCCGGCCTGGACATACCGGGTGTCGCGGCGGCTGTCGGGCGTGGTCATGCCGCGGGCTCCTTCTCATTCTCGCGTCCGGCGGTGTCCTCCGTGCCGGCCCGTTCCGTACGGCCGGCGGAAGGGCCGCCGAGGACGAGGCCGAGAACGGCGACGACCGCGCACTGGGCGGCGACGGCCAGCCAGTACCGGCCGGGGTGCCCGCCGTGCTGGAAGTGGCCGAACAGGAAGCCGCCGGCCGCACCGGCGAACAGCCCTCCGACGCCCGTGGTCAGCCGCTGGACACCGAACGCGAAGGCGGGCCGGTCGGGGATCCGGCCGACCACCTCCAGGTCGCCGCGGAGGAAGACGAACGCCTCGCCGACGGTGAACACCGCGGTGCCCAGCAGCAGGGCGAGGGTGCCGCCGAGGCACATCACCGCCGTGCCGGCCGCCATCAGCAGGAACGATCCGGCCAGCAGCAACCGGTAGCCGGCCCGGGCGATCCGCCCGGCCAGCAGGGGCTGGAGGACGGCCATCATGGCGCAGTTGAGCAGCATCACCCAGCCGACCAGGGCGAGGTGCGACTCGGCGGCCGCGTACAGGCCGATGAAGCTCTGGAAGGAGAAGTAGAGGTAGAAGGCGGCGACGTTGAAGAGCACCGGCCGCCGGGCGTCGCGCAGGGCACCGCGCAGGGTGCTGCCCTGCTCCGTCCCCCCGTCCGGGAGCTCGGGCCGCGCGGCGATCGGCCGCATGGCGACCTGGTGGGCGACGGTGATCACGGCGAACAGGCCGGCCAGGGCGAGCAGCAGGACGACCGGGTCCCGCCCGATCAGCAGCACCGCGAGGAACGGGCCCAGTCCCATGCCGACGTTGAGGGCCGCAGCGCTGATGGCCAGGAAGAGCGGCCGCAGGTCGTCGGCCACGGAGCGCACGATGTACGCCTTGTTGGCCGGCAGGTACAGCGCGGGCCCGGCCGCCACCAGGACGACCGCGGGCAGCACGAGGAAGTGCACCCGGACGGCGAGCGCGAGCAGGACGAGCCCCAGCGTCCGCAGCAGCAGGGCGACGATCATCGTCGGCTTGAGGCCCAGCCGGTCGGCGACCGGGCCGCCGACGATGCTGCCGCCGAACTGGACGAACGTGGCGACCGCGACCAGCAGGCCGGCCGTGCCGGTGTCCAGCCCGACGCCCTTGACCAGGAGCACCCCGATGAACGGGGTGATCATGTAGCTGCCGAGGCCGACCACGGTGGAGAGGACCACCAGGGCCTTGAGCCCGGCCGGCAGCGCGGCGCAGGTCCGCCACCGGGCGGCTGCGGAGCCCGTCACCGGGGCTACTCCTTCCCCGGCTCGGCGCCGGTCACGACCGGCGGGCCGGAGGGCAGGCCCCACTCGCTCCAGGAGCCGTCGTACACCGTGAGGTCGCGGTAGCCGGCCAGTTCGGCGCCGAGGGCGAGCACGCAGGCGGTGACGCCGGAGCCGCAGCTGAACACCAGCCGCTCGCGGTCGCCGGCCGCCGAGGCGAAGGCGGAGCGGAGTTCTCCGGCGGTCAGCATCCGGCCGTCGTCCTGCAGTTCGGTGAACGGCAGGTTCACGGCGCCGGGCATGTGGCCGCCGCGCAGGCCGGGCCGGGGCTCGGCCTCGGTGCCGGCGTACCGCCCGCGGGAGCGGGCGTCGAGGACGGCCGAGGTCCCGTCCGCGAGGGCCTCCTGCACGGTGCCGGTGCCGACGAGCAGTCCGGTGCGGGGCCGCGCGGTGAAGTCGCCCGCGGCGGGCGGCTCCTGGGCGAACGGACGGCACGGGTGCCCGGCGGCCGTCCAGGCGGGCAGGCCGCCGTCGAGGACGGCGGCCCGGTCGAAGCCCATCGCGCGCAGCATCCACCAGGCCCGGGCGCTGGAGTAGATGCCGGCCGCGTCGTACACCACCACGGTGGAACGGTCGTTGACGCCGAGGGCCCGTGTCCCGCGGACGAACTGCTCCGTGCCGGGCATGGTGTGCGGGCGCGGGTCGTCGTGGTCGGACATCGCCCCGTCGATGTCGAACACCCGGGCGCCGGCGATCGGCGTCCCGGCGCCCCGGGCGGCGCCGACGCTCGCGTCGAGCACCACCAGGTCGGGGTGGCCCAGGTGCTCCGCCAGCCAGTCGACGGTGACCAGCGGTCCGGGCAGGTCCGGGGTCGGGCTCAGGGAACTCATCGCACACCTTCCTCGCTTCCGAGCGGCCGCCACTTGGCCGTCTCGGCGAACCAGGTGTGGACGCGTGCCATGTTGGCGACGACATCTTCCTCCGAGCTCCCGCCGACCGCGTAACCGGCCAGGAACAAACCGGACTTGACGCCGCCGTGGAAGGTCTGGCCACTGGCCCCGTGGAGCACCCGCTCGTGGACGCAGTCCGGCTCGCCCTCGGCCGGCAGGTACTCCAGCACGCCGTTGAGCGGCGGGATGCACATGCCGGCGAAGGGCCGGAGCGTGACGGCCGCGGGCGTCACGGCCAGTCCGCACTCGGCGTACAGCCACTCGCGGTCGATGTCGATGCCCCGGGCGTGGGTCAGCGTGGTGGCGATCATGCCGCCGCCGGTACGGCTGGCGATCTCGCAGAACACCACCCGGTCGTCCGGGGTGATCCACAACTCGCAGTGGAACGCGGTGTTCTCCGGGGTCGGCAGCCGGTCGACCACTGCCAAAGTCGCCTCGACGAGCCGGCCGTGCACCGGATTGCCGGGTTCCAGCGTGAGGCTGGCGACCCAGTCGTTGCTGCGGAACGACAGGCAGTCGTTGACGTACCGGAAGGGCTGGACGAAGACCACCTCGCCGCCGGCCACCAGGCCGTCGATGTGGTACATCTGCCCCTCGACGAAGGACTCGACCATGCTGGTGCCGTGCCAGGGACTGGCCAGGTACGCGTCCAGATCCGCCTCGTCACGGATCACCGCGGCACCGAGCGACCCCGACTCGGAGACCGGCTTCACGACGACCGGATAACCGTGCTCCTCGATGAACTCCAGCACGGTGTAGGCCGATTCGACCTGCCGGTAGTCCGGCAGCCCGACCGGGCCGCCGGCCAGGTGGTCCTTCATCACGACCTTGTCGCGGAAGGCGAGGGCGCTCGCCGTCCGCTGCCCGGGCAGGCCGAGCAGGTCGCGGAGCCGGGCCGCCCGCAGCACATCCGCCTCGGCCCGGGCGAACACGGCCTCCACGCCGAGTTCGCGGGCGAGCCGCAGCGCCGTCTTCTCGACCAGCTGGTTGGTGTCGTAGTCCGCGAAGGCGTACACGTGCCGCAGGTGGCGGCGGTACTCCTCGGCGTACCCGTCGGTGGTGAGCACGACCGGCTCGATGCCGGTGCCCTCCAGCCAGCGGTCGTACGGCGTCTTCTGGTAAGGGGTCTTGGCGAAGACCAGGATGCGGCGCACGGGCGGCCCTTTCTCGGCTGCTTCTCGGCTGCGGCTGGCGGTTCTCAGCCTGCGGTCTCGACGATCGGCAGGCGGCGGCGCTCGGGCACCCGGGACACCAGCTGCTGCTCCTCGGCCAGCTCACGGGCGAAGCACCCGTCCTTGTAGTGGCCGGAGAGCCGCTTGGCGGTGAAGGCCTCGATCTCCTCGTGGTCGAACTCGACCCGGTATCCGGCCTCTTCGCCCTCCGCGGTGGTACGGACCAGGATGCCGAGGTGCGGCTCGAAGGTGTTGACGCAGCCGACGATGTCGCCGATCTTCTCGCGGCGCTCGCCCTCCGCCTCGGAGAGCAGCTCCTCCGGGGTGGGGATGGCGGCGAACAGCTGACGGCCGGCCCGGCACCAGCCGACGTGGCCGGGGAAGTCCATGACCTTGATGCCGAAGGTGCCGAAGTCCTCGCTGACACCGAGCTGGAAGGACATCCCGACGGTCTCGTGGAGCTCCTTGAGGTCGCGGTAGGCCTGCGCGATCTCCTCGTGGCTCATCTGGAGTTCGGCGTGCTTGCCGCCGTGTGCGGCGTAGTTGTTGAAGCGGACGGTGTCGACGCCCAGCTTGTTGAAGTAGTGGACGTAACGCTCCAGCGACTGACGGCCGTGATTGTGCCGGCCGACGGTCACGCCGATGTTCACGCGGAAGGCGTCGTCGATCTCGCCCGAGGCGGCCCGCCACTGCTCGTTGTACTTGCCGATGCGGCGCAGCACTTCCTCGGTGAGCGCGCCGGTGAACACGCCCTTGATCGGGTAGCTTCCGTCGTCGATGACGGCCAGGTTCTCGTCGATCACGCCGTGGTAGGTGATCGAGATGGTGCCGTAGCCGCTCTCGCGGGCCAGGTCGAGCAGCTCGGCCCAGTTGTCGGCGAGCAGCGGCCGCCCACTGGTCCAGGCATCGCCCTTGGCCATGGTCTCGGTCGGCGTGTGGTCCGCGTCCTGCCGGAACTCACGGTTGTTGGCCGGGCCGTAGATGCGCATGAACTCGCCGTCGTACGCGAAGCTGTCGACGTACCGCGGGTAGACGTGGAAGCCCTGCGACTCCAGGCCGGCCTTGATCAGCGGGCCTTCCTCCATCGCGAAGGACCTGTCGTACACCTTCTCGTAGTTGACGAACCAGCAGTGCGTGCACTTCTGGCCGCAGGTGTTCTTCCCGACCTTGGTGTCGAGGTCGAGGTAGATGTGGATGTCCTCCGGCTTGATGTCCGCGAACGGAACGGAGAACGGCTCGTCGCCGTGGAAGTCGTAGGCGATGGGTGCGTTCTGGACAGGCATGGTTCCCCCGGATGGATACGTGAAAGGCAGAACGGAGGAGCGCCGCGGCGCACGGCGCCTCGGCCACGGCGTGACGGCCGCTACGCGGTTCCGCTACGCGGAAGACCCGGGCCGGAACAGGCGGGCCGCAGTGCCCTTGGCTCCGCCGACAACAAGACTCACGACGCCCCCCGACTCGCTCGACATGCGCCCCCACCGCGGACGACCGCGAATGCTCGAGCGGTCGGTCGGCGTGGCAACGGAACGATCCAACAGTGATCGGTTTTCGTCAATCCCTGTCAGGGCCGATAGCTGCTCAAAGAAACCCTTTGAGCTCGGCGCAGGGAGAAACGACCGAGGCCGTGCCAATGGCCTTCCGGCACCGAGATGTTGGAAACGCAAGGGAGGGTCGTCGACAGCCTGCCGAGGCCATCCTGGCCGAAGACAGCCCTCGCCGGTGTGCGGAGCGCGGAGGCGGACGTGCAGCTCACTGGAGCCGTCCGTTCCACTCGCTGCACGAGTCAGTGCGCCGCTGAGGCGCTTCTGCCCCCCATGAGGGTGATTGCTGACAGCCCTTCAGCGGAGTGAGGTGTACCCCGTCCCGTACCCCGTCAGCGCAGTCTCTTCGCTCTGCTCCCGGCTTCGGGCCACCGGTTGTCGGCCACCACAAGCACGGTGCCGGCCTGGACGGTCCCGCCGGACCCCAGAGCGGCAAGGAGGGAATTCATGTCCATAGAGGCCGATGCACCCACGACCGAGGCCCTCCCGGCCGGGCCCGGGGCAGGCCCCCGGCATGTGGCCGTCATCATGGACGGGAACCGGCGCTGGGCACGAGCCCGCGGCCTCGACCCCGTCGACGGCCACCGCGAAGGTGCCTTACGCCTCGGAGAGGTGTGCGAGTGGGCCGCCGAGGCCGGGCTGGAAACACTCACACTGTGGGTGCTGTCCGCCGACAATCTGACGAAGCGACCCGTTCAGGAACTCTCCGTCCTGCTTCCCTTGATAGGCGAGACCATCGAGAAGCTCGCCGCCTGCGGACGCTGGCCCGTCAAGCCGATCGGTGACCTCGCCATCCTGCCCGGCCGTCTGCAGGCCAGCATGGAGCGCGCCCGTCACGTCAGCCGCAGTGCACCGGGCATGACCGTGAACATCGCGATCGCCTACGACGGCCGTCGGGAGATCGTCCACGCCGTACGTCAGATCGTGCTCGCCGGCATCACACCGCCCGCCGAAGGAGACCCGGTGGACAACTGGAAGCTCCTCATCTCACAGCACCTCTACACTCGCGACCAGCCCGACCCCGACCTGATCATCCGGACCTCGGGCGAACAGCGGCTCTCCGGCTTTCTGCTGTGGCAGGCGGCGGTATCCGAGTACCACTTCTGCGATGTCCCCTGGCCGGCCTTCAGCCGATACGAGTTCCTCAGCGCGCTGAATTCCTACGCGTCACGGCAACGTCGGTACGGCCGCTGAGTACAAGCCGGGCAACGGCAAGTACCGCCGATCCCACCATCGTAGGAGGTGAGCCATGCCCGTCACACCGCGCACCGACGTTCTCGGCCACACCGTGCAGTTACCCGAGTTGCTGGTCGATCTGAAAGCCGAACTCCATCCCGATCACGAGCTCATCCGGACCGATACCACGCCGTGGACCCGTCACCATCTGCACCGCATGGGCCTCGAGGCGGACTGGATCGACGTCTTCGTCGCCATGCGGCACGACAACTGGCCGTGCCGGGTATTCCCGCGGGGCGTCACCGACAGGGTGCGCAGCTCCGCGGACCTGACGATCTGTGTGTCCATCTGCGACAACCTGCTCACCGATATGCAACGCGGTCTGCGCCCCGACCGGACCGACGTGGTGACATCCACCGTCCTGCACGTCGTGGACGGCACCGGTCCCCCCGGCAACAGTGCGCTGGCCGTCATGACAGCCCAGGCGTGGAACGGTCTGACCAGCTCCATGCGGCCGAGTCAGCGCCGTCGCGTGCTCGCCGGGATACACGACTACGTCAAGGGCGAGTCCATGGCCGACGAGATACACCGGACCGGACGCCGCCTCACGATCGAGGAGTACTTGCCGATCCGCGGCTACGCCATCGGAGCCCGGCCCTGGACAGCGATGATGGACTACGTCCTGGACGTGAACCTGCCGGACGAACTCCTGGACAGTCCGGAACTGCAGCAGGCCCGCGAACTCGCCGTGCTCCACTCCGCGCTGGTCAACGACCTCTTCTCCTTCGGGCGTGAATGCCGTGAGGGTCAGTGGCCGTTCAATGCGCTGGGCATCCTCCACTTCCATGACGGCCTGGGCCTTCAGGCGGCGACGGACCGGCTGTGCAGGCTGATCGCTCATCACGAGCGGCAGCTGCGAGATGTCGCCGACACGGTTCTCAACGGGCCCTGGCGCAGTCACCCGGGACTCGACACCTATCTCCAGGGGCTGAGCCACTTCATCGCAGGCAACGTCCCCTACCACTTCTTCAGCCCCCGTTACGGCGGCCGCGGACACGTCTGGGACGGTCACACCGTCAGCGGCCGTGCCACCTTCCTCGGTGACCGGCTACGGATCGACCCCTAGCGTTCCGAGCCGGGGCCGGCCCGAACGCAGAAGGGGTGCCGCTCAAAAGCCGACACCCCTTCTCACCCGGCCTGACGGCCCGTTGGCGGAGGCTGTGGGATTTGAACCCACGGTGACATCGCTGCCACGACGGTTTTCAAGAGGGTTACTCCTCTGGCCAGCACGGTCCGCTGACCTGCGCATTTACGTACGCAGGCCTACATCCGCCCCCGCCTGGGGAACACGTGGGGGACACCACGGACCGTACCTGGCATCCTGCAGCGCCGTGACCGGCCCACCCGTGGCCCACCAACAGGACGAAAGTCAGCCATAGCGCCGCGCCTCATCAACGGCCACTGTCAGCGCGTGTGCCGCCGCCTCGATGCTCTCGGCAGCCTCCTTCAGGCCAGCAGCACCTTCTTCGAGGCTCCCCATCTTGTCGGCGGCGGTCGACAGAGTCATCGCGTGGTCCTCCAGGCCGGAGAAGACGCGTGCGGACTCGTACAGCATCTCGATGCCGTCCTCGGAGATTCCGAAGCCGTGGACCCTGGGATCGGCTAACTCGTCGGTCAGGGTGCGCAGCAGTGTGGCCAGCTCCGGTGCCGTCTTACTGAACTCTTCGAGCGCCGGCCCTACCCGGTCCAGGAGCTCCCCTTGGGCGAGGGCGATCATCGTCGCGAGCTTCTCCTCGGTGAGGTGGTTCAACCCCGCAAGCGCGTCCAGGCCGTCAGCTTCTCGAGCATGCTTCCACTGCTCCAGTACCTCTACGGAGTACTGGTCACTGCTGCGCCCGTCGACCACCTTGTGGTGTGCGGTGCACAGCAGTATCAGGTTGACGAAGCTGTTGCGCTGCTCGACGGTCCAGCTCCGGTCGAACCGCTTGCCACCGGGTTCGAGAGCTCGGATATGGGCGATCTCCAAGTTGAGCACCGGCACACCATTGATCATGCGGATGGTCGGAACGTTGCAGTCGGGCGCGTAGCACCCTCCGCGGGCCAGGGTCATCAGCCCAGCTATGTCTGCGTTGCTGTAGTAGCGGCGAGGTTTCTTGTCCACGAGGTGGCTCCCTTGCCTGACGGGTGGACCCGACCGTAGCGGCTCGCACTGACAGTGCCCCGAACACCACTAGGAGACCGGACACTTTGCCCCTCGCATCAGGCACGAAGCCTCCGGAAGGCGACATTCCACTTAGTAAATGAGGGGTTGTTTTAGCCCATAATGCGCATTATGGGGCGGTGGCGAGGGGTGGCGATTTCGACCGCCATCTCCGGAGGGCACTTGCGGATGGTTTGCCCCCGGCAGAATCACGGTCTGGCGACGGCCACGACCGATACCGAAGCCAAACCTGTTCAGGCGAGACCGGCCACGATCTTCGCGTAGGCCAACCCGACTTGGTGCACCTCCCCGCACCGTCAACATTTGTGAGGAGTAAGGCGCACGTCGCTGACGTGTGCCGATCCAACGATGCTGAGTTCCGTCATCCATGACGCCACTGCCAGGTACTTAGCTGAGGTGATGTTCGCCATCACCATGGCTGGCAGCTACACACTGCGAGCCCGCTGGCGCCAGGGGGCTCGCAAAATGCCCCAGAAGCCCCCACTGGCCCACTGGCGCCACTCAGACCCGTTCCCCACTCAACAGACAGACCGGGCGGCTGCCACAAGCCATCCGGCAGAGACGTCGTCTGAAGGACGATAAAAAGAGTCGTCATGAGGACGACGCCATCCTCACGCCACAAGCAGCGCCCCGAAGCCGAGCGTGACCGCGAACAGGCGTGGGCTCGCCTACTGGAGTCTCCGAGAGACATCCGGCAGCTCATCGAACACGGTTCTGTACGTCGGCTCTCAGAGATCGCCCGCGCCTACGACCGCATCTGCCGACACGCCCAGGGGTACATCAACGAGCGCACAACAGAAACGGACATCTTGGCCACATTGCTGGTCATCCGCATGCTTCGGGAAAAGCTCGACCAGGACGAGCTGAAGCTGATCACTCTTGCGCGTACGAAGAAGATCACTTGGGCGCGGATCGCTGCAGCGCTAGAGATGCGCAGCCGCCAGTCCGCAGAACGTCGGCACCTACAACTGAGCCGCGCCTACCTACGGCCTGATGGCACTCTCCCCCGCACACAGAGCGAGCGTGTCGATCACGCTCGTGAACAACGCAGTCGGCGCGCTGAGAGGCAGTGGGCCCTACGTCACGCCAGGTCGATCCGCCACGTCGCGGCCCGACTTGCCGCCATCGAAGATCTCCAGCAACGGATCGATCGGTCTGCTGAAGCCAAGATCATCACTGCGATCCACTACCCACATGAACAGGACGCCCAGGAGGCAGCTCAGCCGGTTCCGCTGGTGTGGCCCAAGGCGTTGAAGGACTGCCTCGCCGAGGACGAGCAGTTCAGGACCGCGCCGCAGAAGGACAGTGACACAGCTGCCGACCCTGACTGGCAGCATCGACAGCAGGAAGCCGACATCGTTCACCGGCTTCTCGGATTGATCAGCTATGCCGCCACTCCCCGGAACATCGATCTATCCGATCTCCCTGACTTGGAGAAGGTGATCACTGACCTTCACAACGAATCCCAGATGCAGACAAGGACTCGAAGTTGATCCCGCCCATCGCCGCAGTAGGCCGGCTTCACCCGGACCACCTAGGAACCATCCCTGGTGACAGTTACGCTGGTCCGCGCCAGCTACCGAACCGGGGGTGCTCTCAGCGGATGGGACCGAAGACGGCGCGGGTCGACAGAACGATCCGGGAGTGGATCAGTTCAGGGAAGCTCTCGCCCGGGGACAAGCTTCCGTCGGAGCGCACGCTCGTGGAGCAGCTCGACATCGGGCGTACCGCACTGCGGCAGGTGCTCGCCCGACTCATCGCTGAGGGAGTCCTGGAGGTGCACGGCCGCAGTTCGTACACCGTGTCATCGCATGCCGAAGCCGGCGACGACAACATGACCGTCAGCCCTCCCGGAGAGCTGGAACCGTGGCAGATCCACGGCGAGCGCACCATCTACGACAACCGCTGGGTGAAGCTCGACCTCGTCGACGTCGAGCCGCCAGGGGTCGAGCGCTTCGAGCACCACGTGGTGCGCCTGCACCACGTCGCCATCACCGCCGTTGTCAACGATCAAGACCGCGTGCTCATGCTGTGGCGCTACCGCTTTGTGCCGGACAAGTGGGGGTGGGAGCTCCCGGGCGGCATCGTGGACGCCGGAGAGGATGCTCTGACCACCGCGCTCCGTGAGACCGAGGAAGAGACCGGCTGGCGACCGACGGCCCTGGAGCATGTGGTCACCTATCAGCCCATGGTCGGCATGGTCGACTCCCCGCACGAGATCTTTGTCGGCCAGGGTGCCCAGCACATCGGCGACCCGACGGACGTGGAAGAGGCCGGCCACGTTGCCTGGGTGCCCCTGGCGGATATCCCGGGGCTCATGGCCCGTGGTGAACTGATGGGCTCGGGAACGCTCGTAGCCCTGCTCCACCTGCTGGCGAACCGGCAGGCCGGGACCGCTACAGCCGCTCGGTGAGCTGCTCGATCCGTCGGCGGTGCCGCACCGATCCGGTGCGGCTTGCCAGCAGTCGCGCCTGCCGCAAGTGCTCTTGCGCCTGGTCGAACTCCTCGCGCACAAGGTGAGCTTGAGCAAGGTCGCAGCGCAGTCCCGACGCAGCTCGGATGAACGTAGGGTCCTGCGCCTCCAGCGCGGCGTAGAGGCTGCCGACTGCTTCGTCGTCGCCCAGGGTGGCAAGGGCGTTCCCGCGCCATCGCTCCAGGTGCCCTCCGTTGAGGAAGATGCTCAGCATGTCGGGATCGCGAGATTCCTCACCGCCGGGCAGGCATGCCGCCGCTTTGTCGAGCGACCTGCGGCAGTCGTCCGCCAGCCCGGCACGCGCGCAGACCTCTGCTTCCGCCGCATGCAGCCAGGCCTGAAGCCTCGGTGATATCCGAGTGCCACCGACTCGCCACGCGTCTTGCACGAGATCAACGGCAAGCTCCGGCCGACCCGCATCACACAGCACGTATGCCTGCTCGGCCATTGCGTGGGCGAGATACATGGGCTCATCCGCCTCCTGGGCGGCACGCTTGCCCAACTCGTAGTGTCGCCAAGCACGTTCCACGGCGCCAACGTCGAGCGCTTGCCATGCGGCAAGCGTCGCCGCGCCGGCCAGCGCTCGCGCCACTGGGCGGCGAGTATCCGGGAGTACCGCGAAGGTCAGGGCATCCTCAAGCCTCGCGAGGTGCCCCGCCATCTGGTCCACGAGGCCTGCGGCCCCCATCTCCCTGTCCATGGTTCGCAGCAGTTCGGTCTGATCCATGAACGTCTTCACCATGGACAGGCTTACGCTCCGAGCAGAGTCGATGCGGCTCACCAGGTCGTCGTAACCGCCGGCGAGGGGCGATGGCTCCGCTGAAGAGCGCTGCCCCAGCAGCTCCTGGTCCGTGATGCCGAGCAGGGCTCGCAGGATGGCTGCGTACCTTCGGGAGATGGCACGCTTCCCGTTCTCCCACTCGGACACGTAGACACGCAGACTGGCCGTCGAAGCCACGTCCAGCATGTGCTGTCGCGCGTGGCGCTCGATCTCACGCACAAGCCGCTCCTGCGACCAGCCTCGTGCCGACCGGGCTTGCCGTAGTCCCTCAGCCACTATCAACGCCCCCACAGAGCCTGCCTGTTAGGTCCTCCGAGCAGGATGCCTCACATAGCAGCAGGTCGGGAGGGGTTAACAAGAATCGTGTTAACCCCTGTTGGCTACCGGGGCGTTGGCTCTAGCGGTTCGATAGAAGCGCGCAGGAACGACGAGTTCAAAAGTTCTTGAGCACGCACCCTTGCATCTGGTGCGCACCAGGAGCACGCTACTGGTGCGCACCAGATGGGGCGCAAAGAACCCGCGGGCTGCCACCCGCGGGCCCAGCATCGAGTCCCGTTCAGAGGAGTTCAACGATGCTCAATCAGCGTACGCCCTTGCCCAGGCGCCAGCCCGTCTCCGTGCCGTCGGCCGTCGAGTTGACGGCGACGTTGGCGAAGGTGGCGGAGTTCCTGGACAGGTTCCCTGGGCTGCCCGCGCCGTCGCTGACGGTCCACACCGACAGCGTCATGCTGCAGTTCGCGTTCCTGCCGTCCCAGTTGATGTTCCCGTCCGTGGCGCGCGTGGCCCGGGCGCTGGGGTCGGACCCGCATCTGAAGGCCATGTCCGGCAACGGGTGGCACTTCGAGGCGCGTGGCCGGCTGCAGGGCCTGGACGTGACCGTCTTCGCAGCCGTCTCGGTGGACACGGACCCGGTGCGTGTGGCCGAGGTGTCGGCGTGATGTCGGCCTTCGTCGGTTTCGAGCGGCGGCCGGTGTGCCGTGCCGCCCGGTGCCCGCGCTGTGGTCGAGGGGTGCAGGTCTCGCGGTGCCGGACGGCGGCTCGGGAGATGTGCGGGTCCTGCGGGCACGAGTGGTCGCCGACCTCGCGTATCGAGCGTGCGGAGGTGCGCTGAGATGCCGCGTACCTACGAGCACGCCATCCGCGGGTTGCGTCACCCGCACCTGCAGATCGCCAAGTCGCGCTGGGTGTCGCCGCGTCTGTCCCGTCCGGGCGGTCCGGCGGCCGGCGGTGTGGACCTGGCGGTTCTGGACGGCGCGGTGTGCGCCGGGACGGATCCGGAACTGTTCTTCGACAACCACCCGTCCGCGGTCCACGCCGCGAAGAAGATCTGCCTGTCCTGCCCCGTGCGGGTCGCCTGCCTGGCGCGGGCTCTGGCCAACGGGGAGGCCTACGGCGTCTTCGGCGGTCTGACGGCCGACGAGCGTGAGGCGCAGTGCGCGAAGGGGATGGCGGCATGAGCTTCCCTCTCCCGCACTCGTCCTCGCAGCCGTACGAGCAGGGCCCGGTGCCGGCCGTCCTCGACGCCTACGGACGGCCCATCTACCCGGCGCCGATGACGGTGCCGCCGACAGTCGGTCACCACTGCGCGGTGTGCCAGTGCGACCGCAGCGCCGCTCCCACGTCGCACGGTGCGGTGAAGTGGTCCCCGACCACCGCCGTGGCCGTCGGCGCGGCCGGCGCCCTGGTCGTCGGCGTCGTCCTGGTCGCCCTGCTGCTCTCGGTCGCCGTGGTGGCCGCCGCTGTGGCCACCGCAGCGCTCGCGCTGACGGTTGCCGCCGTGGTGCTGCGCTCCCTGCTCCGCGACCAGGCCCAGCCGCAGCGGCTGACGCGCCGCCGCTGATCCACCCAGCCCATCCGACCTTCCCCAGCGCCACCGGGTCTGTCCGGCCTGCCGGTTCGCCCTGCCCGCGCAGGCCCGGGGCGCTGTCCCATCTCGTCTGGAGGCTGCCCTCTATGTCCATGCCCGACCAGTCCCACCCGCCCAGGCCGACCATCTCCTCGCTGACCCGCTACACCACCCAGCTGCAGGGGCAGTTGGCGGAGCTGCGGCACGAGCACGCCGAGCTCCTGGCCGCCGCCCGCACCGCCGTCACCGCGCACTGGGACGGCGAGACGGACCCGATGTCCGTCCTCGTCGACGCCCTCGACCGGCTCGACGCGCTCCCGCAGTACGCGCCGCAGCTGACCGCGCAGGCCTTGGAGGCTCTCGGCCCGGCCGGGGCGCCGGTGGTGGGGAGGCGGATCGCGTGAGCGCCCGGACCCGCTGCCGGGTGTGCGGCTGGCGCCGTTCCTACCGTCGGCCGTACGCGGCTCGCCGCGCCGCCCGCACCCACACCTGCCACTCCAACGGCCTGAACGGAGACCCGCAGTGAGCAACACCTTCTCCTGGCCCGACGGACGCTTAGTCGCCTTCGACACCGAGACCACCGGCACCAGCTGGGACACCGACCGCCTGGTCGCGGCCACCGTGGCCGCCGTCGGCGACGGGGCGGACCCGCAGGTGACCACCTGGCTCATCAACCCCGACACCGACATCCCCGCCGAGGCAACCGCGGTCCACGGCATCACCACCCAACGCGCCCGCGCCGAGGGACGACCGGCGGCCGAAGCGATCGGGGAGATCGCGAGCCTGCTGGCGTCGCTCATGGGCGACGGGGCCCCGCTGGTGGTCTACAACGCCCGCTTCGATCTGACCCTGCTTGACCGCGAATGCCGCCGCCACGACCTCGTCCCCCTGCCCGAACGCCTGCAGGGCGGCGAACTGGCCCCGGTGATCGACCCGTTGGTCATCGACAAGCAGGTACAGCCCTACCGCCGCGGCTCCCGCCGGCTGCCGGACGTGTGCGCGCACTGGAAGGTCCGCCACGACCTCGCCCACGACGCCACCGCCGACGCCCTCGCCGCCGCACGCCTGGCCTGGCGCTTCGGACACCTCTACCCCCGCCTCGGCGCCATGGACCCGCACACCCTGCACGCCCTGCAGGTCACCCGCGCCGCCGAGCAGGCCGCCGGCCTGCAGACCTACCTGCGCCGCAGCAACCCCAACGCCTACGTCGAACCCGCCTGGCCCTACGTGCCCCACACCACCGGCACCGCCAACTCCCCGGAAGGAGCCGCACGATGACCGAGACCACCACCTCGATCACGCACCTGCTGGAGCTCGCCGCCGACTACCGGCGCCGGACCGACCGGGACCTCGCTGAGCAGCGCTGGCGCCGGGAGGCCTACGTGCGCCAGACAGCAGCGGTCACCGCGAGCAACTTCGTCATCAACCGGTTCTGGAGCATCCTCGGCAAGGTCCTGCCCGCCGAGGCCTGGCGGGGCTACCCCAGCGGGGCGGAGCACTCCCACCCCATGGCCGTGGCCCACCTCGGAGCCGACCTGTTCCTGATGCACCGCATCGAGGACAACTGCGAGGAAGCCGCGTGCGACTGCGGGCACACCGTGACCTTGCTGCACCCGTGCGGCTGCGGCAACTACATCGAGGACGTGGTCGAGACCGAGTACGAATTGGCCTTCGTCCTCGGCGGTATCAACAACACCGCATGCGAGGGGCTGTGCGCCCCGTCGGACCGCCACGAGGCCCCGGAGGAGTGATCGGCATGAGCTCTCCCCTGCCCGAGGGCATCGTGATCACGGACCCGGTCCTCCGCCGTGGCCGCTACCTCGCCGTCGGCACGCAGAACCCCGGGCACTTCACCGTCCGCTGGCACGTGTGGGACGCCGTCGGCGTCTACATCGGCTTCGCCACCGACCCCGGACTGCTCTCCCTGGTCATCGCCCAGCACGAACGCCACGACGACCAGTAGCCCTACCAGCCCGCCCCGAAGCCCCGCCGACCCCGCGCCCGGGGCGGGCCCCTTCCCTCACCCTGCTGCTCTTCGCCTGAGACGGAGACCCCTGCTGATGTTTCCCACCCTGCTGGCCGCACCCGCTACGCCCGCGGTGACGGTGTCGATCACCCTGCTGCTGATCGCCCTGGGGATCGCGATGTGCGTGTGGGTCGGGCACCGCTGGTCGACCCTGCTCGTCGGCCTGCTGATCGGCCTGTTCCTGACCGGCACCAGCTTCGCCGACGGCGCCAAGAAGACCGTGACCACGGTCGCCACGACCACCCTCGCCATGCTGTCGGACGCGGTCCGGTGAACGACGCCATGACCACACCCGAGATTCCCGACGTCCGCCGGGACTGGATGCTCGATGCCGGCATGAGCGCCGTGGGCCTGGCCGCCGCCGCGTCCTCCTACGCCGCCCTGCAGGACCTCGCGCTGCGAACCGGCTGGTGGACCTGGCTGTCCTGGCTGCTCCCGCTGACCGTCGACGCCTACGCCATGACCGCCGTGCGCGTGTGGCTAGGCCGCTCCACCCGCAACGCCCATGCCCGGACCTGGGCTAAGTACAACGCCGTTGGCGGCATCGCGCTCTCGGTCGCCGGCAACGCCGTCGACCACGCGTCCGCTGCCAAGGTGCTCACGGTGTCGTGGCCGCTGATCGTGGCGGTCTCCGCGATCCCGCCCGTGGTCCTGGGCCTGCTGGTCCACATGGCACACCTGCGCAACCAGCCCCCTGCCAGCACCCCAATCACCGACACTTCCGCAGCCGACGGCGCCCCTGCCACCGTCGACAGGGAAGAGCCCCCTGCCATCCCGTCGCGGCAGGCTGCCGACGAGATCGGTGCGGCAGTCCCGCCGCCCACTTCAGTTGAGCCCCGCGCTCCCCGTGGGGTATCGCAGCCGCGGCACCTCCGCCGAGGGGCCGTTGCGGGCAAGCGGCGGCAGGCCCTGCCGCCCGGCAAGAGCGACGAAGAGCTCATCGCCGCTGCCCGGCAGCGCCTGGCCGACGGCGGAGAGGTCTCGGCGACGTGGCTGATCAAGACCTACGGCATCGGCACCGGCCGCGCCGGCCGCATCCGCGACGCCGCCACCCAAAACCCCCAGCCCGTGCCCGAACTCACCGCCGTGCCCGACGAGCCCGGCCCGCAGCCGATCCACCTGCCCGTTCCGGCGCCCACCAGCACAGACGAGACCCCTGACCACCACGACTCCGCTGACCCCGATGAGGAGCCCCGCTCCATGACCACCGACGCGCCACAACACACCCCGCAGCACGAGGACATCGTGAAGGAGGACGCCGCATGACCCCCCTGCTGCAAGCCCTGCCGATCGCCGCGCCCGTGGCCGGTTGGGCCGCCCATGCCCTGTTCCTGGCACGCCGCCTGCGCACCGTGCGCACCGACCCCGTCTCGGGCCTGATGTGCCGCGCGGAGTTCACCAGCAGGGCCCTGCGCGCCACCTGCCACCCGCACGCCGCCGTGCTCCTGCTGGACCTGGACGACTTCAAGGACATCAACGACACCTACGGACACGGTGCCGGGGACGAGACCCTGACCGCGGTCGCCCAGCGGCTCGACGCCTGGTGCGCGCGACGGCACGGCTTCGCCACCCGGCTCGGCGGCGACGAGTTCGCCGCCGTCATACGGCTGACACCGGACACCGACCTGAACACCGAACTGTTCTGGGGCCTGTGGAAGCAGCTCGCCGAGCCGGTCGAGTCCGGGACCGCGGTCGTCTACCCGAGCGCCTCGATCGGCATCTGCCGGACCACCGACCGTCCCGGCGCTGGCCTTCCGGGCCTGATGCGGGGTGCGGACGAGGCGATGTACCGCGCTAAGCGCCTCGGCACCCGCTGGCAGCACGCCCTGGCCATGGACGTCTACGCCACCGTGAGCGGCCGCCGGATCGGACGCCCCGGCACGGCCCTGTCCGCCCCGGGCCGGAAGGGGGCGCGGTGATGGCCTTGTTCGATCGTGAGACCACCACTGTCCGCATCCCCAAGCAGCGCTTCGGGTCCAGGCAGAACCCGGTCGTGGTGGTGCTGCCCGAGCAGTTCACCTGGCGCCAGCGTCTCGCCTTCGCTATCGGCCGCGCAGCCTGGAAGCGCCGCCGCGCCTTCTTCCCCCTCACGGCTGCGATCGCCTGCCTGCTGGCCACCGCCGTCGCACACGCCGCCGCCCCGCAGCTGTGGGCCGTGCTCGCCGTCGTCGCCGTCTCGGGGCCGCTCTGGCTGGTCTGGGCCGAGCGCCAGCGCCCCGCGGAGGCCCGGCGTGTGAAGGCCTGGCGCTACGCCCTGGCCACCGCGGTGCTGGTCGTCGGTGCGTGGGCCGCGGCCAGTGTGGCCTTCGGCCCGTTCACCAGCGTCCTGCCGCTGGTGTGGCTGCTGCTCACTATCACCGGCCACGTGCTGTGGCTGCGCACCCGCCGGACCACCGCCAACTCGACTGAGGAGACCGACTGATGACCACGCCCCCTCCGCCGCCTCCCTTCAACGGGCCCTGGGGCCCGGGCCCCGGCGGGCAGCAGCAGAACGGTTGGAAGAAGACCAACGGCACCCGTGGTGCCGGTAACCGGTACCGGACGACCAACCGCACGCGGGAGTACCACTTCCACGTCGGCGGCCCGAACGGCACCAACGGTGGCCGCGGCGGTGGCGCCAACGGTGGCTCGGGGTTCTTCCGCCGTGACGGCGGCAGCCGCCAGGGTCACAGCCCGCTGGCCGACCCGGAGTTCTTCTCCAACGTCGACATCCGCAACTACTGCGAGCGAGGCCGGCAGCTGTTCCTGCAGCTGTCCTTCGAACTCGCCAACGCCTCCGAGATCCTGCACGCCGTCCTCAAGGAAGTCCCGGACCCCGAGGGCAAGGCGTTCGGCTCGCGGATGCGCGCCCGCCGGGTGGCGAAGCGGATGAAGAAGGCCGCCGAGGACACCCGCGACACCGCCAAGAACCTGGCCGCCACCTACGCCGCGTTCCAGCGCGAGTTCGACCCCGAACTCGCCCCCTACCGCACCCGCCAGCGGCCCACCAGCCGGCGCTTCGACTTCAACGGCTGACCCCACACGCAACCGGTCCACCCCCGCACGTGAAGGAGGCCCGAGGGCCGTGCCCCCAACCACCCCCGAGCAGCTCCACGAAGAGCAGCTGCGCGCCGCATCCGGCAGCGGCGGCGTCGTCGAGTATCTGCTCCACCGCGTCAAGCCGCACCTGCCCCCGTGGCTCGCGGGCACCGGGACCGGCCTGGCCTCCCTCCCCGCACACGCCTACTGGGCCAACAACGCTGCCGCCGCAGCCGGGTTGACCCTGGCCTCGGTGGCCCTGACCGGGGTGACCTGGTGGGCAGGCAAGGCCACCAGCTCCCAACGCCGCCTGCACTCCGCAATCACCATCGCCGCAGGCTCCACCTGGTTCACCGCCGCAGCCATCGCCGGACCCGACGCCGGCCCCTTGGGCGGCCTGTACTTCATGGGCACCCCCGCCCTGGCCCTGTCCTGGAACATCCGCCAGGTCCTGCGCCGCAACCCCGACGCTGTGGCCGGCAGCGCGGACGGCGGGCTGCTGGAGAAGGTCGGCCTGGCCAAATCCCAGATCACCCGCAGCACCGTCGCCCCCAACAAAGCCACCTTCGACCTGCAGCTCCCGCGCGGCGAACTGACCGCCGAGGACGTCAGCAAGGCCGCCCCACTGCTCGCCAGTGCCCTGGACGTGCCGAAGAGCGCCATCCGAGTCATGCCCGACCCGGAATCAGAGTCCCGCGTCCAGCTCACCGTCGTCCCCCACGACCTGCTCAAGAACACCGTCCCCTACCCCGGCCCCTCCCACCCCGGCGGCTCCATCGCCGACCCCGTCGTCGTCGCCCTCTACGAAGACGGCACCCCCGCCATCCTGTACTTCCCCGGCGACCCAGCGGCCCCCCGCAACACCACGCTCCTGCTGGTCATGGGGATGACCGGCTCGGGGAAGTCCGAAGGTGGCATCACCGCCCTGACCGAAGTCTTCTCCCGCACCGACGTCGTCGTGTGGGCCTCCGACCCTTCCAAGGCCGACCAGGTGCTCGGCCCGCTGCTGCCCGCGATCGACTGGGCAGCGCTCGACATGAAGTCGACCAAAGCCATGATCGAGGCCATCAAGGCCGCCATCCCGGCCCGCACTGCCTGGCTCGCGAAGTACGGCTACAAGCAGTGGGTCCCCGAGTGCGCCCAGACCCAGGCCGACGGCTCACCCGGTATGCCCTTCCTGCTCTGCTGGTTCGAAGAGGCCGCCAAGACGATCCGCGAGACTGACGAGGACGTCTTCACCGGCATCGCCCAGGAAGTCCGCTCCGCCGGCATCAGCCTGGTCGTCTCCCTGCAGCGCGCCTCCCACAACCAGGTCTCCACCGACACCCGCGCCTCCCTCGGCTCCAGCTGGTGCTACGGCGTGCGCAACGAGCGCGACGCCACCTTCGCCCTGGACGACGACGTCCTCGACGCAGGCGCCTGCCCCCACGTGTGGAAGGACAAGAAGCCCGGCTACTGCTACCTGGTCGCCAACGGCGTCCCCGAGACCTTCTGGGCCACCCCCGCCCGCTCCTACCTCACCCCCCGCGAATACACCGAGTGGGCCGTCCTGACCTTCGCACCCGTCCGCGCCGCCCTCGACCCCGTGACCACCAAGGCCGCCGCACGCGCCGCCGGCCGCCACTTCACCCAGCGCACCCGCTACCCCCTGCCCGGCACCACCGACACCGACCCGCAGGAGAACACCGTGCCCACCTACGACCACGGGCCCCACGACCTGGACGACGAAGACGACTACACCAACGAGTACGAGCACCAGGACGACGGCGGGCCCTACGACGATGACGACGACGGCATCGACCCCGAACACGAAATCCCCGAGGTCTCCCACATCGTCCAACTCGCCGAACGCCCCCAGGAAAACCCCCAGGAGCGGATTACCCCCGCACAGGCCCGCCAGGCTATGGAAGAAATCCTCGACGAATTCGAAGCCGAAGGCCGCACCCTCATCCGCCCCCTCGACTTCATGGAGCACTGCGACCGCCACGGCCGCTCTCGCTCCTGGGTCTCCGGCCAAGTCGCCGCCTTCATCATGGCCGGCCGCCTGGCCGAGACCGGTGAAACCGGCGAGTACCTGATCGTCCGCGACGACGAGGCCGCCTGACGGCCCTGACGCGTCAGACGCGTCTGACACTCCTGACGGCGCCGGGCCCCCAACGCGCGGGTCACACACGTACGCGAGCCCCGTCTGACGCGTCTGACACCCCGACGTGACACCCCTGACACCCGCCGACCTCGCACGTCCAGCAGTGATCGTTTTCACACCTGCGGCCGCGAATCAGTGGTCCAACACCACAAATCCACAGGGCAAACGGCCGCGCAAGGCCAAGACGACGGCGTCACTTCGAGCATGCGGGGGTGCTTTTTGCACTCATCCAATGCGTGTGCCCGCGTACGCGCGAATACCAGGCGCCGAACCCTTACGTCATGTTCTTCGTGCCCCTGCGAGGTCAGGGGGGTGAGACAGATTCGAGGGCTGACCCGTCTTTTCGAAATGGAGACACCAGCGACACGCGCAGAGCCATGCCAAGCCCTCACTGCGCCGACAGGAGACACGAAATCCGATGCCCCACGGCACTCACCACCCCTCACGGCCCGCGCACAGCGCCGCGCTTGCCCAAGCACTCGCCGCCGCGGGCAAGGACCTCCCCGTGATCCCGCTGTCGCGCACCAAACTTCCCGCGGTGCGCTCACCCCACCGCAACGAGTCCCCCGTTCACCGCCGCTGCCACGGAGAGTGCGGGCGGATCGGGCACGGTGTGCACGACGCCACCACCAACCCCGACGCGATCCAGGCCCTGTTCGCAGCCGCACCCTGGGCCACCGGCTTCGGCATCGCCTGTGGCCGGCCCCCGCACCACCTCATCGGCATCGACCTTGACGTCAAGCACGGCCAGGACGGCATCACCGCCTTCGCTGAACTCGCCGACGCCCACGGCTTCGCCCTCCCCGACACCGTCACCGTGCTAACCCCCAGCGGCGGCCAGCATCGATGGTTCTCCGGCCCCGCCAACACGCGTATCCCCAACTCCGTCGGCAAGCTACGTCCGGGCATCGACGTCCGCGGCTCCGGCGGATACCTCGTCGGCCCCGGCTCCCTCACCACCGCCGGCCGCTACCTCCTCGACCCCAACTCCCCGGACCTTCCCGCCGCGCACGTCCCCCCACAGCTTCTACAGCTCCTCACCCCGCCCCCACCGCACCCGCCCCGCGGGCTCAACTCACCCCTCGGGACCTCGGGGAAACGCGCCACGGCCCTGGTGCAGTTCGTCCTGGACTCCGTTCCCAACGGCAAGAACGGCAGCGGCCGCAACGACCGCCTGTACTGGGCCGCCTGCCGCGCCTACACCACCGGCGGACCGGACGCCGAGAACATCGCCGCCGCCCTCATCCAGGCCGCCGTCCACAAGGGCCTGCCCGAGCCGGAAGCCCGCGCCACCGTCGAATCCGCCGCACGCACCACCCCGCGGAGCAACGCGTGAGCACACAGCACAACAGCCCCGCCAGCACGAACGATCTCGCCCGCCAACTCCTGCAGGACCAGGGCGTCGACCCCGACAAGAAGGGCCCGTCCCAGGCCTCCCTGCTCGCCGCGCTCGCCCGCGAACGCTACGACCTGTTCATGTCCGACGACGGCCGCCCCTACGGCGTCACCGTCGGCGGTCCCAACCTCGCCCTCCCCCTGCGAGGCAAGGCCGGCCTGCGCTCCCAGCTCGCCCGCATCTTCGCCGACACCAACAACGGCACCGTCCCCTCCCAGTCGGCCCTCGCCGACGCCATGACCGTTCTCGAAGGAGTCGCCTCCATGGCCGACCCCCGCACACCCCAACTGCGCGTCGCACGCCACGACGAGCAGATCATCATCGACCTCGGCACCACCGACGGCCGCTGCGTGGCCGTCAACACCGCCGGCTGGCAACGCTTGCCCGCCTCCCCCGTCACCTTCCGCCGCTCCGGCGCCATGAAGCCCCTGCCCGAACCCGTCCGCGACGGCGACGGCCTGGCCCAACTCCGCGGCCTGCTCAACACCACCGACGAAGGCTTCCAGCTCCTGGCCGCCTGGCTCGTCGCCGCGTTCATCCCCGACCTGCCCCACCCGATCCTCGCCTTCCGCGGCGAACAGGGAACCGGCAAATCCAAGGGCGCCGCTATGGTCATCGGCATCGTCGACCCCTCCGGCGCCCCCAAACGCACCGCACCCCGTGACCTCAAGTCCTGGGCCGTGCAAGCCTTCAACTCCTGGGCCATCTGCCTCGACAACATCTCCGTCGTCCCCGACTGGCTCTCCGACGCCCTGTGCCGCGCCGTCACCGGCGACGGCATCGTCGACCGTGCCCTGTACACCGACGACGACGTCGTCGTACTCGAATTCCGCCGCGTCCTGGCCATGACCACCATCGACGCCGGAGCCCTCGCCGGCGACCTGGCCGAGCGACTGCTGACCATCGAGCTGCAGCTCATCCCCGACCACAAACGCCGCGAGGAAGCCGAACTCGACCAGGCCTACGCCGACGCCCACCCCGCCATCCTCGCCAGCCTCTTCGACCTCCTCGCCCAGGTCCTCAAGGTCCTGCCGGACATCGAACTAACCGAGCGCCCGCGCATGGCCGACTTCGCCCGCGTCCTGGCCGCCGTCGACCACGTCACCGGATGGAACACCCTCAACTCCTACAAGGCCACCGCAGCCGACGCCGTCGCCGACGTCCTCGACGGCGAACCCTTCGCCCAGGCCGTCGTCGACCTCGTCCACGCAGCCGGCCCCAACGGCGTCACCGTCACCGCGGCCCAACTCATGGAAGCCGTCGCCGCACCCGAGAAGCTCCCCAAGAAGTGGCCCAAGGACCCCACCCGCGCCGCCGGACAGCTCAAGCGCCTCGCCCCGGCCCTGCGCACCGTCGGCATCAACCTCGACGACTCCCAACGCCAGCCCAACGGCAACCGCTCCCGCCTCTACCGCCTCACGGCCACAGAGAGGCACTGCAATCCAGCACCCGGAGCACCCGCAGCACCCGAAACCCACTCTGACCAGCAGGAACCTGCGGGCGCTGACTCACACCCCAGCACCCGCACCAGCACCCGCAGCACCCGCGAACCCACCCCACCGGGTGCTGCGGGCACCGCACCGGGCGCTGCGCCATCCACAGCACCCGCAACCGAAACCACTCCTGACCAGGCCAAACACTGCTCTCCGGGTGCTGCGGGTGCTGCGGGCGCTGGATTGCAGCACCTCTCTGAGGACGCCACCCCCGCGCAGCGCTGCACCGAGTGCGACACCCCGCTCGCTGACTTCCTCATCACCGCCGGCGAGACCACCCACCCCGGCTGCGACCCCACCGTCACGCCCAGGAGCTGACCCATGCGCATCCGCCTTCACGGCACCGAAGACGAATGCCGACGCACCGCCGACCACCTCGGCCGCGTCCTGGACGTCCTCGACACGAGCCGGACCTACCACGACCGACCGCCCAGCCGACTCGTCCGTATCTATCTGACCGTCAACCCGCCCGCCGACATAGCGACCGCCGAGGAGGGATGACCACCGTGTCCCGTGCCCGCGAACCGCACCTGAAGCTCGCCGACGTTCTCGACGAACTCGGCATGTCCCGAGCCGCGTTCTACCGGATGCGCGCCCGCGGCCAGGCCCCCAGGTGCATCAAGCTCCCCAACGGACATCTGCGCTTCCGTCGTACCGATGTCGACAGGTGGCTCGACGACCATGAGGAGAACCTCACTTGCTGACGTTCGATGTGCGGATCTACGACTTGGAGATCCGCACCAATCGGCCGAAGCCCTACCGGCTTCACTGGAAGGTCGGGCCCCGAAAGCACTCGAAGAGCTACCGCCTCAAGCCTCAGGCCGACGGCCGACGCTCGCAGTTGATGGCTGCGCTGCAGCGCGGGGAGCAGTTCGACATCGACCAGGGCTTGCCCTCATCGGAGCTGCGGGCCCAGAACACTGTCACGTGGTACCAACACGCTCGTGACTACGCCCAAATGAAGTGGCCGCGGGCGGCGGCGAAGCACAGAGCCAGCATCGCCGACGCCTTGGCCACCGTGACCCCGGCACTCGTCCCTGCCGGCGCCGCGGGCGCCCCTGAGCGTCACCTCCTCCGTGCTGCCCTGTACGCCTGGGCGTTTCGGCTCGTGCGTACAGAGCAGGGCGAGTTGGTGGCTCGCGCAGATGTGGAAGAGCCGCCAACAGAGATCAAGCACGCCTTGGCCTGGATAGCCAAGAGCTCCCTTCCCATCACCGAGGCCGCTCGTCCGGTTCACGTACGCCGCGCTCTCGAAGCCATATCCCGCACGCTCAACGGCGACAACGCGGCGGAGAACACTTTCCGACGCAAGCGGATGATCCTCAACAACGCGTTCGTCTACGCCATCGAGCGAGAACAGCTGGACGTCAACCCGCTCAAGCGCGTCGATTGGCAGGTGCCAGACACCGACGAAGAGGTGGACTTCCGGTTCGTCCCCGGTCCTCGCCTGGCCCGCGAACTCATCGCGGCCGTCAGCGAACAGGGCGCGCGCGGCGAACATTTGGAAGCATTCTTCGGCTGCATCTACTACGCCGCGACACGGCCGGCCGAGAGTGCCGCCTTGAAGGAATCCGACTGCATCCTGCCCGAGGAGAGTGACGAGGCAGACGAGGAGTGGGGTGAGCTCCTTCTAGAAGAGAGTCGGCCGGAGGTAGCTTCCGGCTGGACGGATAACGGCCTTCCCTACGAGAAACGCGGGCTGAAACGCCGTGCCCGCAAGGCCACGCGCTCAGTGCCCATCCCGCCCGAACTCGTACGCATGCTGCGCGAGCACATCAAGACGCACGGCGCAGCAACCGACGGCCGGCTCTTCCGAGCCGTACAGGGGGGCCGTGTCCGGTCCACCGAGTACTGCGAACTGTGGCAGGCGGCTCGGGAGAAAGTCCTCTCCCCGGAGGAGCTCAAGACACCGCTTGCGGACGTCCCGTACAAAGGTCGCCACGCCGGGATCTCGCTCTGGATCAGGGCAGGGATCGACCCTCCGGAAGTCGCGCGCCGGGCAGGCCACAGCCTCGCTGTTCTGTACCGGGTCTACGCGAAAATCCTGCGCGGGCGCGAGGGCCATGCCAATGCGCTCATCTCCAAGGCCCTGCACGAAGAGAACATCGAGTCCGCCTGAAACTCCCGTGTCCGACCGCGGTCGTTCTTCTAACCTGTTCAGATGATCGACCACGACGCTTCCGGCAGCCTTGTCGTCCGGGTGGGGGAACCTGGACCGCGACCGGTCCACCTGCTGTTCTCCAAGACAACGCGGCCGTACGGGGACGACCCGACACTCGACTTCCTAGTGAGGGCGAGTGGGCAATGGGTGAGCGTCGAGACCCTGGTGCGAACCTGGGACGGCGACGGCCTCGACACCTTTCTCTCCTCGCTGGCCGAGGACTTCCGGGGCTGGGAGGGAGCGCGCACCTGGCGCTCCCTCGAACACGATCTGACCCTCTCGGCGGAGCACCGCCCCGGCGGCTACGTCCACCTGACATGGGGCATTCACGATCGGCCTCCCTCCGAGGAATGGCACTTCGAGACGACCACTGTGCACGCAGCCGGCGAGGAGATGCGAAACCTCGCCGCCGAGATCCACACCTTCCTCACGAGCCAGGCCCAGTAGCCGGATCAACTCCCAGGCCGGGCCACCGCTGGAGTACTACCGCAATGAAGCGTTATTTCGAGTTCACTGAACAGGTGGCAAGGTTCCGTGATTACCTCCCAGCCGACGACCGCCATTCGCTGATGCGTCTCGTCCACGAGGTCACCGAAGAGCCTTACGGCCCCGGCACCCACCTCTCGTACACGAACGACGACGTCATACGCTCGGCCTGGTCCGGCCGCCTCAACATCCAGTACATCGTGACCTGGCATTCCGTAGTCGTTGTGGGCGCCGATATCTACGATGCCGCCCGAGGCTTCAACGAATACTGACGGCGGAAGGCCCCCGCTGGCGTCTGTCAGATCATCCCGTCCACGGCCCGAAAACAGCCCCGGCGTGAGACAGTCACGTGGCCGTTCGGACGGGCCCTGTGTCAGCATCCAAAGCTGTATCGACTCAGGCGCGAGCGGGCCTCTTTCTCGGTCAGCCCCAGGGCTGTTCCGATCTCTTCCCACGTCAGATCGTCGGCCCCTGCATTGTGGGCAGCCATACGTCCGATGCCCGCGGCAGTTCGCTCCAGGACAGCGACGGCCTTCAGCGCAGCCAGCGGGGCATCGTCGGCCAGGGCATCCAGCTGTTCGTTCAGCCGTTCCAGTAGGTCTTCCAGTTCGGCGGGCAACGGTACCGATCGTGACTGAACCTCGCTGATGTGCCGGTCCCAGTCGTCGCACGGGCCTGATGTGTCGACGTTGTACCGGCTCTCGGCCGCCTGCTCCCAGTCGATCGCGTAAAGGCTCTCGCCGCGCCAGCCGCACGAGCATGAGCCCCGTAGGTGGGTCGCCCGCGGGGCACCCAACGTGCCGTCGTAGACCCACCATTCACTGAGGTACTGCCCCACGGCGCTGGCCCCGTCGAAGTAGACCGGCTTGGGCTCGCTGCCGTCGACCAGGACCGCGCCGGCCCTGCCTTCATGGGACGCCCCGAACTCCTCGGTCTCCCACCCCATGGCCCCTCCTCATCGCCGCAACGTGTCCACGGCCCAGAGGGTGCCCCAGTCGCGACGCCGACGACCGGCAAACGCCCGAACCGGTCCGGCAGCAGGAGCAAGTAGAGCTCACCACGCGGCCGGTGAGCCAGCACCACGGCAGTTCCTGGGGAACACCTGGGGAACAGACACTGGTCAGGACCGGGGCACAAGCGAGAAACCGTGAGACAGTTCGAATGCAGAAGGGGTGCCGCCCGAAGGCTGGCACCCCTTGTGACCTGCCCTAATGCAGGACTGGCGGAGGCTGTGGGATTTGAACCCACGGTGACATCGCTGCCACGACGGTTTTCAAGACCGTTCCCTTCGGCCGCTCGGGCAAGCCTCCCCGCACCGCCTCGCGGCAGCGCGGGGACAGCCTACCGGGTGACGGCGGGCGGACGGTCAGCTGTCGCCCTTGCGTTCGCCCAGCGTGATCTCCGTCGTCGCCTGCTTGCCGTCGCGGATGTAGGTCACGGTGACCTTGTCGCCGGGCTGGTGCGTCCAGATCTCGCTGATCAGGGTCGGGCCGCCGTCGATCTTCTGGTCGTCGAGCTTGGTGATGACGTCGCCCGGCTTGAGGCCGGCCTTGTCCGCCGGGCCGCCGGCGGTGACGGCCGGGCTGCCGTTGGCGCCGTTGGCGGCGATCTTGGCCCCGTTGCCGGAGTCCTTCATGTTCACCGTGGCCGAGATGACCGGGTAGATCGGCGTGCGGTCCCGGATCAGCTGCTCGGCGACGTTCTTCGCCTGGTTGATCGGGATCGCGAAGCCGAGGCCGATGCTGCCGGACTGGCCCTGGCCGCCGCCGAATCCGCCGCCGTTGTTCGCGGACTGGATCGCGGAGTTGATGCCGATGACGGCGCCCTGGGCGTTGAGCAGCGGGCCGCCGGAGTTGCCCGGGTTGATCGACGCGTCCGTCTGCAGCGCGCTCATGTACGAGGCCTGGCCGCTGCCGCCGCCGTCGCTGGAGGCGACCGGGCGCTTCTTGGCGCTCACGATGCCCGTGGTGACCGTGCCGGACAGCCCGAAGGGCGCGCCGATGGCGACCGTCGCGTCGCCCACCGCCGTCTTGTCGGAGTCGCCGAGCGGGAGCGGGTTGAGCTTGGCGCCGGAAGGGTTCTTCAGCTTGATGACGGCGACGTCGTAGCCCTGGGCCCGGCCGACCACCTCGGCGTCGTAGCTCTTGCCGTCCGAGAACGTCGCCTGCAGCTTGCCGCCGTCCGCGGCCGCGGCCACGACGTGGTTGTTGGTGAGGATGTGGCCCTGCTTGTCGTAGACGAAGCCGGTGCCCGTGCCGCCGTCGCCGTTGTTGCTCTGCGCCTCGATGGTGACGACGCTCGGCAGCGCCTTGCTCGCGATGTCCGCGACCGAACCGGGCGAGCGGCTCTCCACCTTCGGGTCGCCCGCGGCGGAGACGGTCGTCGAGCCGTTGTTGTCGGTGCGGTTCGCGGCCCAGTAGCCGACGCCGCCGCCGACGCCGCCCGCGATGAGGGCCGCGGCCAGCACGGCCGCCACGAGCCCGCCGCTCCGCTTGCGCTGCGGCGCGGGCGCGCCCCACGGGTCGGTGGCGCCGTACGGGCCCTGCGGCCCGTCGGGCCCGCCGTACCAGGCGCCGGTGGCGGACTGCTGCGGTGCCGCGCCGTACGGGGCCGCGCCGGGTGCGGCGGCGGCGAACTGCGCAGTGTGCGGGTCCGCCTGCGGCACGCCGGCCGGGGGCCCGTACGGCACCTCGGGCTTGGACATCTGCACTCCGGCACCCTCGGCGCCCGCAGGAGCCGCAGGCGCCTGCGCCGCACCGCCGTGAGCACCGGCCGTCCCCTCCGGGGAAGCCGCAGGCAGCTGCGCCGTGGCGGGCTCCGCCGGGTGCGGCGCCGAGCCCGGCACCGCATCCGCCGGGGCGCCGGCCTGCGCCGCAGCGCCGTCGGCGCCGACGGCCGGCGGGGCCGCCGGGACCGGCGGAACAGGGCCCGCACCCGTTGAGTCCGGGGTCGGAACGGCGGCGCCCTCGTTCTCGGTGCTCACAGTTGTCTCCTCATCAGGTGCATGGTGCAGTCCGATGCATTTCGGTACACACCGGTCTTTTCGCGACCCAGGCCACGCTCGCAACATGTCTGCCGCAAGCTTTTCCCATCGCACGTCAGACCGCCGTAAACGGAGGCTGTGTCCTCACTGGCCTCGCGGCCCCCGCCGGAGCCGCCCGGATCAGGGCGATTACCGAACAAAGGGCCCGCATGCGCGATTGTGCCAGGCGGTGGCACCATAACGCGGTGACCTATGCGCACCCGGCCCGGGACATCCGTCCCGAGCGCCATCCGCTCGCCGTCGTAGCCCACCGGGGAGCCTCCGAGGACGCCCCGGAACACACGCTGGCCGCGTACCGCAAAGCGCTCGAGGACGGCGCCGACGGGCTGGAGTGCGACGTCCGGCTGACCGCCGACGGGCACCTGGTCTGCGTGCACGACCGCCGGGTGAACCGCACCTCCAACGGCCGCGGCGCCGTCTCCGCCCTCGAACTGGCCGACCTCGCAGCGCTCGACTTCGGCTCGTGGAAGGGCAAGGCCGCCGACGCCGAGGCACCCGACCTCGACCCGGCCGCCCCCGATCACGAGCGCACCTCCGTCCTCACCCTGGAGCGCCTCCTCGAGCTCGTCGCCGACTCGGGGCGGCCGGTCGAGCTGGCCGTCGAGACCAAGCACCCGACCCGCTGGGCGGGCCAGGTGGAGGAGAAGCTGCTCGGCCTGCTCGACCGCTTCGGCCTGGCCGCACCGCCCCCGGGCGAGGCCTCCCGGGTGCGGGTGATGAGCTTCTCCGCCCGCTCCCTGCAGCGGGTGCACGCCGCCGCGCCCGCCATCCCGACCGTCTATCTCATGCAGTTCATCTCCCCGCGCTACCGCGACGGGCGGCTGCCCGCGGGCGTGCACATCGCCGGGCCGAGCATCCGGATCGTCCGCAACCACCCGGAGTTCGTGGCCCGGCTGCAGCGCGCCGGCAACCAGGTGCACGTCTGGACCGTGAACGAGGCGGAGGACGTGGAACTCTGCGCCCGCCTCGGCGTGGACGCGGTCATCACCAACCGGCCCAAGGCAGTGCTTACCCAGCTGGGCCGCCGCTAGACGCGGACGGACGGGCGCCGGGGCGCACCCCGGCGCCACCGCACGGCCGCCGCAAGGCCATTACAAGGAGTGCACCGGCGCGTTCGCTCCGCAGTCGACCCGCGCGAGTGCCCCTCCCCGTGCGCGATGGCCGGTTTCCGGTACAGGCCATTGGGGCATTCATCCCCTGACGTGGGGCAAAGGAGGTCTCGGGGGTGGCGTTGGTGGTGGCACAGGAGGTGCCCACGTCGTCGATCATGGCCGTACCCCATGGTCCTGCCGGTGTGGGAGAAGCGAGACACCGGATGCGCAAGGATCTGCGCAGCAGCGGGGTACCGGATCCGGTCATCGACGACGCCGTACTGATCCTTTCGGAGCTTCTCAGCAACGCGTACCGGCACGGACGCCCGCTGCCCCGGGAGAGCGGCGCGGCAGGGGGCGGCCCCGCGGAGGACGGCGGCGGCATCCGCGCCGCCTGGCGGGTGGACGAGCGCGGCGGGCTCACGGTCGAGGTCACCGACGGCGGCGGGCCCACCCGGCCCATTCCGGCCACTCCTTCGGTCACCGCCCGCGGCGGCCGCGGACTGAACATCATCAGCGCCCTCTCCCAGGACTGGGGTGTGCGCGACGCCTCCGGCGAGGTCACGGTCTGGGCCGCACTCTCCGCGCGCGCCGGTTTCGCTACGCGCGTTGAGCCCGTCCCCGAGCTCGCCTTCCCGGAGCTCGACGGACTGACCTGATGACGCGCGTAGAGCGGTGCGGCGGCGGGCGTGAGCAGGCTCGGCAAAGTCCGGTGCGGTTCGGTAGCGCCCCGTAAGGAGCACAGGGAACTGCGCGACCGGCCACGGCGCACCCGCAGATGACGTGCCGGACTCCCGGCGGAGCGCCTAGGCTCGCGCCCGTCAAGGCAGTCCGCCGCCCGGCCCCGCCGCCGGGCGCACCGCACCGATCGGGAGATCCGCACACCATGGCCAAGAAGCGCCGCCCCCAGACCAAGGCCGCCGCACCCCGGGCGGGCAGCGACGCCCCGATCCCCGTGGTGGGCGCCCGCGAGGCCTGCCCCTGCGGTTCGGGCCGGCGGTACAAGGCCTGCCACGGCCGCGAGGCCGCGCACGCCGTGGCCGAGCTGGTGCAGCGCCCGTTCGAGGGGCTGCCGGGCGAGGCCGACTGGGTCGCCCTGCGCGAGCTGGTCCCCGCCGCCACGGTCGAGCTCACCCTCAAGGACGGCCTGCCCGAGGGCGTCCCCTCGGTGACGCTCGCCACCGTGCTGCCGATGGCCTGGCCCGCGCTGCGCCGCGACAACGGCGCCGTGCTGCTCGGCCTGCAGAACGACACGGCCTCCGGCGACCTCAGCCGCGACCTCGCCGACACCCTGCAGCGCGCCCTGACCGCCGAGCCCGGCACTCCGGTGGCCGCCGGCCGCGCCGCCGCCGACGGGCCGCGGCTGCAGGACCTGCTGGCCCCGGAGGGCGCGTTCGGGCCGACGGTGCACACGGGCTTCGAGTTCTGGATCGAGAACGCCGAGAACGCCACCGGCGAGGTCGCCGCCTCCCTGGAGCGGGCCAACGCCGCCGCGATCCCCACCGTCCGGCTCTCCGGCCCGGATGCCGCGTACTGGTGCGAGACCCCGGAGAAGAACCACCTGCGCTGGGTGATGACGCACCCGGAGGAGCAGCTCCTGGACGCCCTGGCCCGGCTGCACACCGCGGGCGCGACCTCGCTCGGCGAGGGCACCCGTCTCGTCGGTTCGTTCCGTGCGCACGGGCTGACCGTGCCGGTGTGGGACCTGCCGAGCGGGATGCGGGCGGAGGACGTGGAGAAGCCGGCCCGGGAGTTCGCGGAGCGGCTCACCGGGGCGCTGGCGGAGACCGCGCCGCTGTCGGCGGAGGAGCGGCGGGCCCGCAGCGGCCTCACCAGCCGTCAGGTCACCCTGAACTGACCCGTGCGGGGGGATCGGCCGGCCGCGGTCCGGTGACGGTCGGGCCGAGCGTGCGGAGGGCCCTGTTCCGGGGCTTTCCGGGCGCCCGGGGGCGTGACTCCTGTCACAACTCCCGCTGTCGGCCCGGAAATCCGCGTCCGGAAATCCGCGATCGAATTTGCGAACCGCCGATCTCTTGTTACCGTTTGAGGAGCCCGGTCGCTGGTGCATCCCCCGTCGCCAGCGACCGGGCGCTTCCATGTCCGGACGCCTCCGGAGAGCGCGCGGCATTCTCCGCGCCCCCGGCGCTCCCACAGCCGGCCCACAGCAGGCCGCAGCCCTTCCCCTGCAGCTCCCACAGCACGTCCGTCCGGACATCCGTGCGCCCCTGCCCCGGCCCGACGCCTCGGCGCCCGGCCGGAGCGCCCTGGCGGACCGGCTAGGGAAGGACATCCGGACTGTCGGCCTCCGCCGCCGGGGAGTTGCTGCCGGACCGGAGCAGCAGGTTCCCCTTGGCCGAGGCGATCTCCGCAACCGCTGCATACGAGCCATGTCCGCGCACGGACGCCGCATGCGGCGTCTCACAGGCGCCCGGATCGTCGGAAGCAGGCATGTCGCACGGCGCCTGGACCGTGCTGCCGTCGGGCGCCATGAGGGTCAGCATGCCCGAGAGCGGGCCGCCCGTGGCGTTCCGGTAGTACGTGCGCCCCCACGTCTCGTGGCTCTGCTCCAGGACGCAGGTCTGGGCCTCCAGGCCTGCGGGGGAGGAGAGTTCGGGACCGCACTGGGCGATGTTGGCGTCCTGCACTCCCGGCAGCGGGAGGGCGCGGCCGGCGGGCCGGGGGTCGGGCGCCGCGGCGGGCACACCGCCCCGCAGGGCGCCGCCTCCGGCGCGGTCCGCCGGGCCCTTGCCCGGCCCCGTCCGCTCCCGGCCCGCCGTGCCCGCGGGACCGGCGCTCGCCGCGGCCAGCGGCAGCACGACGACGAGCGCCACCGCACCGGCCAGGGCGAGCATCCGGAGATTCGCTCCGCGCGGCCTGGACATTTCGGCCATACCGGCCGCACTGGACGCTCGCTCCATGAGGGATCACCTGCAATTCGCCGCGGAAGCCTGAACGCAGGACGGCTCGACGGCACGCCCCTGCGGATGACCGGACCGACGGCGCCTGCTGCGCTGTGCGCGGCACCCGACACAGGCCCGGTCACCCGAACATAGCGGGCGGGAACGGGTCTTGATGACCCCACACGGCCGTTTCCCGGGACATCTCGGGGTTGGTTACACCCGAACGAGTGAGAGCGCGGGCGTCTCCCGTCCGTACGCGCTCTCATCTGCCCCCGGAACCGGCCGGTCCGGGCCCCGGCCCCGTCAACGCCCTTGTCCTTCCGCACGGTCGGCGCGGGGCGGCGGCGACGCCTCAGTGCGCGAGCCGGCTGCCACCGCCGGACGTCCCGCTGTCCGCGCTCTTCTCCACCAGGACGTCCACGAGGGTGGCCACGTCCGGCAGCCAGGGCCGCGCGGAGGAGTCGAGCCGGCCGGCCCGCAGCACCCGCGCCGAACCGGCCCTCGGCGTACGCCCGTTCCCGGCACCCGGCCCCGCCGAGCTGCCGGCCGGCCGCGGCACCCGCTCCCAGCGCACCCGGCCGGCCCCCGTGGGCGACGGCGGGAGCACCACGTAGCCGCCCTCGCCGTGGAAGCGCAGCGAGCCGGGCACCCAGTCCTGGCGGTGCAGCAGTTCGCCGAGCACCTCCAGCGAGTACGGGGCCACCAGCAGGGACCAGCGGGCGGGCGTCGCCACCACCGGGCCCAGCCGCACGCCCGCGCGGTCGAGGGCCGCCAGCGCCCTGGCCCCCGCCACCGCGGGCAGGCTCACCGCGCACGGCGCCCGCCCGCCCGTGGCGAGGACGATGGGGGCCTCGGGCCGGTTCGTCCACCACCAGCGCACCATCCGGGTGTCGCTGGTCGCGGCCAGCAGACCGGGGTCGAAGGGGTGGGCGCCGGGGACCGCGCAGTCGGGGTCCGGGCAGCCGCACTCCTGCACCCGGCCGCCGCCCGGCCGCAGGCCCACTCCGGGGAGTACGGGCCACTGCCACTCCGTGGCGTACGTCAGGGCCGCGGTGAGCACCGCGGACCGGCTAGCACGCCGGAGGGAGAGCTTGCGTCGCCTTCCGAGGATCTCGCGCATGAGCGCTCGTTCCTTTCCGTGAACGCCGAAGGACCGGTCCCGCCCGGCGGCGGGAACCGTCTCGCACTACATGGCACTTCCATGGCCGTTGCATGGACTGCACGGGACTGCTTGGAACACATGGCACTACGGGCACTGCATGGCGCGGTACTCAACGCGCCGTGGCCCCTTCGAGGCCGCTCACCACATGGATCACTGATCTCTGCGCGTACAACGCAGCGCATCATGCCGCGGGCCGAGCGTGAAACGTGGCGGGGGGTGGCGCGCGTATGGCGCTTCGTGCTGCTCCGGTGCGCCCCTCGCCCACGGCATGGGTTGCCCCACGCCGTTCGGGGACGGGCGTGGCCGTTGACGGTAGAGACGCTCGGGCCCGCCGCCGGGTTCCCGGGCGGCCCCAACTGCCCCTGCCCTTCTCCGAGTACGTACCCACCAGGGTGGGTGTGACGCGCTGTTCGAGCGACGCCAGTCGATCGCAATTCCACGGCCACGACAGTATTTTCCGGCCAAACTTCAAGGCGTACCGAACCTCCCAGACACCACCAATCCCACTGGTCCAATGCTGGACATCCCCTTGCCCGGGCGTGTACATGTGGAGCACTGATAGCGCGCGACACGACAGGGGGTGTGCGGTGCTATTCACCAGAACGCGCAGACCAACAGCCTGGTCACAACGGTCCGCCGAATCGCGGCGTACGGCGCGTCCGGCCGGCCGGGAGCGCTCCTCCGCACGGCCCTCCCCGGGCAGCCGGCCATGAGCGCGCCCCACCTGCCGAAAGTGGCCGGAATCAATCCACCGGCCCCTGTTTCCCCGCACACTTCGGCCCCCGCCGAGCCCGCCGCCCCCGCGTCCCCGGGCCGCCCGGAGCCCTCCCCCGCGCCTCCCGCGCCGAACGCCGTCGTCCAGGACCGCCTCGCCGGCTGGATCTCCGACCTCACCACGCTCCAGGAGCTGATCGAGCGGCTGCTGCGCACCGCCACCCTCGACGCCGCCCTGCACGAACTGCTGCGCGCCGGGGCCCTGCTGCTCGGCGCCGGCCGCGGTCTGGTCACCCTGCAGCCGCCCGAGGGCACCGGCCGGCCCGTCACCGTCGGCCTGGGGCTGGGCCGCGCGGACCTCGGGCACATCGAGACCATTCCGCACGACGGCGGGTACGTACGGCTCCTCGACGACCTGCCGCCCGCGGGGAATCGTTCCGGCACGGCCCACCCCGACATCGCCGGCGAGGACGGCCTCGACCCCCGCCACCGCGAGGTCGCGGCCCGCCTCGGCTACGCCGCCAGCTACGCGGTGCCGCTGGAGCCCACGGTCCCGGGCCGGGCGCCCGGGCCCCGGCTCGGCGCCGCCGTCTGGCTCTACGACGAGCCCGCCGAACCCGCCGAGCGCCGCCGTCACCTGGCCGGCCTCTACTGCGGCTGCGCCGCCGAGCACCTGGCCCGGCTCGTCGAGCTGACCCACGCCCGCGAGGCCGTCGCCACCCTGCACGAGGAACTGCTGCCCAGCCGTCTCCCCCGGGTCCCCGGCATCCGCCTCGCCGTCCGCCACCGCACCGGCCCCGGGGGCGGCGGCGACTGGTACGACGCGCTGCCGCTGCCCGAGGGGGCGCTGGGCATCGCGGTCGGCGGGATCTCCGGTTCGGGTCCGGGCGCCGTCGCCGCGATGGGCCGGCTGCGCGCCTCCCTGCGGGCGTACGCCGTCATGGAGGGCGAGGATCCGGTCGCGGTCCTCTCCGACCTCGAACTCCTGCTGCGGCTGACCGAGCCCTCCTGGGCCGCCACCGCGCTCTTCGCCTACTGCGAGCCCGCCGCGCGCAAGGTCGTCGTGGCCGGGGCCGGGCACTGCTCACCGCTGATCATCGGCGACGGCCGGGCCGAGTACGTGGAGACCTCGCTCTCGGCGCCGCTGGGCATGCTCGCCTGCTGGGAGGCACCCAGCGTGGAAATCGAACCGGCACCCGGAGAAACGCTCCTCTTCTACAGCGACGGCCTGCTGCACCGCACCGGCGACGCCATGGACCGCGCCTTCGCCCGTCTGCAGCGGGCGGCCGCGAGCGTCCCCCGGGCCGCCCGCCACGACCCGGAGGCCATCGCGGACCACGTCCTGCGCACCGTCCTGCCGGAGGGCGCGGAGCCGGACGCCGGGGCCGTCGGAGCCGCCGAAGACGTCGTCCTGCTCGTCGCCCACTTCGAATGATCTTCGTCCGGAAATTCGGCGTCACCCGATGGAGCACAGCCCTCCTCGTCCGCTTTCCGCCACACATACGATGGAACGCGGCCCCGTTCGAGGAGGAAATGCAGTGACTGAGCAGCCCGCGCCCGAGAACCCCGAAGGTGACGAGCCGATCAAGCAGCGGAAGAACGGCCTCTACCCGGCCGTCTCCGACGAGCTTGCCGCCAATATGAAGTCCGGCTGGGCCGACACCGAACTGCGTGACCTGCAGCCCATAGCCCAGGCGGCGGAGACCGCCAAGCGCCGCGCCGAGCTGTCCGCGCGGTTCCCCGGCGAGCGTCTGGTGATCCCGGCGGGCAACCTGAAGACCCGCTCGAACGACACCGAGTACGCCTTCCGCGCCTCCACCGAGTACGTGTACCTCACCGGCGACCAGACCGAGGACGGCGTCCTGGTCCTGGAGCCGCTGAACGGCGAGGGACACGAGGCGACGGTCTACCTGCTGCCCCGCTCCGACCGCGAGAACGGCGAGTTCTGGCTGGACGGCCAGGGCGAGCTCTGGGTCGGCCGCCGGCACAGCCTCACCGAGGCCGAGCAGCTGCTCGGCGTCCCCGCCCGCGACGTGCGCGAGCTCGCCGACGCGCTGCGCGAGGCCACCGGCCCCGTCCGCATCGTCCGCGGCCACGACGCCGGCCTCGAGGCGGCCCTGACCGACAAGGTCACCGCCGAGCGCGACGAGGAGCTGCGGGTCTTCGTCAGCGAGCAGCGCCTGGTCAAGGACGCCTTCGAGATAGCCGAGCTGCAGAAGGCCGTGGACTCCACGGTCCGCGGCTTCGAGGACGTCGTGAAGGTCCTCGACAAGGCCGAGGCCACCAGCGAGCGGTACATCGAAGGAACGTTCTTCCTGCGCGCCCGCGTCGAGGGCAACGACATAGGCTACGGCTCCATCTGCGCCGCCGGCCCGCACGCCACCACCCTGCACTGGGTGCGCAACGACGGCCCGGTCCGCTCCGGCGAGCTGCTGCTCCTGGACGCCGGCGTGGAGACCCGCACCCTCTACACCGCGGACGTCACCCGCACCCTGCCGATCAACGGCATCTACTCCGAGCTGCAGCGCAAGGTCTACGACGCCGTGTACGAGGCCCAGGAGGCCGGCATCGCGGCCGTCCGCCCCGGCGCCAAGTACCGCGACTTCCACGACGCCGCCCAGCGCGTCCTCGCCGCGAAGCTCATCGAGTGGGGCCTGATCGAGGGCCCGGTCGAGCGCATCCTGGAGCTCGGCCTGCAGCGCCGCTGGACCCTCCACGGCACCGGCCACATGCTCGGCCTGGACGTCCACGACTGCGCGGTCGCCCGCACCGAGACCTACGTCGACGGCGTCCTGGAGCCCGGCATGGTCCTCACCGTCGAGCCCGGCCTGTACTTCCAGGCCGACGACCTGACCGTGCCGGAGGAGTACCGGGGCATCGGCGTCCGCATCGAGGACGACATCCTCGTCACCGAGGACGGCAACCGGAACCTCTCCGCCGCGCTGCCGCGCACGTCCGCGGACATCGAGGCGTGGATGGCAGGGCTCAAGGGCTGAGCCCGCCCGTACCCGCGTAGGAGCCGCGGCCCGCACTCGCGGGCCGCGGCTCCTGCGTTGTTCAGCCGGCGGTCTGGAACAGCGCCGCCGCGAGCTGGGCCGAGCACGCCCCGTACTGCGTCAGCATGAACGCGCGGTAGGGCAGCCGGCTGCGGCTGCGCGGGTCGCCGGAGGTGGTGGTGCGGACGAGGTGGGCCGTCGCGAGGGCGCCGGGCAGCAGGACCGCCGCGGACGGGAGCAGGACCGGGGCGGCGGTGGCCGCGACGGCGGCGTAGGCCAGAGCGAGCACGACCGGGTTGACCGCGCAGACCGTCCGGGCCCGGCGCTCGCCCCACAGCACGAGGGCCGTGCGCCGCCCGGCGGCGGCGTCTCCCCGCAGGTCGGAGAGGTCCTTGACCAAGGCTCCGACCGCACCCATCCACAGTGTCAGCGCACCGGCGAAGAGGCTCACGGGCAGGGCGCCGCCGTCGGCGCCCGCAGTGGCCCATCCGGCGGCGAAGGTCAGACCGCCGAGCAGCAGGATGGCCGTGACGGCGGTGGACGTACGGCGCTTGAGGGCGATGCGCGGTGCCGAGTAGGCGTATCCGCAGAGCAGTTGGAGGGCCACCAGCGACAGCAGGAGCGGTACGCCGCTCACCGCGGCGGCCGTCAGCGCGAGGGCTGCGAGCGCCCGGGCGACCACGGTGGCCCGGCCGGGGTCGAGTGCGCCGCTGCTGATGGGGCGGCCGTTGGCGTTGAGCCGGTCCTCGGGTGCGTCGTGGATGCCGTTGACGAGGTAGACGCAGGTCGTGGCCAGACCCCAGGCGAGCGCGGCCGTCAGGACCACGGCGGGGGCCGGCCCGGAGACCGTCCCCGAGGCCAGGAGGAAGGCCACGGCGAAGCGCATCAGAAAGATGATCTGCACCGACGGCCTGGCTTCCCGGAGGCACAGCCAGAGCGTCCTCGGGACCGGCATCGACCGGCCGGGGCGATACCGCCGGTACCGCCGGAGCCGGGCATCTGCACGGACAGTAGTGATCATAGTTGAAAGCGTGACATTTTCCGGTGGGAATCGGACACCCGGGTCCGGGCGGTGCTGCACCGCCCGGACCCGGTCCCGCGGCCGGGTCGTCAGCCCACGGTCTCCAGCGAGCGTTCGGCGGTCCGCGACGCAACGGCCGCCGCGTTGACCGCGTACGGCACCGGCCGTCCCTCCAGCGCGTTCAGCACGGCCTGGACCGCTTCGCTGCCGGCCCGGTCCTGGGCCTCCGCCGTGCTCGCCCCCAGGTGCGGCGTGGCGGTGACGCTGTCCAGCTCCAACAGCGGGGAGCCGACGGGCGGTTCGGTCCGGAACACGTCCAGCGCGGCCCCCGCGATCCGGCCCTCCAACAGCGCGGCGTACAGCGCCTCCTCGTCGACGATGCCGCCGCGCGAGGTGTTGACCAGGTGCATGGTGCGCTTGCCGAGGTGCAGTTCACGGCGGCCGATGAGGCCGGTCGTGTCGGCCGTCCTGGGCAGGTGCACGGTCACCACGTCACTGCGGGACATCAGTTCGTCCAGCTCCACCAGCCGCGCGCCGAGGGCGGGTGCGGCCTCCGCCGGTACGTACGGGTCGTACGCCAGCAGCTCGACGTCGAAGCCGGCGAGCCTGCGGGCGACGAGCTTGCCGACGTTGCCGAGGCCGACGATGCCGACGGTCCGGCCGGCCAGTTCGGCGCCCTGGAACGCGGCCCGCTCCCAGCGGCCCGCGCGCAGTGAGGCGCCGGCGGCGTGGACCTTGCGGAGCGAGGCGATGATGAGGCCCACGGTCAGTTCGGCGACGCTGAGGACGTTGGAGTGCGGGGCGTTGGCCACGACGACTCCGGCCCGGGTGGCCGCCGGGACGTCCACGTTGTCCAGCCCCACCCCGGCCCGGCCGACGACCTTCAGCCGCGGTGCGGCGGCGAGGACGTCGGCGGTCACCTGCGTGCCGCTGCGGATCAGCAGGCCGTCGGCGTCCGCGAGGGCCTCGCGCAGCGCCGCGGGGTCGCCGCCGTCGCAGTGCCGGACCTCGTAGGGGCGGAGGGCTGCGAGGGTTTCGGACGGCAGCGGGTCGCCCACGACGACGACCGGCCGCTCAGTGTGCGGGCTCACAGCGCGGCACCCACGAGGCCGCCCTGGCGCATCCGCGGCAGGTTGGCCCGGCTCCAGATGGCGTCCAGCGAGTTGGCGAACCAGTGGATCTGGTCCTCGGTGTGGTGCGGCGTCGGGGTGACCCGCAGCCGCTCCGAACCGGTCGGCACGCTCGGGGAGTTGATCGGCTGGACGTAGATGCCGTGCCGGTCCAGCAGTTCGGCGGCCACCTGGCGGCACTTGGCCGAGTCGCCCACGAGCACGGGCACGATGTGGGCCGCGTCGGAGACCACCGGGATGCCGCGCGAGCGCAGCAGGTGGTGCAGCAGGGCCGCCTTGGCCTTCATCTCCTCGCGCTCGCTGTCGGAACGCTTGAGGTGGCGCACGGCGGCGAGCGCGCCGGCCGCCACGGCGGGCGGGAGGGACGTGGTGAAGATGAACGCCGAGGCGAAGCTGCGGATCGCGTCGATGACGGAGGCCGGGCCCGCCACGTAGCCGCCCGCGATGCCGAACGCCTTGGCCAGCGTTCCCTGGACGACGTCGAAGCGGTCGGCGATGCCCAGCTCCGCGGCCAGGCCTGCGCCCCGGGGACCGTACATGCCCACGGCGTGGACCTCGTCGAGATAGGTGAACGCACCGTAGGCGCGGGAGACTTCGGCGATCCGCTCCAGCGGCGCCTTGTCGCTCTCCATGGAGTAGATGCTCTCCATCGCCACGATCCTGGGCGTGGCCGGGTCGGTGCCCGCGAGCAGCTCCTCCAGGTGGTCGACGTCGTTGTGACGGAAGATCAGCTTCTCGGCGCCGCTGTGCTTGATGCCCGCGATCATCGACGCGTGGTTCAGCTCGTCGGAGAGGACGACGCAGCCGGGAAGCCGGCCGGCCAGCACGGTCAGCGCGGCGTCGTTCGCCGCGTAGCCGGACGGGAAGATCAGCGCCGCCTCGGTGCCGTGCAGATCGGCCAACTCCTCCTCGAGGAGCACGTGGTAGTGATTGTTGCCCGAGATGTTGCGGGATCCGCCGCTGCCGGCACCCGCCTCGTCGACGGCCTTCCGCATGGCTTCCAGAACCAGCGGGTGCTGGCCCATGCCCAGGTAGTCATTGCTGCACCAGACGCTGATCCGGCCGCCGTTGGCGGAGTCGTAGCGGAGCGCGTGGGGGAAGCTGCCGGCCTGGCGCTCGATGTCCAGGAAGGTCCGGTAACCGCCGCGCTCCTTGAGCGCCTCGATCTCAGCGGCGAAGAAGCCGTGGTAGTCGTACAACAATTCCTCCGTTGGTTGCTGGAACCGGGTCGGCCGCGTTGCCGGAGAACGGGGAACGCGGGGCCGACTCGCCCATGGAGGAGGGCCTGGCGCACCGCACAGCGGAATCGCCTGCCGGGGAAGAGCCGATATACGAATGCCCGGCGCCGCCGGGCCCCCCTCGGTGGCCGAAAACATAACCGCCGCCGGATCCCGGGGGGAAATTCCATTGATGCGCCACCTATACGTTCCGCAGATATAAGCCCGCCGGGCGGTGGCTGCCCGGAAAAGCGCGTCCTCATTTATACGGAATCTGTATAGGTGGTGGCTACATGCCATTTCCCTCATAAGCCCGTGGTCAATAGAGTCCTCTGGCTGTTCCCAGACAGTCGGGACGCAGACGGTCGGGAGGACCCCCATGGCACACGGAACGACCCGCACGAAAGACAGTCCGGCGGCACAGCCGCCGCCCGCCCGGCCGGCGGCCGGGCGGCAGGGAGGCCACGCCCCCCTCGGCCGGAGCCTGGTGGCCTTCGTCGTCACCGCACTCCTGGCGACCGGCCAGATGTACGCCGTGATCCCGGTGATGGACCGGATGGCGAGCGCCTGGGGCGCGAGCACCTCGTCCATGACCTGGATGGCCAGCGCCTTCGGCTTCGGCTACGCCGGAGGATTCGTCATCTTCGGTCCGCTCTCGGACCGTTTCGGACACCGCCGCATCGTCGTGAGCGGCATCGCCGCCACCGCGGTCACCACCCTGGCGGTCGCCTGCGCACCCGGACTCGGGGTGGGCATCGGCCTGCGTGTGCTCCAGGGCATCACCGTCGCGGCGTTTCCCCCCACCGTGCTCTCCTACATAGCGGAGCGCATCGCTCCAGAGCGCCGGATGGTCACCACCACGGCGGTCACCACCTCCTTCCTGGCCTCGGCGGTCGTCGGCCAGGTCGCCTCCCAGAGCATCGCCTCCGCCTTCGGCTGGCGGGCGGTCTTCGTCGCCGGTGCCGTCGCCTTCGCCGTCATGGCCGTGGTGCTGCGGGCCGTGATGGTCTCCGACCTGCCGCCGACGGGCGGCTCCCCGCTGGCCGCGTACCGCGCCATCCCGAAGGTCCTGGCCACTCCGGGCCTGCGGCTGCTGTACCTGGCCACGCCCGCCGTGTTCGGCTCGTTCGTCGCCATGTACACCGGCATCCAGCTCGGCGGCATCGTCGACGACAGCCAGGCCCTGCTCATGCTGCGGGCCAGCTCGCTCCCCGCGATGATCATCGTGCCCCTGCTCACGCCCTGGCTGGGCCGCATCCCCGGTGCCCTCCGGGTGGGGCTGGGCATGCTGCTCGCCGCCGTGGTCGCCCTGGTGACCGGCATCCTCTCGCCGGGCACGGCCGGACTGGCCGTCCTGCTGCTGATCTTCGTGGCCGCCATCACCATCGCGACCCCGGCCATGGTCGGTACGGTCGGCGAGCGCGCCGGAGCCTCCCGCAGCACCGCCCTCGCGCTGTCGACGTTCTGCTTCTTCGTGGGCGCGAGCCTCGGTCCGCAGGTGGCCAACGCACTGATCGGCAAGGGCTTCGACGTCCTGCTCTACGTGCTCGCCGCGGTGCTGTGCATCGCCGCCGTGCTCGTCTTCATCACCCGCAAGGCGCCCGGCGCCCGCTCCTGAACCGGGTGCACGGGCCCCGCCCCCAGGTCGCACCGACCGGGGCCCGTGCACCCACTCCTCGTCCCTCTGATGACGCGTGCCGTCCGGCACTTGCCGTCATCGAGCATCATCAAACGCACGTCAACACCGGTCATCACACGTCACGGAGACACGCTCATGGCCCGCTACTGGAATCCGTCCGGGATCGCCGCTCCGATCGGCAAGTACAGCCACCTCGCCGAAGCGCCGGCCGGTCACCGCCTGGTCTGGATCTCGGGACAGGTGGGCAGCCGCCCGGACGGCGAACTGGCCGGGCCGGACGCCGCCGCACAGACGCGTCAGACGTTCGCCAACATCGAGGCCCTCCTGGACTCCCTCGGAGCCGGTCCCGGTGACCTGGTCAAGCTCCTCACCTTCGTCTCCGGCGCCGACCCCGAGCACCTGGCCGGCTTCATGGCCGCCCGCGACGAGTACTACGCCAAGTGGTACCCCGACCACGTGTACCCCGCGCACTCGCTGGCCGTCGTGGCCGGTCTCGCGAAGCCCGAACTGGCCGTGGAGATCGAGGGAATCGTGGCGGTCCCCGCATGAGAGCGGAGGAGTTCCGGGCGCTCTTCCCGGCGCTGCGCACCACGGCCTGGCTGGACACCCCGGGCTCACCGCCCTGCCCCGAGCCGGTGGGCCGGGCGCTGGGCGAGGTGCTCGACCACTGGCGCACCGGGGAGTTCGACTGGCTGGAGTGGGACGGCGCCGCGGCCCGGGCCCGTGCGCTGTTCGCCGCGTACCTCGGTATCCCCGACACGTCGGTCGCCGCCATGGCCTCGGTGGCCGAGGCCGCCGCGACGGTGGCGGCGAGCCTGCCGCCGGGCCGCGTCGTCGTCCCCGCCGACGAGTTCCGCAGCAACCTCCTGCCCTGGCTGGCCCTCGACCCCGCGCGCCACGAGATCACGCTCGTTCCGGCCCGGGACGGCGCCGTACGCACCGAGGAACTCGTGGCCGCCGTCGACGACCGCACGGTCCTGCTGGCCGTGAGCGAGGTCCTGAGCCGGGACGGCGTACGGGCCGACCTCCCCGCCCTGCGGGCGGCGACCGACCGGGCCGGGGCACGGCTGTTCGTGGACGCCACGCAGTCGCTGGGCGCCCTGCGCCTCGACATGGCGGAGCTGCGGCCGGACTACCTCGCCGTGCACGGATACAAGTGGATGCTGTGCCCCAGGGGAGCGGCCTGGCTGGTCGTCCGCCCCGACCGGCTGGCGGGCCTGGCCCCGCTCATGCCGAGCTGGAAGTCCTCCGCCGCGCCCCACGCCTACTTCGGCGGCGGGCTCGACCCGGCGCCGGGCGCGGCGCGCTGCGACACCTCGCCGGCCTGGTTCTCGTGGCTCGGGGCCTGCGAGGCCGTACGGCTGATGAGCCGGCTCGACACCTCCGAGGTGGAGCGTCACTGTCTCGGCCTCGCCGAGGAGTTCCTGGCCGGGGCGCGGGAACTGGGCCTGCCCCGGGTGGCCGACGGGCGGGCCTCGCACATCGCGGTGGTCCGGACGCAGGACGCCGCCCGGCTGGCCGGCGAGCTGGCCGCGCGCCGGGTCCGCGCGACCGCGCTGGCCGACCGGCTGCGGGTCGGGTTCCACTTCTTCAACGACCGTACGGATGTGGAGGCCGCGCTCTCGGCGGTGCGCAAGGCGGCCGTCCCGGCCTAAAAGCAATCTCCCCTTCCCTCGTTCCGTCGTCTGCTGCCCGGGTTCGGGCAGCAGACGACGTTTTGGGCCCGGTGTTAGTCTGAGCCGGAGATGAACAGCCATGAAGTGCCTTGCACGGGCTCGCCGTCGGTCGACGCACCGGACGGCAAGGGGGCGGAGAACAGGCATGCGGCACGCATGGCCGATGCGATTGCGGGGCGGCTGCCCGCAATACTGCGCGAATACCGGCAGGCGCTGCGCGACAAGGGCAGCGTCCTGTGCGAACCACCGCACTGGGGAGAGTGCGCGTGGCAGGCCGAAGGCATCGTCGACGACTGCGTCGCCGCCCTCCGGGACGTCTGGGAGCAACCGGACGACAATTCCCTGTCAAAATCGGGCAGTCTGGGCCGGAACCGGGCCTTCCACGGTGTCCACCCCGCATATTCTTTCCACGCCTGCACGGTTCTCTTCGAAACCGTCCTGAACCATTTCCGTACCACGGCGGCCGAATTCCCGCGCGCGGAGGCGGACATGCTGCTGATGCGCGCCCTGCACGCGTACAACAGCAGTGTGGGCCACCGGGTGCAGTCCGCGATGCAGGGCTACGACGCCTTTCTGCTGACCGAGGTCAGGAACGCGAACAGCGAGGACCGGCTGCAGCTGTCCCGCGACATCCACGACCACCTCGGCAGCTCCCTCGCCATGACCCTGCGCTGCCTCGAACTGCACGAGGCCCAGGAGCTCGACGGGCCCGCCGGGCAGCGCCTGAACATGGCCTACTCGTCCCTCCGGGAAGCCCTGGCCTACGCCCGTTCCCTGGTCGGCGAGCTGCGCATCGCCACGCCCCGGGCCGGCCTCGAATCGTCCCTCCGCGAATTCCTCGACAGCGCGCACTTCGTCACGCCGAAGACCCGCATCCACGTGAGCGGGGACGAGCAGTGGGTCGCCCGGACGTTCCGCGAAGAGCTGTTCGTGATCCTCAGGGAATGTCTGCGGAACTCCTTCAACCACGCGGAAGCATCGATGATCGGGGTGAACGTGGACATCGCCCCGCACGAGGTCTACGCGTGCGTCGAGGACGACGGAAAGGGATTCGACGTGCCCGAGGCGCTGGCTTCCGGCACCGCCTCCGGCCTTTCGTCGATACGTGAACGGACCGTGGGTCTGGGCGGCCGTGCCGACTGGACGAGTGCACCGGGGAGGGGCACTCGGGTCACTCTGCGCATTCCATATGCCAGAAACCCGGTGGACACGGTGCAGCGGTAAACAGGGGAAACGGGGGGAACCATGAGCCTGGCGCCAGTGACGCGCATTCTCATAGCCGACGACCACGCGCTGCTGCGCGGCGCGCTGGCCGATGTCCTGCATCTCGAGGACGACTTCGAAGTCGTCGCGGAGGCGGGCACCGGCCGGGCCACCGTCGAGGAAGTGCGAAGACACCGGCCGGACATCGTCCTGCTGGACGTCGAAATGCCGTCCAACAGTCCGGCGGAAACGGTGACGGCGATCGCCGATTCCTCGCCGGGTACAGCGGTCATCGTGCTCACCATGCACGACGACGACGCAGCACTCATCCACACTCTCGTGGAAAAGGGCATCAGGGGGTTCCTGCACAAGGGAGTGACCCGCGACGAGCTGGTGTTCGCCATCAGAAGCGCACGCTCGTCCGCGGATCACGTCACGATCTCCGCCTCGCGCAGAGGAATTCTGGGCACGGGCACGGGTACTGATCCCGCACCCGCCGTGCCGGACAAGCCGCTGCCGCCCGTGGTGGAAGGACCGCTGTCACAACGCGAGTTGCAGATCCTCACGTTCGTCGGACAGGCGCTGAGCAATCAGCAGATCGCCACGCGGCTCGGGATCACCGAGAGCACGGTGAAACGCCATCTGCGCAACATATTCCAGAAGTTGGGCGCCGTTTCACGGCTCGACGCCTACAACAAGGCGACGGGCTCAGCCCTGTTGCCGAGGGAGTGAACCGCCCTGGCCTGTATCCCGGCCGAGCCGCTCGATCACGTAGTCGATGCAGGCTGTGAGGGCTTCGATGTCGGCCGGGTCGATGGCGGGGAACATGGCCACGCGCAGTTGGTTGCGGCCGAGTTTGCGGTAGGGCTCGGTGTCGACGATGCCGTTGGCGCGCAGGGTTGCGGCGACGGCGGCGGCGTCGACGTCGTCGGTGAGGTCGATGGTGCCGATGACCTGCGACCGCTGTGCCGGGTCGGTGACGAACGGTGTCGCGTGCTTCGAGGCCTCTGCCCAGCCGTACAGCGTCTTCGACGAGGTGGCGGTGCGGTGTACTGCCCAGTCCAGGCCGCCCTGGCTGTTGAGCCATTCCAGCTGTTCGTTGAGGAGGAAGAGGGTGGAGAGGGCGGGGGTGTTGTAGGTCTGGTTCTTCAGGGAGTTGTCGATGGCGGTGGGCAGGGAGAAGAACGCGGGGATGTGGCGGCCGGAGGCGTGGATGCGGGCGGCGCGTTCGAGTGCGGCCGGGGAGAAGGCGGCGAGCCAGAGGCCGCCGTCGGAGGCGAAGGATTTCTGCGGGGCGAAGTAGTAGACGTCGGTTTCGGTGATGTCGACGCGCAGGCCGCCGGCGCCCGAGGTGGCGTCCACCAGGACCAGTGCGCCTTCGTCCGCGCCGGTGACGCGGTGCAGGGGGGCGGCGACGCCGGTGGAGGTCTCGTTGTGGGTGAAGGCGTAGGCGTCGGTGCCTGCTTCGGCCTGCGGCTGGGGGTGGGTGCCGGGCGGGGAGGCGATGACCGTGGGGTCGTCGAGCCAGGGGGCGAGTTGCGCGGCCTTGGCGAATTTCGAGGAGAACTCGCCGAACGAGAGGTGCTGGGATTTGCGGGTGATGAGGCCGTGGGTGGCGATGTCCCAGAAGGCGGTGGAGCCGCCGTTGCCGAGGATGACTTCGTAGCCGTCGGGGAGGGAGAACAGTTCGCGGATTCCGGAGCGTACCCGGCCGACGAGGTTCTTCACCGGGGCCTGGCGGTGGGAGGTGCCGAGCAGGGAGGTGCCGGTGGCGGCCAGGACGGCCAGGGCCTCCGGACGCACCTTGGACGGGCCCGCGCCGAAACGACCGTCGGCGGGCTTGATGTCAGCGGGAATCTGAATGTCGACCACGACAGGACCGTAATCACCCGGCCGTCCCGTAACCGCCGTTCCCCGCCTGAAGGCGTACCGCAGACACCGGAAGAAGCATCCGGAGCGCGTCCGGTGGTCTCTTGGACGCATCCGGCGAATCTTTGGAGCAGTCGCGGACTGTGCCGAACGGCCACCATCCTAGGTGTTCACAGGCGGCGATGCCGTGACACCGCAATGCAAAAGGAGCCCTGTTGGCTGGGACGGATGTGGGGATCCGACACCTGCGAGCCTTCCTCGCGGTCGCGGAATCCCTCAGCTTCACCCGGGCCGCTGTCGCGCTGGGAACCAACCAGCCCAGTCTCACCCGCAGCATCCACCGCCTCGAAGAGTCGCTGAACGTCCGGCTGTTCGACCGCACCACCCGGTCGGTGAACCTCAGCAGTGCCGGTGAGCGCCTCCGGGACGAACTGCGCCTGCTGCTCCCGCGCCTGGAGGAGGCCCTGTCGCCGCGCACGGAAGGCGCCCTGCTCCGGCTGGGGTTCACCTGGCTGCTGCCGGACGGCTGGATGCAGGACGCCATCGCCCGCTTCGAGGCGAAGACCGGTGTCGGCGTGGAGCCCGTGCGCAGGGACGAGGCCCTGGCGGGCGCCGACCAAGGGGTCGTCGATGTCGCGCTGCTGCGCGCGCAGCCCGCGACCCGGGGCATGCGGGTGGTGCACCTGGGCGATGAACAGCGCGTCGCGGCCGTGCTCCACACGTCACCGCTCGCCCGGAGGGAACGGCTGGCCTGGGACGAACTCACCCACCATCCCCTGGTGATGAACACCGTCAGCGGCATCACCCAGGTCGAGGACTGGCCCGAGGACCGCCGTCCGAGGACCACCGTCGACTGCCGGAACTTCGACGAGTGGCTCGAACTGATCGCCGCCGGCAAGGGCGTGGGCGTCGTGCCCGAACTCGTCCTGCGCCGCCAGCTGCATCCGGCCGTGCGGTTCATCCCCCTCTCGGGGGCGCCGGTCGTGCCCCTGTCCCTGGTCCATCCGCTCCAGGGGGCGCACCCGCTCGCCCGGCAGTTCACGGAGGTCGTCAGGGACACCCTGGCCGAGCACCGGGCCCGGCGCCGGGCCGAGCCCGTCCGGCTGCGCGTGGCCGCGGCCTGAGCCCCCTCCCCCACCTCGCTCGCTTCTGCCGGTTCTTCCGTCCGGCTCTCCCACCCGGCTCTCTCACCACCGAAAGGACCGCGGAACATGCCGGACCCCGGCGATCCCTCCTCCACCACGCTCGTCAGCGTCTTCGGACGCGACCGGCCGGACATCACCGGAAGCCTGTTCAGACAGCTCGCCGCCTTCGACGCCACGGTCGTCGATGTGGAGAAGGTGCGGACGCGCGAGCGCGTCACCCTGTGCGCCCGCATCTCCACCCCGGGGCCGGGCGCACTGACGGCGGGCCGGCTGCGGTCGGCCGTCCAGGAGTGGGCGTCGGAGATGGAGGTGCACGCCGAGGTGGCCCCCGGCGGCCGTCTCGCCGGCGACCTGCCGGGGGCCCCGGACCGGTCCCACCTGATCGTCGTGGGATACCCGCTGAGCGCGCGGGACACCGCCGCGGTCTCCACACGGATCTCCGGGCTCGGCGGCAGCATCGACCGCATCTCCCCCCTGGCCCGGCACCCGGTGACGGCGGTCGAGTTCCTCGTCTCCGGAGTGGAGACGAAGGTGCTGCGCGAGGCCCTGTCGGGGACCGCGGGGCAGCTGGGCGCCGGCTTCGCCGTCTCGGAGGCGGGCCTGTCCCGCCGGGCCCGCCGTCTGGTGGTGATGGACGTGGACTCGACCCTCATCCAGGACGAGGTGATAGACCTCTTCGCCGAGTACGCGGGCCGCGGGCCGGAGGTCGCCGGGATCACCGCGGCGGCGATGCGCGGAGAGCTCGACTTCCGGGAGTCGCTGCACGCCCGGGTGGCCCTGCTGGCCGGGCTCGACGCCTCGGTGGTGGACCGGGTCCGCGACCGGGTGCGGCTGACGCCCGGCGCCCGCACCCTGATCCGCACCCTCCGGCGCATCGGCTGCCGGGTCGGCGTGGTCTCCGGCGGCTTCACCCAGGTGACCGACCACCTGGCGGAGCGGCTCGGCCTCGACTTCGCCGCCGCCAACACCCTGGAGATCAGGGACGGAAGGCTCACCGGCCGGCTGACCGGCGAGATCGTCGACCGCGCGGCCAAGGCCCGTCTGCTGACCCGGTACGCCATGGAGGCGGGCATTCCGCTGTCCCAGACCGTGGCGGTGGGCGACGGGGCCAACGACCTCGACATGCTCAACACGGCCGGTCTCGGCGTGGCCTTCAACGCCAAGCCGGTCGTCCGGGGTGCGGCCCCCGCCTCCCTGGACGTCCCCTTCCTGGACGCGCTCCTCTACCTGCTCGGCATCCCCTGCGAGGAACTGGAGCCGGACGGGCCGCAGGAGCAGGCGGAAAGGGCCTGAGGCGGCACGGCCGTCACGAAGCCCGCAGCAGCGTCCCCGCCGGCGGGCCGCCTTCTCTCCACTTGAGGATCTTGTCGAAGCTGACCACCGCCCCCTGACGACCGGGGCGGTTGCGGACACGGACATGATCGGTGAGGGAGGCGATCAGAAAGAGACCCCGGCCGTGTTCGTCCTGGACGGAGACCGGGGTCTGCGGGCGGGGGTGACACGCCGGATGAGGGCGGGCCGTGGAACGGGGGCCTCCGGTGAATCCGGGGCCCGAGTCGGTGACCTCGATGCGGCAGGTGTCCCCGTCGATCAGGGCGGTGACGCGGTAGCCGGCGGAGGAGTCACCGCCGTGCTCGACGGCGTTGGCGCAGGCCTCGCTCAATGCCACGGCGAGGTCATAGGACGTATCGGGATCGACTCCGGCCGTCTCCATGGCACCGATCAGCAGGCGCCTGGCGAGCGGAACGCTCGCAGCCTCGCGCCGCAAATGGAGTGACCACCAAATGCTCATGCTCAGCCTCCTGGCTGCGGCTCGACATACCGATACGTATAGCCGGGACAGGCCGCCCGTAAGCCTGCCGGGTGTGTGAGTCCGCTCATTCGGCCGATGTGCGGAGGTGGTCCTGCGGTGTATGGCGCCGATGAGGAGGATCCGGACGGCCGCGGTGGAAATCCGGACACCCCCCGTGGGTGGGGGGCGGTCGCGGTGGGATGATGGCGCAGCCATGCCTCACCCCGTCGCGCGCGCCGGCGCGGATCTGCGACTGATACGGGCCGCGGTGTTCACCGCGGTCTGTGTTCTGCTGTCCGCGGGCGGGCACGTGCTGGCCTCCTGCGCGAGCGTGCCGCTGTGGACGCTGGGCGCGGGGTGCGCCGCGGTCTTCGCGGTGGCCGTGCCGCTGGCCGGCCGGGAGCGCTCGCTGCCGGGGATAGCAGCGCTGCTGGCCGTGGGCCAGCTCGCGCTGCACGCGCTGTTCGGGCTCGGGCAGCAGGGCGCCGAGACGGTCCGGCAGCAGACCCGCTCCGACGGGCGGCTGATCGACTTCGCGGCGCAGCTGGTGTGCAACCAGCCGCACCGGATGACCCCCGCCCAGGCACGCCAGGTCATCACCGACGCCGGGTTCGACCCCGCGGCCCATGTGCCGGGGGCGGCGCCGATGGACGGGATGTCCATGGGCACAACGGCCGGTTCCGGCCCTTGCGACCTTCTCGCGCACGTCTTCCCCTCCTCCCTCCCGATGCTGCTCGGCCATGTCCTCGCGGCCCTGGTCCTGGGCTGGGTGCTGCGCCGCGGCGAGGCCGCGCTGTGGCGGGCGCTGGAGCTGTCGGCCCAGGGGGCGCAGGGAGTTGCGGAGGCGGCGCTCATACGGTCGCTGCGCGCCGCGCTGGTGCTCGTACGGTCGCTGGTGCACCCGGCTGCCGACGCGCAGGAGGTGCCGTCCGTCCGGCACGCCCACGGGGACGACGAGCGCCCGGTCCGCGAGCCGGAGCTCCAGCACTTCGTGACCAGGCGGGGACCGCCGCGCTTCGCCCTCGCGGCCTGACGACGCGGCGTACTCCGGCATTGACGTCGGGAGGGCGTCCGCGCTGCTGCCGCACGCGCGCCGAACGCCTCTCTCGTCCCTCCTGCCTGTGGAGTGTCATCCCATGAACGCAACCTCTGCCGTCTCCCGGCTGCGCCGCCGTCTCCCCCTCGCCGCCGGTGTCGCCGCGGGCGGCGTGCTGTTGCTCGCCTCCCCCGCCTTCGCGCACGTGAGCGTGCAGCCCGGCACCGCCGAGAAGGGCGGCTACGGCACCATCGCCCTCAAGGTGCCGAACGAGAAGGACAACGCCTCGACGGTCAAGCTGGAGCTCACGCTCGACCCGCAGCACCCGCTGACCTCGGTGATGCCGCAGCCCGTGCCGGGCTGGGACATCAAGGTCGAGAAGTCGAAGCTCGACAAGCCGGTGCAGATGCACGGCGAGACGGTCAACGAGGCCGTCACCAAGATCACTTGGTCCGGCGGCAAGATCGACCCGGGCCAGTTCCAGCAGTTCCCGCTGTCGGTCGGCCCGCTGCCCAAGGACGCCGACCAGCTGACCTTCAAGGCGCTCCAGACCTACTCCGACGACGACGTGGTGCGCTGGATCGACGCCTCCAAGCCGGGCGGCCAGGAGCCCGAGCACCCGGCCCCGGTGCTCAAGCTCGTCGACAAGGCCGGTGCCGAGGCAGGCGGCAAGGCGGACGACAAGCCCGCGGCCGCCGCCACCGAGAAGTCCGGCTCCTCCGGCTCGGACACCACCGCCCGTGCCCTCGGCGCCGCCGGCATAGCCATCGGCGCGGCCGGCGTCGCCTACGGTGTGTTCGCCGGCCGTCGCCGCAAGACCACCGACGCCGCCTGACCCGCACCGCCGTCCGCCCCACACCGGGCGGGCCCGCCGCGGGCCCGCCCGGCAGACCCCGGGAAGAACTCATGCGCACCAAGATCCTGGGCGCGGCCGTGGCCATGGCCGCCGCGCTCACCCTGACCGCCTGTGGCGGCTCGTCCGACAAGAGCGACAAGCCCATCGCCGATGTCTCCGCCGAGCAGTCCAAGAAGGCGGCCATCACGCTCGACACCCCGAAGGACAAGCCGGACCTCGTCCTGACGGACACGTCGGACAAGAAGTACGAGCTCGCCAAGGAGACCAAGGGCCGTCCGGTCCTGCTCTACTTCGGCTACACCTACTGCCCGGACGTCTGCTCGACGGTCGTCTCCGACATAGCGACCGCGACGAAGAAGCTGTCCAAGGAGGACCAGGAGAAGCTCCAGGTCGTCTTCGTCACCACCGACCCCGAGCGCGACACCCCCAAGCGCATGCGCGAGTGGCTCGACGCACAGGGCGGTCAGAACATCGTCGGCCTGACCGGTGACTTCGACACCATCCAGGCCGCCGCCAAGCCGCTCGGCATCCTGGTGGAGAAGCCGAAGAAGGAGAAGGACGGCTCGATCACCGTCAGCCACGGCGCCGAGGTCATCGGCTTCTCGCCGAAGGACGACGCGGCCCACTGGATCTACACCTCGTCCACCACCGCCGACCAGTACGCCCAGGATCTCCCGAAGATCGTCAAGGGGGAGAACCCGTGATGCGCAGGACCACCGTCGCCACCGCCGCCGCCCTTCCGCTGCTGCTCGCCGGAGGGCTCCTCGCGGTCACCGGCTGCGATGCGGAGAAGAAGTCGCAGAAGGCCGAACTGTCCGTGAGCGGCGCCTACATGCCGCAGCCCGCCATGGACGACATGGCGGCCGCGTACTTCACCGTCAAGAACGACGGCGGCAAGGCCGACACGCTCACCAAGGTCACCAGCCCGCTCTCGCAGGACGTCACCCTGCACACCACCGAGGGCGAGCAGATGAAGCACGCCGAGCAGTTGGAGGTGCCCGCGAAGGGCGAACTCACGCTGTCGCGCGGCGGTACGCACCTGATGCTCGGCAAGCTGGCGCACAAGCCGAAGGAAGGCGAGAAGATCGAATTCACGCTGCACTTCGCCACGTCGGCACCCGTCAAGATCCAGGTGCCGGTCGAGTCCGCAACCTACCGCCCCAAGGGCTGACGTTGCGATGACGACTCAGGCCACCGCCGCCCGGCGCATACGGGCACTTCTGTGCGCCCTGTTCGCTGCACTCGTGTGCGTGCTGAGCCTGGGTGCGGGCACCGCGTCGGCGCATGCCGCGCTCGTCTCCACCGACCCGAAGGACGGGTCGGTGGTGCCCTCCGCACCGCAGCAGATCAGGCTCACCTTCTCCGAAGGCGTGCTGCTGAACGCCGACTCGCTGCGCGTCCTGGACCCTCAGGGCAAGCGCGTCGACGAGGGCAGGCCCGCCCATCTGGACGGCAAGTCCGACACGGCGGCGGTGGCGGTACGGGCCGGGATCGCGAACGGCACGTACACGGTGGCCTGGCAGGCCGTCTCAGCGGACAGCCATCCGGTGGCCGGGGCGTTCACCTTCTCCGTCGGGGCGCCGTCGAAGACGACGGTGACCGCGCAGTCGGCGGCCGCCGGTACGGACCCGGCGGTCGGCACGCTCTACGGCATCGGCCGCTACGCGGCGTACGGCGGTTTCGTGCTGCTGGTCGGCGGCTGTGTGTTCGCCGGCGTGTGCCGCTCGTCGCGGCCGGTGCAGCGGGTCGCGGTCGGCGGCTGGATCGCGCTGTTCCTGTCCACCACGGTGCTGTTGCTGCTGCGCGGCGCGTACACGAGCGGCAAGGGGATGGGCTCCGTCCTCGACCTGTCGCTGCTGGGCGACGTCCTGTCCACCAAGCCGGGTGCGGCGCTGCTGTCCCGGCTGCTGCTGCTCAGCGCGGCGGCGGTGTTCCTGGCCGTGCTGTTCGGCACGTACGCCGAGGGCGGTGCGCGGAACGGCGGTTCGGCGCAGACGCTCGCCGAACGGCGCGGGGTGGCCTACGGGCTGGCGGTCGGCGGCACGCTCGTCGCGGGCGGCCTGGCCGCGACGTGGGCGCTGGCCGAGCACGCGTCACAGGGGCTTCAGGCGTGGCTGGCCATGCCGGTCGACATCGTGCACCTGCTGGGTGTCGCGGTGTGGCTGGGCGGTCTGGCCGCACTGCTGGCCACGCTGTGGTCCGGTGAGCCCGTGCGGCGTGCGGAAGTGCAGCGCTTCTCCCGGCTGGCGTTCGGCTCGGTCTGCGTGCTGGTGGCCACCGGGCTCTACCAGTCCTGGCGGCAGGTCGGTTCGTGGGACGCGCTGACGGACACGGAGTACGGGCGCTGGCTGCTGGTCAAGGTCGGCCTGGTGGCCGTCATGCTGGCCGTCGCGTTCTTCTCGCGGCGGTGGACGGGACGGCTGACGGACGGGCGGACGGAGCCGAAGAAGGCCACCAAGGCGAAGGTGCCCGCTGCGCAGTCCGGCGCCTCCCCCGAGCGCGCCGCACAACTCGCCCGGCAGCGGGCCGCGCTCGCCAAGGCGGCCGGGAAGCGGGAGCGCGACGCGGACACCGGCCGCGCCGGGCTGCGGCGTGCCGTGCTCGCCGAGACCGCGGTCGCGGTCGTCCTGCTCGCCGTCACCACCGTGCTGACCGGCACGCAGCCCGGCCGCGCGGAGACCGAGCAGCGGCAGGCGGGATCCGCCGGGAACACCGCACCGGCCTCGACCGGACCGGCCGAGGTGACGATCCCCTACGACACGGGCGGCCCGAACGGCCGCGGCACCGCCGTGATCACCGTCGGTCCGGCCCGCGCCGGCGCCAACACCGTCGACGTCAAGCTGACCGACGCCTCCGGCAAGCCGGCCGACGTCCCGGAGCTGGACGTCTCGTTCACCGAGAAGGACAAGGCGATCGGCCCGCTGCGCACCGCCCTGCAGCGGCAGTCCGCAGGGCGCTGGCAGGCCACCGGCTTCCAGCTGCCGATGGCCGGTACGTGGCAACTGACCCTGACCGTACGGACCTCCGACATCGACCAGGTCACCGAGACCGGGAACGTGAAGATCAACTGATGGCAGACACGACAGACAAGGTCGAGCAGAAGAGCAAGACCGGTCAGACGAACAGTGCACAGCCCGCTCTCTCGCGTCGGCGCCTGCTCGGCACCGCGGGCGCCGTGGGCGCCGCCGGCCTCGTGGTCGGCGGCGCGGGCGGCGCGTTCGGGGCGGAGGCCCTGCGGGACGACGTCGCACCGCTGTCCGGCGTCGGCACGGCCACCGTGCCCTTCCACGGCACGCACCAGTCCGGCATCGCCGACCCGGCACAGGCCCACGGTCATCTGATCGCCTTCGACCTGGCGCCCGGCGCCGACCGCAAGGCCGCGGCCGCGCTGCTGCGCCGCTGGTCGGACACGGCGGCCGAACTGATGGCGGGCCGGGCACCCAAGGGCGACGACACGGGCATCGCCCTGGACGCCGGACCGTCGTCCCTGTCGGTCACCTTCGGCTTCGGACACACCTTCTTCGACCGCACCGGCCTGGCCGACAAGCGGCCCGCCGCGCTGGAGCCCCTGCCGGCCTTCACGGCCGACGCGCTCGACCCCAAGCGCGGCGACGGCGACCTGTGGGTGCAGATAGGCGCGGACGACGGCCTCGTCGCCTTCCACGCCCTGCGGCTGCTGCAGAAGCAGGCGGACGGCACGGCACGGCTGCGCTGGCAGATGAACGGCTTCAACCGCACGCCGGGCGCGACCGGCCGGCCGATGACCGCCCGCAACCTGATGGGACAGGTGGACGGCACCAACAACCCCAAGACGTCGGACGCCGACTTCGCGGCCAAGGTGTTCGTCCCGGAGGACCGCAAGGGAGCGGACGCCTGGATGACGGGCGGCTCGTACGCGGTCGTGCGGCGCATCCGGATGCTCCTCGACAGCTGGGAGCAGCTGTCCCTGGACCGTCAGGAGAAGGTGATCGGCCGCCGCAAGTCGGACGGCGCACCGCTGTCCGGCGGCACGGAGACCACCCCGGTGGACCTGGACAAGCTGGGCTCCGACGGCTCGCTGGCCATCGCGGGGGACGCGCACGTCCGGGTCGCCGCACCGGCGTCCAACCGCGGGGCGGCCATGCTGCGCCGCGCCTTCTCGTACCACGACGGCTTCCGCGACGACGGGGCACCGGACGCGGGCCTGCTGTTCGTCGCGTGGCAGGCGGACCCGCTCAAGGGGTTCGTGCCGGTGCAGCGGAAGCTGGACCGAGGCGACGGCCTGTCGCGCTTCCTGCGGCACGAGTCGAGTGCACTGTTCGCGGTGCCGGGCGGCTGTGCGGAGGGGGAGTACGTGGGGCAGCGGCTGCTGGAGGGCTGAGGCGGTGCGCAGTGCCCGCCCCCGCTATCGTGGCGGGGCCCATGGTGATCGATACGGAGGAGAGCTCGCGTGATGTCCGCCAGCAGCTACACCTACCTCGGCCCGGAAGGCACCTTTACCGAGGCGGCCCTCCGCACCCTCCCCGAGGCGGCCACCCGTGAGCTGATCCCCATGCTCTCCGTCCCGGCGGCGCTGGACTCCGTCCGCAACGGCGAGGCCGCGGCCGCCCTCGTGCCGATCGAGAACTCCGTCGAGGGCGGCGTCACGGCGACCCTCGACGAACTCGCCACCGGCGCACCGCTGATGATCTACCGGGAGGTGCTCCTCCCGATCACCTTCGCCCTCCTCGTCCGCCCCGGCACCGCCCTCGGCGACATCAAGACGGTGACCGGCCACCCGGTCGCCCAGCCCCAGGTGCGCAACTGGCTGGCCGCCCATCTGCCGGACGCCGTGTGGGAGTCGGCGGCGTCCAACGCGGACGGCGCCCGGCTGGTCCGCGAGGGCCGCTACGACGCCGCGTTCGCGGGCGAGTTCGCCGCGGCGACGTACGAACTCGAGCCTCTCGTCACCGACATCCACGACGCGCAGAACGCACAGACGCGCTTCGTCCTGGCCGGCCGCCCGGCACGTCCGGCGGCGCGTACGGGCCTCGACCGCACGTCCGTCGTCGTCTGGCTGCGGGACGACCACCCGGGTGCGCTGATGGAGCTGCTGCAGGAGTTCGCCGTGCGCGGGGTGAACCTGATGCGCATCGAGTCCCGTCCCACGGGCGAGGGCATGGGCCGCTACTGCTTCTCGGTCGACTGCGAGGGGCACATCAGCGACCGCCGGGTGGGCGAGGCCCTGATGGGGCTGAAGCGGATCTGCCCGAAGGTGCGGTTCCTGGGCTCGTACCCGCGGGCGGGCGCGGTCCCGGACGGCACGCCGGAACCGCGGTACGGCACGTCGGACGGCGACTTCGTGGCCGCGGCGGAGTGGCTGGCACGCTGCCAGGACGGCCGGTCCTGAGCCGGAGGGGCCGGGCGGGACGGGCGGGACGGTTTCCCCACAGGGTTACCCACAGACTTATCCACAGGCCGTTCTCGACCTGGGGATAAGTCGACAGAGCAGGGTGCCGAGCGCCCTGGCGAAACGGTCAAGGTCGACAAATCTCTCTAGCCATCCATGCACTCGTCCACAGCCGACCACCGGCCACCTCCACGCCGCACGTCAGTCGAAAAGCCTCGAACAACCCTTTGGGGTGGGTAGATACCACTCGAACGAGCAACCAGAAGGGGTTTATCCGGGAAATGCCCACTGAAGGACGGAAGTAGCGGAACCCAAAGTTCCGACATCCACAGATTGAGCGCACAGCCTGTGGACAAAGAACCGGAGGAGGCTGCTCCTGTGGACAACAGGGGTGCCCAACTCCCGCTGCACACAGGCGCTCTCGGAGGTACGGAACCACCACGGCCCCCTTTTCCGGTAATTTCCGGCAACTCCCAGACCGCCGCCCGCGAGAGTGACGCGAGAGCGATTCCCGGCGACGACTCCGCCATTTCCTGTCGCGCCAGAATGGTGCAAATCGCCATGAAAGGGAATATCGCGTCGAGGACGCGCAGCCCGTAACGGTAGCCTGGAGGGGTGATTGACCTTCGCCTGCTTCGTGAGGACCCCGACCGAGTGCGCGCGTCCCAGCGTGCCCGTGGAGAGGACGTCGGCATCGTCGACGAGCTGCTCTCCGCCGACGAGCGGCGCAGGTCGTCCGGCGTCCGCTTCGACGAACTCCGCTCCGAGCAGAAGGCGCTCGGCAAGCTCATCCCCAAGGCGTCCGGCGACGAGAAGGCCGAGCTGCTGAAGAAGGCCGGCGAGCTCGCCGCGGCCGTCAAGTCGGCCGACGCCGAGCAGGACGAGGCCGCCGCCGAGACGCAGCGCCTGCTGCTGCAGGTCGGCAACCTCGTCCACCCGGACGTGCCGCGCGGCGGCGAGGACGACTTCGTCGTCCTGGAGACCGTCGGCGCCCCGCGCGACTTCGCCGCCGAGGGCTTCGAGCCCAAGGACCACCTGGAGCTCGGCCAGACGCTCGCCGCGATCGACGTCGAGCGCGGCGCCAAGGTGTCGGGCTCGCGCTTCTACTACCTGACGGGCGTCGGCGCCCTGCTGGAGCTGGCCCTGGTCAACGCCGCCATCGCGCAGGCCACCGCCGCCGGCTTCACGCCGATGCTCACCCCCGCCCTGGTCAAGCCGCGCGCCATGGAGGGCACCGGCTTCCTCGGCCAGGCCGCACAGGACGTCTACCACCTGGAGAAGGACGACTTCTACCTGGTCGGCACGTCCGAGGTCCCGCTCGCCGCGTACCACATGGACGAGATCGTCGAGGCGGACCGGCTGCCGCTGCGCTACGCGGGCTTCTCGCCCTGCTTCCGCCGCGAGGCCGGCACGTACGGCAAGGACACCCGGGGCATCTTCCGCGTCCACCAGTTCGACAAGGTCGAGATGTTCTCGTACGTCGCGCCGGAGGACGCCGAGGCGGAGCACGCGCGCCTGCTGGAGTGGGAGAAGCAGTGGCTGACCAGCCTCGAGCTGCCCTTCCAGGTGATCGACGTGGCCACCGGCGACCTCGGTGCCTCCGCCTCCCGCAAGTTCGACTGCGAGGCGTGGATCCCCACCCAGGGCAAGTACCGCGAGCTGACGTCCACCTCCAACTGCGACGAGTTCCAGGCCCGCCGCCTGTCGGTGCGCATGCGCGACGGCAAGAGCGTCAAGCCGCTGGCCACGCTGAACGGCACGCTGTGCGCCGTCCCGCGCACCATCGTGGCGCTGCTGGAGAACCACCAGCAGGCCGACGGCTCGGTCCGCGTGCCCGAGGTGCTGCGCCCGTACCTGGGCGGCCGTGAGCTGCTGGAGCCTGTCGCCAAGTGAGTGCACCTGCGCCCGCGCCGGAGGCCCTGCCCTTCCGTCTGGTGGCGACCGACCTGGACGGCACGCTGCTGCGCTCCGACGAGACGGTGTCGGAGCGCACCCGTGCCGCCCTCCGGCGGGCCACCGAGGCCGGTGCCGCGCACATCGTGGTCACCGGCCGGCCGGTCGCCTGGACCCGGCACGTCCTCGACGCCCTGGACTACCGGGGCATCGCGGTGTGCGGTCAGGGCGCGCAGGTCTACCACGCCGGTGAACACCGGCTGCTGACGTCCGTGACGCTGGACCGGCAGCTCGCCGCGATCGCCCTCGCCAAGATCGAGGCGGAGGCCGGTCCGCTGTTCCTCGCCGCCAGCCGTGACGGCCTGGACGGCGACCTGCTGGTCGGCCCCGGCTACAGCATCCAGGAGGGCCCGGTCGCGGCCGTCCCCATCACCGAGCCGGGCGAGCTGTGGACGGCCCCGCTCAACAAGCTCTACCTCCAGCACCCGGAGCTCGGTGACGACGACCTGGCGGACGTCGCGCGCCGGGTGGCGGGCGGGCTGGTGGACGTGACGATGGCGGGCGCCGGCATCGTCGAGCTGCTGCCGCTCGGCCTGAGCAAGGCCACCGGCCTCTCGCTGGCCGCGCGCCGGCTGGGCATGAAGGCCGCCGACACCATCGCCTTCGGCGACATGCCGAACGACGTCCCGATGTTCGGCTGGGCCTCCTACGGCGTCGCCATGGCCAACGCCCACCCCGACCTCAAGGCCGTGGCCGACGAGGTCACCGTGTCGAACGACGAGGACGGGATCGCGGTCGTCCTGGAGCGTCTTTTCGCCTGAGTGGTCTGAGCGCCCTGTCGACAGCAGCGACTTCGGCCAGCCGGCCGAAGTCCCAGGTCGGACAGTCGCGTGTGAGCGGCCAGGAGGCCAGCCCCAGCGCCACGGAGAGGGCGTGCCCGATGTCCGTGAAGGTGGCTCCGGTCACCAGCGGCAGCGCGAAGAAGAGCAGCACCCCGGCAAGGTACGGCCAACGCCAGGGCCGTGGCACACGGTAGGTGAGGATGCCCGCTGCGGCGGCGAGCCCGTACGAGACCCCTATGTCGACAACGTGCTTCATCGCGTGTGGGGCGGAGTGGTGCTCGATGGCCAGCAGCAGCACCTCCTGGCTGATGAGGGTGGCCGCCACGTGGGCCACGGCGACCGTGACGAGCCAGCGCAGGGTGCCGATCCAGCGTTCGACGTTGGCGTGGAAGATCTCGAACAACACGGCGTAGAGCAGGAACGAGGACGGCTGCTCGATCCAGAAGCCGCTGATGAGCAGCGACTGCAGCGGGTGTTTGTTGAGCTCGTGGATGTTGCTGCTGTTGCGGTGCAGGAGGAAGGCCGAGAGCCCCTCGCTGGCCGAGGCGATCACCAGGCTGGTGACGCCGATGATCAGCAGCCAGATGTGGGTGCCGGGCGAGGAGCGCACCCAGGCGCCGACCTCCGTCCGGAGCCCTGACCACAGCCTCGCCGCGTCCACCATTCGACGGTAGCCCGGACGGCCCTGCGGCGCCCGGGAAAAGAGTTGTAGGATGACTGGGCAATAGGTTGACCCGGCAGGCCCAAGGCGGCCGCCCCGCCAGCATCCGGAGAACACATGGCCCTGCGTGCCGCGGGACGGCAGTCCCTCGTGGACACCGTCGTGGAACAGCTGCGTGCGCAGGTCGCCGCGGGCGAGTGGAAGGTCGGCGAGCGCATCCCCACCGAGCACGCGCTCGCCGAGCAGCTGCAGGTCGGGCGGAACACCGTCCGCGAGGCCGTGCGCGTCCTGGTGCACGCCGGGATGCTGCGGTCGCGCCAGGGCGAGGGCACCTTCGTCGTCTCCACCGCCGACCCCGCCGAGATCATGCGCGGAGTGCAGCGTGCCGGGATCCGCGACGTCCTGGAGCTGCGGATCGCCCTGGAGGCCGAGGCGGCCCGGCTGGCGGCCCTGCGGCACGAGCCCGCCGACCTGGAGCGGATGCGGACCGCGCTGGAGGCGCAGCGCGCCTTCGAGGACCCCGAGGGCCAGCCCGACTCCGGGAACCTCGAGCTGTACGCCGACCACGACGTCGAGTTCCACCGGGCCGTCGTGGAGGCCGCGCACAACCCCGCGCTGACCGCGACCTACGCCTGGTTCAGCAGCTCCGTCCGGGAAGCGCTGGTCACCGCGCTCGGCGACCGGGACATGCCGCGCATCGTCCACGGCGACCACCACGCCCTGATGGAGGCCATCGCCTCCGGCGACCCGGAGACGGCCTCCCGCGCGGCGCGCACCCTCCTCGAACGTCCCAAGCAGGCCGTCGAATCGCTGCTCGACGCCGAGGACTGACCGGCGCGCACCGCCCGCACACACTTTCCCCCCAGCACCCCCCACGGAGGCACCCCCATGTCGGATACGAGGACCGACCGGACCGGCATACCGCTGATCGACGCGGAGGAGGACCTGGCGCCCACTCCCGCGGTCGCGGCCGCGCGGCGCAGCCTGATCGCCCACCCCGCTTTCCTGCTGCTCGGCATCGTCCTCGCCTCGCTCAACATGCGGGCCGCGCTCGCCGGGGTCTCGCCGCTGATGGGCGAGATCAGCGACCACTTCGGCCTGGGCTCCGCCGCGAGCAGCCTGGTCACCACGATCCCGCTGGTCTTCATGGGCCTCGGTTCGATCCTCGCGCCCCGGCTCGCCCGCCGCTGGGGCACGGAGGCCGCGCTGTGCGGCGCGCTCGTGCTGCTGGCCGGGGGCATCCTGCTGCGCGTCGCGCCGCCGGTCGCCGCGCTGTTCGTGGGCTGCGCCCTGGTCGGCACCGCGATCGCCCTGCTCAACGTGCTGATGCCGGGCCTGGTCAAGCGGGACTTCCCGGACCGGGCGGCCGGCATGACCGCGCTCTACTCGACCACGCTGATCCTCGGCGCCACGGGCTCGGCAGCCTCCTCCGTACCGCTGGAGAACGCCCTCGGCGGCTGGCAGGGCTCCCTCGCCTCCTGGTCGCTGCTCGCCGTGATCGCGGCGGCCGTCTGGATCCCGCAGGCGGTCGCGGCCCGCCGGGGCACCCCGCACGGCGCCGCGGCGGCCGTGGCCAAGCACTCCGCGGACGACGGCCCGAAGCTCTCGCGCTCACCGCTCGCCTGGCAGGTCACCCTGCTGATGGGCACGCAGTCGCTGATCGCGTACGTCTGCATCGCCTGGATGCCTACGATCTTCACCGACCACGGCATGAGCAAGGGCACGGCGGGGATGGTCTACGCCTTCTACACCCTGGTGCAGATGGTCGGTTCGTTCGTGGTGCCGATGCTCGCCGGACGGATGCGCGACCAGCGGCTGCTGTCGGTCGTCGTCGTGGCCGTGATGTCGGCCGGTGTGACGGGCCTGTTGGTCGCCCCGGTCGAGGGTGCCTGGGTCTGGGCGACGCTGATGGGTGTCGCGCAGGGCGGCACGCTGGGGCTCGCCCTGACGCTGATGGTGCTGCGCACCCGTGACGCCCACACGGCGGCCCGGCTGTCCGGCATGGCGCAGACCGGCGGCTATCTGCTCGCCTCCGTCGGCCCGTTCGCCATCGGTGCCGTCCACCAGGTGACCGGCGACTGGACGCTGCCGATCGGTCTGTTGCTGGTCGCCTGTGCGGCGCTGGTGTTCCTGGGGCTGGGCGCGGGGCGCGACCGGAAGGTCTGACGGGGCGGTTGAACGGAACGAGGGGGGCCTGCTCGCAGCAGGCCCCCCTCGTGTCACTCTTCCCCGGCCAAGGTCAGCGAGCGCAGCTTGCTGACCGCGAACCACGTGGCCGCCGCTGTGACCCCGGTGAGCAGCACCAGCGCCATCGGCAGGCCCACGTCCGACGTGATGGTCCCGTCCGCGCCGATCTTCTGCGCCAGTGCCAGTGCCCACTGCTGCACGCTCAGCGTGCGGGCACCCGGCACGAGGTTGCCGAAGAGCGACTCCCAGACGAGCGCGTAGACGAGGCCCGCGACGACCGCGTGCCGGGTCACCGTGCCCAGCAGCAGGAAGATCGCGCTGTACGCCACGGACGCGACCGCGGCGGCCACCGCGTAGGCGACCGCGATCTGCTGGCTGTTGCCGTTGAGCAGGAAGCCCGCGATCAGCGTGGGGATCGCCGAGAAGGCCACCGTGACCCCGATCGCCACGATCAGCTTGGTGATGGTGATCGTCGACCGCTTGACGGGCTTGGCCAGCAGGTAGACCACCGAGCCGTCGTCGATCTCCGGACCGATCGCGCCCGTTCCTGCGATGACGCCGATCAGCGGCACCATGGTGGCGAGTGCGAAGCCGCCCAGGACGTTGACGGCTGTCTGGTCGTCCGCGCCCGTCAGGGCGCGCACGAGGGCCGACAGGGCGATCAGCAGTGCGGGCAGCGCGAAGAGGATCAGGGCGCGGCGACGGCCGAGGACGGCCCGGTAAGTGAGCCGGGCGACAGTGCTGTTGAACACGGGGTGGCTCCTTTCAGGCCGCGACGAGGTAGGAGAAGACCGATTCGAGCGACTCGTCGGACGGGGAAACCGTCAGCAGCCGGATGCCGTGCGCGCGGGCGACGCGCGGCAGGAGCTCGGTGAAGCGGCCGAAGTCGACGGCCTGGATGCGCAACGCGCCTTCCTTGACGTCCACTTCGATGCCTGCGGTCGACGGGTCGGCGATGAGCGCCGCGGCGAGGGCGCGGTCGTCGCTGGAGCGTACGACGTAGCGGTGCGGGCGGTCGGTCATCAGCCGGCGGATCTTGCGGAAGTCGCCCGACGCGGCGTGGCGTCCGGCGACGACCACCTCGATGTGGGCGGCGAGCTGTTCGACCTCTTCGAGGATGTGGGAGGAGAACAGCACGGTGCGGCCCTCGGCGCCCATCGTGCGCAGCAGGTCCATCAGTTGCATGCGCTGCCGCGGGTCCATCCCGTTGAACGGCTCGTCGAGCAGCAGGACGGACGGCTGGTGCACCAGCGCGGAGGCCATCTTCACGCGCTGCCGCATGCCCTTGCTGTACGTGGAGATCTTGCGGTCCTGTGCGTACTCCATCTCGACCGTGGCAAGCGCCCGTTGGGCCTCCGCCGCGCCCAGGCCGTGCAGCTCGGCGTTGGCCCGGACGAACTCCCGGCCGGTCAGGAAGTCGTACATCGCCTCGCGCTCGGGGACGATGCCGATGTGCCGGTAGATCTGCTCGTTGCGCCAGACGGTCTGACCGTCCAGGGTGACCGTTCCGGTGGAGGGGGCGAGGAAGCCGCCCATCATGTTGATGAGGGTGGACTTTCCGGCGCCGTTGGGGCCGAGCAGTCCGGTGACACCGGGGCCGATCGTCATGGAGACGTCGTTGACGGCGACGACGTTGCCGAACCAGCGCGAGACGTTGTCGATGTGGATCGTGGTCATCACAGCCCCGCCTTCCGGTAGCGCGCCATCAGCAGGCCGTACGAGCCCGCCACGGCGGCGAGGAGGACCAGGAGGTAGACCACCCCGGCTCCGGCGCCCGGGCCGTGACCGCCGGGGAAGGCGGTGGAGGAGGAGAGGAACGCCGTCTGCACGCCGTCGATCAGGGTGATCGGCGAGAAGAGGCCGAGCCAGCTGATGATCTGGGTGTTGTCGGTGTTGAGCGCGATGCCCTGGACGGTGCTGACCGCGCCGTAGGAGATGGTCAGCACGGCGATGACGGCGGCGACGCCGAAGCCGCGGCGCGGGGTGAGCGCGGCGACCACCAGGCCGAGGCCGGCGAAGAGGAGGGAGAGCAGTGCCACGGAGACCAGTCCTTGTGCAAAGCCCTTCGTCTGGTCGACGAAGTCGAGTTTGGCGAGCAGGGCGCCCGCGTAGAGGATCACCAGGGGTGCGGCGGTGAGGACGAACAGGGCGGTGGCCATGGCGGCGAACTTGGCCACCACGTAGTCGACGCGCTCGATCGGCCGGGAGAAGTACAGCGGCACGGTCTTGAACCGCAGGTCCCGGGAGACCGACTGCGGTGCCTGGGCGGCGAGGAACAGGCCGATGACCGCCTGGAGGTAGATCGCGTAGCGCGTGTACTCCAGGGGCAGGTGGTTCATCTTCGTGAAGACGGCGACGGCCACGACGATCGCGGCGGGCACGCACATCACGGCGAACAGCAGCATCGGCAGGATCTTGGACTTCGCCGAGCGGCCGAGGCCGTAGGCGCCGCGCAGGCTCTGGGAGTAGAGCGAGCGGCGGGCGTAGGCGCGGCCGAGCCGGGCGCCGCCGTAGCTGCGGTAGCCGATGTTGTGGATGACGTCCGGTGCGGGGGGCACGGGTGCGGCTGCGGTCTCAGGCGGCATCGGTGCTGCCCCTCTCCTGCGGGGCGGCGCCCCAGGCGTGCGTCTGCTGTGGCTGCTCGTCGGTCCGGAAGACTTCGGCGATGCGGTGCCGGCGCTGTTCCATGCGGACCAGGCCGAGGCCGAGTCCGGCGACGGCGTCGCGCACGGTGTCGTACGTCTCCTCGCCCGCGATGTCGACGAGCAGGACGTGGCCGGAGCCAGCGGCGGCGTACTCGCCGGTGCGGCCGGCCGGCTGCACGGTCAGGCCCGCGGCGGCCAGGGCGGCGGCCAGCGCGCCTGTGCCGTCGGGGACGGCGTCGGAGTCGGTGACCTCGACCGCGAGCGAGCCGGAGTCACGGGTGAAGTCGCTGGTGGAGGAGGAGCGCAGCAGTGTGCCGCCGTCGATGACGACGACGTGGTCGCAGGTGCGCTCCAGCTCGCCGAGCAGGTGGGAGGTGACCAGCACCGAGATGCCGAAGTCGGTGTGGACGCGCCGGATGAGGCCCAGCATGTCGTCCCGGCCGACCGGGTCGAGGCCGTTGGTGGGCTCGTCCAGCAGGACCAGCTTCGGGTCGTGGACGAGCGCCTGGGCCAGCTTGACCCGCTGCTTCATGCCCGTCGAATAGCCCCCCATGGGGCGGTACCGCTCCTCGTAGAGACCCACGTGGCGCAGGGTGTCGGCCGTGCGCTCGCGGGCCGAGGTGGGCGGCAGGCCGGACATGCGGGCCATGTGGACGACGAACTCGGTGGCCGAGACGTCGGGCGGCAGGCAGTCGTGCTCGGGCATGTAGCCGACCTGCTCGCGGATCTCCGCGCCCCGGGTGGCGACGTCGAGGCCGAGCACCTCGGCGCGGCCCTCGGTGGCCGGCGAGAGGCCCAGCAGAATCTTGATCAATGTGGACTTGCCGGCTCCGTTCGCCCCCACCAGTCCGGTCACTCCCGGACCGATGTCGACGGAGAGCCGGTCAAGGGCGGTCACCCGGGGGAACCGCTTGCTGAGGCTTTCGGTGGCGATCACAGTCACTCTTCGACGGTAGTGGCGCGGGCCACAGACGTCGTCAGACCTGATGGTGGGATGCGTGTAGTCCTCGGGTCTGACACGGCCCCGGGAACGGGGGCTGAAAGGAGGGGGAGGACCCCCGAGGTGGCGGTGCGCCAGGGTTTTCCACAGGGATGCCCGGGGGTCTTGACGCAGCCGCCGGACATTGTCACATTCATCAGTGTCAACTTGCGGACGTGGCTTCGGGGTTCGTCCGGGAGAACGGAGGGTGGGCATGACGGCTGTGGTGGGAGCGCCCGGGAGCCCCCGGGCGCGGACCGGGCCGGGGGCCGGGGAGCTCGGCGGCTTCCGGGAGGTGCAGCGCCTGGCGTATGCGTGCGCGGAGGAGGTCGCCGCGCAGCTCCGCCCGGGCGTGACGGAGCGGGAGGCGGCCCGGATGCAGCGCGAGTGGCTGCGCCGGCGCGGCGTGCGGGACTGGTTCCACCTGCCGTTCGCCTGGTTCGGCGACCGCACGGCCTTCACCGGCTTCCGGGTGCCGCTGCAGTTCTTCCCCACCGGGCGGCGGCTGGAGCCGGGGATGCCGTTCATCCTCGACATGGCGCCGGTCCACCGGGGCTTCACGGCCGACATCGGCTACTCGGGCTGCCTCGGCCCGAACCCCCTGCACGACCGGCTCATGGCCGACCTCGGCGCGCACCGCGAGCTGATCCTGCGCGAGGTGCGCGAGCGCAGGCCGCTGCGCGAGATCTACGCGGACGTGGACCGCCTCATGATCCGCCAGGGATACGCCAACCGGCACCGCGCCTATCCGTTCGGCGTGATCGCGCACAAGGTGGACCGGGTGCGCGAGCGCCGCTGGTCGCCGCACGTGTTCGGGTTCGGCACGCAGTCGCTCAAGGGCCTGGCCTCCGACGCACTCCACGGCCACCGCGAGGGCTGGTCGCCGCTGTGGAGCCCGTACCGCTTCTCGGACCATCCGCCGCAGCCGGGCCTGTGGGCGGTGGAGCCGCACCTCGGCTTCCGGGGCACGGGCGCGAAGTTCGAGGAGCTCCTGGTGGTCACCGACTCCCGGGATCCGCAGGAGAGCGCGTTCTGGCTGGACGACGATCTGCCGCACGTGCGGCGCGGACAGGAGGGGAGAGCCGCATGAACCGGGGCCTGGCAGGAGCGCGCGAGCGCCGGGTGCGCACGGGCGGGATCGAGCTGTGCGTCGCGGAGCTGGGCGATGCGGCACAGCCGACCGTGGTGCTGGTGCACGGATATCCGGACAGCAAGGAGGTGTGGGAGAAGGTCGCGCTGCGCCTGCAGGACCGCTTCCACGTGGTGCTCTACGACGTGCGCGGCTGCGGCCGCTCGACGGCACCGCAGCCCCTGCGCGGGGGCTTCACCCTGGAGAAGCTGACGGACGACTTCCTGGCCGTGGCGGACGCGGTGAGCCCGGACGTCCCGGTGCACCTGGTCGGGCACGACTGGGGCTCGGTGCAGGGCTGGGAGTTCGCCACTGTCGCCCGCACGGAGGGGCGCATCGCCTCCTTCACCTCCATCTCGGGCCCCTCCCTCGACCACTTCGGGCACTGGCTGAACCGGCGTGCCGCCCGGCCCACCCCGCGCCGGGCCGCCCAGCTGCTCGGCCAGGGCGCCCGCTCCTGGTACGTCTACGCGCTGCACACCCCCCGGCTGCCGGAGGCGGCCTGGCGCGGCCCGCTCGGCGCCCGCTGGCCGCGCATCCTGGAGCGGCTGGAGCGGCTCCCCGCCGACGGCTATCCCACCGGCTCCCTGCCCTCCGACGCCGCGCACGGCGCCTGGCTGTACCGCGACAACGTGCGCTCCCGACTGCGCCGCCCGCGCCCCGACGCCTACGCCCACGTCCCGGTCCAGCTGATCGTCCCGACCGGCGACCGCTACCTCTCGCAGCACCTCTACGACGACCTGGAGCGGTGGGCACCGCAGCTCGTGCGGCGCACCCTGGAGGGGCAGCACTGGGTGCCGCGCACCCGGCCGGACCAACTGGCCGCGTGGCTCGCAGAGTTCGTCACGGCGCAGGAGGGCAGCAAGGACGGGGCCGGCGCACCGGCGGCGCGCACACCGGCCGCGAAGGGGCCGTACGCGGAGCGCTTCGGCGGCCGCCTGGTGCTGGTGACGGGCGCGGCCGGAGGCATCGGACGGGCCACGGCCTTCGCCTTCGCGGAGGCGGGCGCCCGGGTCGTGGCGGTCGACCGGGACGCCGAAGGGGCCGCCCGCACGGCCGAGTTGGCCCGGCTGGTCGGGGCGCCCGAGGCGTGGGGCGAGTGCGCCGACGTCGCGGACGAGCAGGCGATGGAGAAGCTGTCCGCCAAGGTCGCCGCGGAGTACGGCGTGGTGGACGTGCTCGTCAACAACGCCGGCATAGGGCTCTCCGGGACGTTCATGGACACCTCGGCCGAGGACTGGCGGCGGGTCCTGGACGTCAACCTGTGGGGCGTCATCCACGGCTGCCGGACCTTCGGCCGCCAGATGGCCGAGCGCGGCCAGGGCGGCCACATCGTCAACACCGCCTCCGCCGCGGCCTTCCAGCCGTCCCGGGCCCTCGCCGCCTACAGCACCTCCAAGGCGGCGGTGCTGATGCTCAGCGAGTGCCTGCGCGCCGAACTGGCCGGACAGGGCATCGGGGTCTCCGCGATCTGCCCGGGCATCGTCAACACCGGCATCACCACCACCGCCCGGTTCACCGGGGTCTCCGAGGAGGAGCAGCAGCGCCGCCGCGCCAGCTCGGCCAAGCTGTACGGCCTGCGCAACTACCCGCCGGAGAAGGTGGCCGACGCCGTCCTGCAGGCCGTGCTCCACGACCGGGCCGTGGTGCCCGTGACCCCCGAGGCGCACGGACTGCGCTTCCTGTCCCGCTTCACCCCGCGGGTGCGCCGTGCACTCGCCCGCATCGAGCCGAAGCTGTAGAGGCAGAACGTAGAGGCAGAGCCATGAGCTACCGCATCGCCCCCAGAAGGGTCTCCTTCGACTGGCAGGAGACGCCGCTGCACTGGATACCGGACGAGCCCACCGCCACCCACGTGATCAACGTGCTGCACCTGCTGCTGCCCGCGGGGGAGCGCTGGTTCGTCAAGGTCTTCAAGGAGGCCCTCCCGCTCGTCCGCGACGAGGAGCTCCTCAAGGACGTCAAGGGCTTCATGGGCCAGGAGGCCACGCACAGCGTGCAGCACTCCTACGTCCTGACCCACCTGGCCGAACAGGGCCTGGACACCGGCCCGTACACCCGGCACGTGGACTTCCTCTTCGACGTCCTGCTCGGCGAGAAGCCCCCGTTCGGGCTGCCTCTCACCGAGCGCGAGTGGCTGCGCTTCCGGCTCTCGGTGATCGCCGCGGTCGAGCAGTTCACGGCCGTGCTGGGCGACTGGGTCCTGCGGGCGGAGGAGCTCGACCGGGCCGACCCCGACCCGGTGATGCTCGACCTGCTGCGCTGGCACGGCGCCGAGGAGGTCGAACACCGGGCGGTGGCCTTCGACATGTACGAGCACTGCGGCGGCGAGGACACCGCCCGCTACGCCCGCCGGCTGCTGGGCATGGCCGTCACCGCCCCCGTGCTCCTCTACCTGTGGGCCTGGGGCGCGCGCTACCTCATCCGGCACGACCCCGTGCTGGCGGGCCGGCTGCGCTACTCGCTGCGCGAGCACAACAAGGCCGCGGCCAAGGGACTTCTGCCGTCCTGGCGCGAGCTGGGCCGCGCCGTGCCCCGCTACTGCCGACGGTCGTACCATCCCTCGCAGGAGGGGTCGCTGCGCAGGGCCGTCGACTACCTGGCGACCTCCCCCGCGGCCCGGACCGCCGCGGGTGCCCTGGGCCGGGCAGCCCTTTCGTAAGGAGCAACACCCTTGACCGACCACCCCGCCGAGTACCGGATCGAGGACCTGGCCCACCGCAGCGGCGCCACGGTCCGCACGATCCGCGCCTACCAGGACCGCGGACTGCTGCCGAAACCGGAGCGGCGCGGCCGGGCCAACGTCTACGGCGAAGGCCACCTGAACCGGCTCCGCCAGATCGCCGGCCTCCTGGAGCGCGGCTACACCCTGGCCAGCATCAAGGAGTTGCTGGAGGCCTGGGACGCGGGCCGTGGGCTCGGCGGGATCCTCGGACTGGTGGCCGAGGTCGACGGCCCCTGGTCCGACGAGAAGGCCGGCCGGATCACGCGCGCGGAGCTGAACGACAGGTTCGGCGGGGCGCACAACGACGAGGCGGTGGCCGAAGCCGTGGAACTCGGCGTCCTGGAGCGGCTGCCGGACGCCCTGGACACCTTCCTCGTACCCAGCCCCCAGGAACTGGCCGTCGCCGCCGAACTGCACGCGGCCGGGGTGCCGCTGCCCGCCATCTCCGGTCACCTCCGCGAACTGCGCATCCAGGTCGAGCACATCGCCGGCCGCTTCCTCGACTTCACCACCGAGCACGTCTTCGGGCAGTACCTCGGCCACCCGCCCTCCGACGAGGAGGCCGCCGAGGCCGCCGCCCTGGTGCGACGGCTGCGCCCACTCGCCCAGCAGACCGTCGATGCCGAACTGGCCCGCGCCATGCGGACCCTGGCCACCCGCTACCTCCGCAGCCACCTCGACGAGACGGCGACGGAGGGAGCGGAGGCAGCGGAGACAGCCACGCCTCCGGCCCCGACGCCGGCGTCCCCGGCCGAGCACCCCTCTCGGACCACCCCGGCCGCCGTCCCCTCCGCCCCCGGCCCCGCCGTGGAACCGGTGCGGCTCCCCCGCCGCACCGTCCACGCCGTGCGGGCCCTGGTCGGGCCGGAGCCGGAGCGCACCGAGGCGTTCATAGCCGCCGCCGCGGAGCGCGAGGTGCAGGCCCGCACCATGGACGCGCTGGCCGACCGCAGTTGAGGCGGTGCCCGGTCAGCAGTCCGGCAGCCAGTTGCCGTGGAAGCCGTGCGGCACACGCTGCGGCAGGTGCACGGTGGCCACGGGCGCTGCGCCGACGTCGTCCGCGTCGAGTATGACGAGGTCACTCGTATCGGTGGCGGCATCATGCACGTACATCAGCAGCCACCCGGGCCCGCCGGGCCGGTCGTCCGCAGGTGCGAACGCCGCCTCGGAGGGCGTGCGGCCGGGACCGAGCGCATGCCGTGCGACCGACCCCGTGAGCAGGTCGTAGCGCAGCAGCTCGCCCGGCACGGCACCGATCCCGGGCCCCGCGGCGACGGTGGCATGGCCGTACCGCGCGGCAAGCCCGGCCAGCCGGTCGTCGATGCGGGGGAACTCCGCTGGCCGGTCGTCCAGTTGCTCCTCGGTCACCGTGCCCCGGGTCAGGTCGGCCGTCCAGCGCCACAGCTCCGGCGCGGCAGGCCCGGGCCCGGCGGTCCCGAAGTGCGAGTAGCGGACCACGTGGAGCACGATCCGCTCACCGTCGGCATCGCTCTCGTCATGGGCGTTGAGCGCGTGGAAGACGTAGCAGGGATCGATCGGCAGCCAGCGGATCTCCCCGTGCGGATCGTCGCGGCGCAGCACGCCGAGCCGGGCCCCGTGGCCGGGATCCCAGACGAAGGGCAGCCCGCCACCCGGCTTCCCGGTGCGGTCCCGGTCGAAGACCACGGGCAGATCCATGAAGACGACGTGGCGGGCGGTGAGATGGAAGTCGTGCATCATCGTGGGCACGGGCACGTCGACGGACCGGCTGACGGTCAACTCGCCCTCGGCGTCGGCACGGTGATAGGTCAGATAGGGCGGCTCTAGTGCGCCGTACCCGAAGAAGTGCAGCTCTCCGGTGTCCGGACAGGTCTTGGGGTGAGCGGTCATCGGGGTGTTCAGCCGCCCGCCGAAGTCGTGCGGGCCGACGGTCCCCAGCTCCTGCCCCGGCCTGAAGTCCAGTTCATAGGGGAAGGACCATTCGGCCAGGGCGAGTGTGCGCCCCGCATGCCGCACCACATGGGTGTTGGCACGCCCTGCGGCGAGATCGCGGCGTCCGTCCTTGTCGCGTATGGGGGCGTCGTGGGTGAAGCTCGATGTGCGGACCCAGCGGTTGCGGTAGGAGGTGGCACGGCCGCCCTCCAGGCGGACCCCGTGGATCATGCCGTCGCCGAAGAACCAGTGGGCGGAGGCCGCTTCGTGCGGATTGGGGCCGTTGCGCACGTACCAGCCGGTGAGTCCGGGCGGGATCGCTCCGGTGACCGGGAGGTCGTGGGCGGTCAGTTCTCTGCTCACCGGGGCGAAGTTCCCGGCAAGGTGTGCGGGTGCGGTCGTCATGGTGCGGACCTCCTGGGAGTCCTGCGGGGTCGCGTGCGCTGGTCGGCGATCGGTCGCCGGGACGGTGCTCGTGCAGCGTGTGACGTGCGGCGTACGGTCGAACTTCGCTTCTACTGTGCCGCGTTGGCGGCCTGGGCCCGGACCCGCGCTCGGACTCGCTCAGGGTAGCGAGCGGTGAACAGAGCAGGCAGGGCGAAGCCGGCGACCTGGACCGGGACGGAGACACCGCTGCCGAGCCCGGCGGCGGTGATGGCGGCCAGCGCCACGGCCGTCAGCGTGAAGGCGCCGGCCCATACGGCGGTGATCACCACGTTGATCCGGCGGAACACCGGGTGGTCCCAGACCTCGGGCGGGGTCTGCCGCTTGGCTATGCCGGTGGTGAAGGGGCTGCCGACGGCGAGCGTCGCCGAGGCCGTGAGGGCGAGCCAGCCGAACGACATGGCCCCGCCGTAGTGCCGCAGGCCGCTGTGCGGGAGGGAGAAGGCCAGGGCGGTCAGCGCGGCGAAGTACACGAGCGTGCTGTACTCCAGGATCAGCGAGTCCGCCGTCACCCCCTCCCGGCGCTGCGCGACCAGCAGTGCCACGCCGACGACGAACGCCGTGGCGGCGGCCCACCGCCAGCCCGCCGCGGACACGACGGCGAACGCGATCCAGGGAATGAAGCCGCGCAGATAGTTCACGTAGTTCATGAGAGGCCCCCCACAAGCCGATGGAACGGGCGCCACGCCCGCACTCGGGCCGTACCGTCGACCTTCCACTGCCGACATGTCAAAATTAGAAGGTCCAACCTTGACGTGTCAAGACTGGAATGTAGTCTGGGGTCATGAGCCTGAGACACGCGATGCTGGGCCTGCTGGCAGAGCGCCCCGCCAGCGGATACGACCTGATGAAGCGGTTCGAGACCTCGCTCACCAACGTGTGGCCGGCCACCCAGAGCCAGGTCTACGGCGAGCTGGGCAAGCTCGCGAAGGCCGGGCTGCTGGAGGTCGCGGCGGAGGGCCCCCGCGGCCGCAAGGAGTATGCAATCACCCCGGAGGGCCGCGCCGAGCTGCGCCACTGGCTCGCCGGGACCCGGCCGGACCGGTCGCGCCGCAGCGAGATGCTGCTGCGGGTCTTCTTCCTCGACCTGCTCACGCCGCTGGAGGCCGTCACCTACCTCTCCACCGAAGCCGAGCGCGCCGCCTCGCTGCGCGCCGAGCTCGAGCAGGTGGAAGAAGCGGTCGAGTGGGACGACGGCCCGCTGTCCGTCAACGGCCGCCTGGCCCTGGAGTACGGACTCCGCCTCAGCGCCATGCAGGAGGAGTGGGCCCGGTGGGCGGCCGAGCAGCTCGGCGGGGCGACAGCGGCCGAGGCCGGAAAAAGCTGAGGTCATTGGCCCTCCACGGGCCTCCTGGGGCAGGATCGGCCGGTATGGAGCACAGCGTCGGCCTGCCGCCGTTCCCCAGCACCGAAGCCGCCGTCACGGCCCTCCGCGAGACCGCGGACCGGCACGGCCGTGAGTTCCTCGTCGAACACGCCGTCGGCGCCGACCAGTCCGCGCGCCGCAGCGCGGCGGGCGCGTTCGCGGTCACCGACGAGGACGGCTCGCTGCCGCACGAGGCCCTGATCGAGCTGCCCGGGAGCCCGGAGATCGAGATCCAGGTCTTCTCCGAGGGCGACAGTCACATCACCGTGGACGGCATCACGTTCCACGACGTCCCCACCGCGCACGCCCCGGCGTTCCTTGATGCCGTCCTGGCGCGCCGCGCCCGGGTGAAGACCACCTGGTATCCGCCCTTCGCCCGGCTCATCGTGCCCCTGCCCGGCGACATCACCTACAAGGAAGTCGTCACCATGGCGTACGGCAGCGGCATGACGCACTGGCTCAGCAGCATCACCCGCTGAACCGGGACGGAACCGGCGGGGTTCACAGCCCGGGGGCGCCCCACACCGGGAACCACCGGGACAGGTCCTGCTCGATACGGAGGTCGTTCTCCAGCAGTGCCCGCACCTGGAGTTCCAGGGCGCTGTCCCGCTTGTCGCCGCCGCCCGCCACGGGCGCGAAGGGGTAGAACGTACCGCGCTTGTAGAGGTAGACGAGCGCGAGGGACCGCTGTCCGGCGTCCCGGAACCCCATCAGCGAGCAGAGCAGCTGCGGCCCGAAACCGCCTTCCTGCAGCAGGGTGTTGACCGCGTGCAGGTCGTTGACCAGGGCGGCGGGGTCGTCGGCCGGCCGGCGCGCAAGCAGCCAGGTGTAGCCGTAGCCGTCCCCGCTGAACTCCACCGGCGCTCCGCCCCGTTCGGCGTCGGCGTCCAGCAGGTCCCGTACGTCCTGCTGGATTCGGGCGAACGCCCCGCCCTCCACGCTCGCGAAGCAGACCGAGCCCAGCCCGGTCGGCGTGAAACCGGCGCCCGCCTGGAGGGTGACGGCGGCGGAAGGCAGGCCGAAGAGCTGGTCGAGGTCCGGACGGACCGGCTTGCTGCGGCCGAGGATGACGTCCAGAAGGCCCACGGATCACCACTCCTTGTCAGCCGGACGCCGGAAGTCGACGGCCGGAACCCCTCGTCAGCCGCGCCCGAGCTCCGCCGAGATCCGGCCGAGCTGCTCCAGCCGCTGTTCCAGCGTCGGATGGGAGGACAGCAGCCTGCCCAGGCTGTCCTTGGAGAATGCGGGCGCGAAGTAGAAGGCGTTGAACGGCTCGGCCTGCCGCAGGTCGCGCGTGGGGATCCGGGCCATCTGCCCGGTGACCTTGGTGAGCGCGGAGGCCAGCGCCGAGGGCCGGCCCGTCAGCAGCGCGGCGGCGCGGTCGGCGGACAGCTCGCGGTAGCGGGAGAGCATCCTGGTGAGCAGGAAACTGATCGCGTAGACGACGGCGCTGATGAGCGGGATCAGCATCATGACGATCGCGGTGTTGCTGTCACGGCCGCCGACCCGGCGGAAGCCTCCCCACAGCCCGATCCGGGTGATGAGACCGGCCAGCACGCCCAGGAACGAGGCGATGGTCATCACCGCCACGTCGCGGTGGGCCACGTGGGAGAGCTCGTGCGCCAGCACGCCCTCCAGCTCCTCCGGCTCCAGCCTGCGCAGCAGCCCCGTCGTCGCGCACACCACCGAGTTCTTCCGGCTGCGGCCGGTGGCGAAGGCGTTCGGCACGTCGCTGTCGGCGATCGCCACCCGCGGCTTGGGCATGTCCGCGAGCGCGCACAACCGGTCGACGGCGCCGTGCAGTTCGGGCGCCTGCTCCGGGGTGACCTCACGGGCTCCCATGCCGAAGGCCGCGATGCGATCGCTGAACCAGAACTGCGCCACGAACAGGCCGCCCGCGAGGAGCAGGACCATCGGCCAGGCCCCGCGCAGCAGCACCATCAGCACGCCGACGAAGACGACGTAGAGCAGCCCGATGAAGAACATCGTGCTCACCATGCGCGTGGCCAGCCCCCGGTCGGGAGCGAAGCGAGTGCCTTGCATGGGGAACCTCCAAGGCTCTGCGAACCGTGCCCCCAGTAGGTGCCTCTGCCCCGATTCTCCCTCGCGGCGCCTCTTTACGGCGTAAAGCCGGGGCCAAGTGCTCAGCCGTTCTTCGACTGCAGGCCGGCTGTGGCTGGTCGCGCCCACGCGGCGGAGCCGCAAATTCGGCAGAGCCCCGCGCCCCTACGGGGCGCCCTCCGTCGCGACCTTCTCGAACACCGCCGTGTCCGCCTCGAAGATCGAATCGGCTATCGGCCAGTGCAGCACGATCTCGTCGATGCCCAGCTCCGCGTAGCGGCCCGCGAAGTCGGTGAACGCGTCGAAGGACTCCAGCGGCCGCTCCGGGGCGAAGCCCGTCAGCAGCACCTTGTGCATGCCGGAGACGTCCCGGCCCGCCCGGTCGCAGGCCTCGCCGAGCCGCTCGATCTGTCCGGCGACCGCGGCCCGGGACTGCTCCGGGGTGCCCGTCTCGGCGATCTTCGGGTCGCCCGTGGTCACCCAGGCCTGCCCGTACCGCGCGGCGAGGCGCATGCCGCGCGGGCCCGTGGCCGCGACGGCGAAGGGCAGCCGGGGGCGCTGCACGCAGCCGGGGATGTTGCGGACCTCGGTCGCGGAGTAGTGCTCGCCGTCGTGCGAGACGACGTCCTCGGTGAGCAGGCGGTCCAGCAGCGGGACGAACTCGGCGAAGCGGTCGGCGCGCTCGCGCGGCGTCCAGGGCTGCTGCTCCTCCTTGAGCAGCGCCGTGGCGTCGAAGCCGTTGCCCCCGGCGCCGATGCCCAGCGTGATCCGGCCTCCGGAGATGTCGTCCAGGGAGATGAGCTCCTTGGCGAGCGTGACCGGGTGGCGGAAGTTGGGGGAGGTCACCAGGGTGCCGAGGCGCAGCCGGGAGGTGGCGGCCGCCGCGGCCGTCAGCGTCGGTATCGCGCCGAACCACGGGCCGTCCCGGAAGCTGCGCCAGGACAGGTGGTCGTAGGTGTACGCGGTGTGGAAGCCCAGCTCCTCGGCCCGCTGCCAGGACGCACGGCCGCCCTCGGACCAGCGGCGGTCGGGAAGGATCACGGTGCTCAGTCGCATGACACCGAGCCTACGGGCAGGGTCGGACATCCGGCCCCCGGAGGGTGTCCGGTGCCAGCCGGATATGACGGGTGCCTATGGCGGGCGCGTGTCACGGCCGGCGCCCCGGGGAAGGCACCCGGCGCCATCGCACGGCCCGTACCCGCACCCGCCCTCCGAACGCCCGTGCGCCCGCGCCCGCCCCGTGACCGAGAATGGGACCGTGACTTCAGCTATCGAGCAGCCCGAGACGCCGGCCACGCGCCGGAGAGCAGCCGCCGTCACTCCCAGGCTGATCGCCACCGACCTCGACGGCACACTGCTGCACGACGACAAGACGGTGTCCGAGCGCACCGTCGCGGCCCTGGCCGCCGCCGAGGAGGCGGGCATCGAGGTCTTCTTCGTCACCGGCCGCCCGGCCCGCTGGATGGACGTCGTCAGCGAGCACGTGCACGGTCACGGCCTGGCGATATGCGCCAACGGGGCGGTGGTCGTCGACCTCCGCGACGGCGGCCGTTTCCTGGAGGTCCGCCCGCTGGAGACGGCCGCCGCGCTCGCGGTCGTACAGGCCGTACGGGCCGCGGCCCCCGGTGCCTCGTTCGCCGTCGAGTGCACCACCGGCCTCCACTACGAGCCGCACTACCCGCCGTTCCAGCTCGACTCCGCCACGGTCGTCCCCTCCGCCGAGGCGCTGCTGACCGGTACCGACGGCCGGCCGGGCCCGATCGTCAAGCTGCTCGCCTTCCATCCGGTGCTCGGCCCCGACGAGTTCCTCGCCCTGGCCCGCACGGCGGCCGGCGACCACGGCTGCGTCACCCGCTCCAGCCCGACCGCCCTGCTGGAGATCAGCGGTGCGGGCGTGAGCAAGGCCAGCACGCTGGCCCGGTGCTGTGCCGAGCGCGGCATCTCCCCGGAAGAGGTCGTGGCGTTCGGGGACATGCCGAACGACCTGGACATGCTCACCTGGGCGGGCACGTCCTACGCCATGGCGAACGCGCACCCCGAAGTACTGGCGGCCTGCACGAACCGCACGGCCGCCAACACCGAGGACGGAGTCGCCCTCGTCATCGAGCAGTTGCTGCACGGTCTGACGTAGCACGCGCGCGTAGGCAGCGCGTCGACCGAGCGGCATCACACGTGCACCCCGTGCGAGCGCAGCCACTCCAACGGCTCGACCGCAGAGCCGAATTCGGGTGTCGTGCGGATCTCGAAGTGCAGGTGCGGGCCGGTGGAGTTGCCGGTGGTCCCGGAGAGCCCGATCCACTCGCCCGCGCGCACCCGGTGCCCCGGTGCCACGAACACCGCGGACAGATGGGCATATTGGGAGTACCAGCCGTTGTCGTGCCGGATCACCAGGCTCATGCCGAACGCCCCGCCGCACCCGGCCGCCACCACCGTCCCGGCGCCGACCGCGCGCACCGGTGTGCCGATGGGGACGGCGAAATCCTGACCGGTGTGCCCGCTCTGCCAGTTGGCGCCGGTGCCGCCGAACCCGGCCGACAGCTCGTAGGAGACCACCGGCCGCGTCCAGCCGCTCGGCGAGATCTCCGCGCCCGGCCGGCCGGCGTCCGGGTCCGCCTCGCCGCCCTGGACGGAGGGACGCTCCATCGGCACGCAGCTGCCGGTGCGCACGGCGCTCTCCGCCATGCCGTCCAACTCGCTGCGCGCGTTCGCAAGCCGGTCCTCCGCCACGCGCTTCTCCTCGCCCAGCCGCCCGGCGTCGGCCTCGAGCGTGCGCCAGGAGGCGGCGGACGACTTCTCCTGGGCCGCCAGGGAACGGCTCCGGTCGTCCGCCTCGGTCAGCATCCGGGCCAGCAGGGTGCGCCGGCCCGCCTCGGCGGACTGGACGTCCAGCAGTTCGAAGGGATCCTCGGCCCCGGCCGCGCCGGCCGGGACGGTGAAACCTCCGGTGCGGTACTGCGCACGGGCCACGGCGCCGACGTCGTCGTGCAGCGCGTCCGCCACGATCCGCTGCCCGTGCAGCAACTGGGCCGCCTTGTCGGCCTCCAGGCGTTGTTCCCTCGCCGCACGCAGGCTGCGCTCGTACCGCAGCCGCGCACGGCCCGCCTCCTGGGTCAGCCGGAACAGTTCGGAGCCGATCTGAGGCACCCGCGCCGCAGCTCCGTCGGCGGCGGACGGCCCCGAGCCGAACAGCGGGGCGGCCACCACGCACAGGGAGCACAGGGCGGCTCCCCCGCGATACACACGATGACGGTGTCGCATGGACGCGATCTTGGCTCGCACCCCGCCGGTGCGCCCGCGCAGAGGACCGTTCGGAGGACGAGCGTGCGGCCGACCGGGGGCGCGCCGCGCAACCCCGGCCCTTGCGCCGCAGCCGCCCTACAGCGGCGCCTCCCAGACCACCCGGGTCCCTCCCCCGTCCGCCCCGAGCCCGGACCCGTACGAGCTGGAGCCGCCCAGCGACTCGGCCCGCTTGGCGAGGTTGCGCAGTCCGCTGCGGCGCCCGCCCTCCGGGATGCCGATCCCGTCGTCGGCCACGGTCAGCCGGACCGCCTCCCGGCCGTCCGGCAGCGTGACGGTGACGTCGACGACGATGTCGATCCGGGTGGCCTGTGCGTGCCGGAAGGCGTTGGACAGGGCCTCGCGCAGGGCGGCGACGAGGTTCTTGCCGGTGCGTTCGCCGACCTTGGCGTCGACCGGGCCGATGAAGTTCACCGAGGGGTGGAAGCCGAGCGGCACGGCGGCCGTGCCGGTCTCGCGCAGCACGCGCGTGCGCAGCCCGGCGGGCGCCTCGGTCGGCTCCTGCTGCAGCGCGAAGATGGCCGTGCGGATCTCCTGGATCGTCACGTCCAGCTCGTCCACCGCCTGGCCGACCTTCTCATGCACGTCCGGTTCGGCCGCCTTGCGCTGTGCGCTCTCCAGCAGCAGTCCGGTGGCGAACAGCCGCTGGATGACGAGGTCGTGCAGATCCCGTGCGATGCGGTCGCGGTCCTCGTAGACGGCCAGCCGTTCGCGGTCGCGCTGTGCCTCCGCGAGGACGAGTGCGAGAGCGGCCTGTGCGGCGAACTGAGCGGCCAGTCTGCGTTCGGCAGGGGTGTACTTGCGGGCGCCGCGGCGCCGCGGCGTGGCGAGCGTGCCGAGCACCCGGTCGCCGCTCTTGAGCGGCAGCAGCATGCTCGGGCCGAAGAGCGGGGCGACCGACGTGACCATGCGCGGGTCGGTGGCGGAGTCGTCGATGAACACCGGCTCACCGGCGAGCAGTTGCCCCACGACCGGGCTGTGCGGCGGTATCACCGTCCCCAGCAGTCCGGCCGGGTCCTCCGCGGAGACCGCCACTATCTCCAGGCCGCCCTCGTCGTCCGGCAGCAGCACGATGCCCGCGGCCGAGTCGGCGAGCCTGCGCGCCTGTTCGGCCACGACGGCCAGGGCGTCCTCCGCGTCGCTGCCCGACAGCAGAGCCGTGGTCACGGCGACGGAGCCGTCGATCCAGCGCATCCGCTGGCGGCTCTCGTCGTGCACGCGCGCGTTGCCGATCGCGATGCCCGCCTCCGTGGCAAGGATCTTCACCATGTTCAGGTCGGCGATGCTGAACTCCCCGCCGCCGCGCTTCTCGGTGAGATACAGGTTGCCGAAGATCTCGCCCTCGACCCGGATCGGTACGCCCAGGAAGGTGCGCATCGGCGGGTGATGGGGCGGAAAGCCGGCGGACCGCGGGTCGGAGGACAGGTCGGCGAGCATGACCGGGGCGGGCTGATGGATCAGCGCGCCCAGCAGTCCTCGATGTCCGTCCGGCAGGGCGCCGATGCGCTCGCGCTGCTCCTGGGTGACCCCGTGGGTGATGAAGTCCGCGAGGCCCTCGCCGGTGGAGTCGATGACGCCGATGGCGGCGTAGCGCGCATCGGCCAGTTCGGCTGCCGTCTCGGCGATGCGGTCGAGCGTGCTGTGCAGTTCCAGCCCGGTGCCGACGGACCGCATGGCCTCCAGCAGTTGCGGGACGCGCGCGGTGAGCTCCGTCGACATGCCCTGCAGGCTGCGGGTGGCCTCCGTGGCAATGGCCAGCGGGTCCATCGCGCCCTGAGGGGCCGAGGAGTCCTGCGGGTCGGGGGAGTGCGCCGTGGCTGCCATGCCCTGAGCCTAATAAGTACCTTTTGCCATGGAAAGCGGCCGATGGACGGTGTCGGCGGTGTACGGCGCGCCGGACGCCCCGGACGTCGCCGCCGCCCCCAGCGCGTCCGCGGCCCGTTCCCGCTCCAGCATCCGGCGGAACGGCCCCTCGGCGGCGGCCAGCTCGCCGTACGGACCCCGCTGCACCGCCCGCCCCTGCTCCAGGACGACCACCTCGTCCACCGCCTCCAGCCCCGCCAGCCGGTGCGTGATCAGCACGGTCGTCCGGCCCTCCGTGGCAGTCAGCAGATCCGCGGTCAGTGCGTCGGCAGTGGCCAGGTCGAGGTGTTCCGCCGGCTCGTCCAGGACCAGGACGGGGAAGTCCGCGAGCAGCGCCCGGGCCAGCGCGAGCCGCTGCCGCTGGCCGCCGGACAGCCGCGCACCCTGTTCGCCGACGAGCGTGTCCAGCCCGCGCGGAAGACCGTCCACCCACTCCAGCAGGCGTGCCGCCCGCAGTGCCTCACGCAGTTCGGCGTCCCCCGCGTCCTTACGCGCGAGCCGCAGGTTCTCCCTCAGGGAGCTGTCGAAGATGTGGGCGTCCTGCGCGCACAGGCCCACCAGCCGCCGCACCGCGTCACCGTCCATGCGGGCCGCCGCACGGCCGGCCAGCGTGTACGCACCGGCCTCCGCGTCCAGAAAGCGCAACAGCACCTGCGCCAGCGTGGACTTGCCCGCTCCCGACCGGCCCACCACGGCCACCCGGCGTCCGGCCGTCAGCTCCAGTGCGAAGCCGTCGAGCGCGGGTACGGACTGTCCCGCGTACCGCACCGTCAGGTCCGTCAGACGCACCGGGAACGGCGACTGCGGCGCCGGCTCCGTGCCGTCCTGCACCGGCTCGGGCGCGTCCAGCACCTCCTGCACCCGCTCCGCGGAGCGCCGCACCCGCTGCCTGTACTGCACCGCGAGCGGCAGACCCTCCACGGCCTCGAACGCGGCCAGCGGGGTGAGCACCACCACCGCCAGCCAGACGCCGCCGAGGCGGCCGTCGTGCACTGCCTGGACGCCCGTCCAGGCGGCAGCGGCCACCGTCACGCCACAGGCCAGTGCCGACAGGCCGGAGCCCAACGCGGTGGCCGCAGCGGCACGACGGGCGATACGGGTGAGCGTGCTGTCGACACCGTCCAGCCGCTCCAGCCGAGCGGGCAGGGCGCCCGCGACCGTCAACTCGGCTGTGCCGGACAGCACATCGACCACCTGCGTGGACAACTCGCCGCGCGCAGGCGCCAGCTGCCGCTCGGCACGCCGCGCCACCGCACCCGACAGCACCGGCACGGCAACTCCCGCAACCAGCAGCCCCGCAGCGAGCACCGCGCCCGCCTCCGGGAGCAGCCAGGCGGTGAACCCCACCGAGGCCGCCCCGACGACGACGGCGGAGCCGAGCGGCAGCAGCCAGCGCAGGAAGTAGTCCTGCAGGGCGTCCACATCGGCCACCAGACGGGACAGCAGGTCGCCGCGCCGCGTCTCGCGCAGCCCCGCGGGGGCCAGCCGCTCCAGCCGTGCGTAGACCGCGACGCGCAGGCCGGACAGGATGCGCAGCACCGCGTCGTGCGAGACCAGGCGCTCGGCGTAGCGGAAGACGGAACGGCCGATGCCGAACGTGCGGGTCGCGGTGACGGCCACCATCAGGTACAGCACCGGGGGCTGCTGGGAGGCCCGGGAGATCAGCCAGCCGCTGACCGCCATCAGGCCGATGGCGCTGCCCAGGGCCAGCGTGCCGAGAAGGAGGGCGAGGGACAGGCGGTTGCGGTACGGCTTGCCCGCGGCCCGGACCCGGGCCAGGGGGCTCGCGCTCCGCGCAGGGGTGCGCGTGCCCGCCTGTACGCCCCCGTGCACACCGACAGGACCGTCAGGACCGTCGGCAGGGCCGGAGGACCCGGAAACAGCACCCTGCACCCCGGTCCGGCCGGAGGAGCGGGCGGGCGCGGCCCCCGGCGCGATCCGGATCACCCGGTCCGCCACCGCGAGCAGCGCCGGGCGGTGCACGACCAGGACCACGGTGCGGCCCGCCGCCAACCGGCGCACCGCGTCCACCACCGCCGCCTCGTGCTCCCCGTCGAGGGCCGCGGTCGGCTCGTCGAGCAGCAGGACCGGCCGGTCGGCCAGGAACGCCCGTGCCAGCGCGACGCGTTGGCGCTGCCCGGCGGAAAGTCCTGCTCCGTTCTCGCCGAGCCGGGTGTCAGTGCCGTCGGGCAGCATGGAGACGAAGTCGAGCGCACCGGCTTCGCGCAGTGCGTGCTGCACCTGCGCGTCCGTGGCGCCGGGCCTGGCCAGCCGTACGTTCTCGGCGACCGTCCCGGCGAAGAGGTGCGGCCGTTGCGGGACCCAGGCCACCTGGTTCCGCCAGCTTTCGGGGGAGAGCGATGACAGATCGGTACCGCCGACGAGGACCCGCCCGCTCGTGGGCCGGGCAAGGCCCAGCAGCACGTTCAGCAGCGTCGACTTGCCGGCGCCGCTCGGCCCGACGAGCGCCACCGTCTCGCCCGGGCGCACCTCGAACGAGGCATCGTCCAGGGCCGGTTCGGCCCGGCCCGGGTAGCGGACCACGAGCCGCTCGACGGTCAGCGCCGCCGTGCGCGCGTCCGGGGCCGGCAGCGTGCCCTGCGCGGCCGGCTCGGTCTCCAGCACCGCGAAGACCTGGTCGGCGGCCGCCAGGCCCTCGGCCGCCGCGTGGTACTGCGCGCCGACCTGGCGCAGCGGCAGATAGGCCTCGGGCGCCAGGACGAGGACCATCAGCCCGGTGTGCAGGTCGAGTTCGCCGCTGACGAGCCGCATGCCGATGCCGACGGCGACGAGCGCGACCGACAGGGTGGAGAGCAGTTCCAGGGCGAAGGAGGAGAGGAAGGCGATGCGCAGCGTCCGCAGCGTGGCCCGCCGGTAGTCGGCGGTGATCGCCCGGATCGACTCGGCCTGCGCCTTGGCGCGGCCGAAGACCTTGAGCGTCGGCAGTCCGGCGACGACGTCGAGGAAGTGCCCGGAGAGCCGGGAGAGCAGGCGCCACTGCCGGTCCATGCGCGACTGGGTGACCCAGCCGATGAGCGCCATGAAGAGGGGGATGAGCGGCAGCGTGAGGACGATGACGAGCGCCGAGATCCAGTCGGCGGAGACGATACGTGCCAGCACGGCGACCGGCACCACGACCGCGAGCCCCAACTGCGGCAGATAGCGGGCGAAGTAGGCGTCGAGCGCGTCCACGCCGCGCGTGGCCAGGCTGGTCAGCTCACCGGTGTCCGGGGCGTCCGGACCGAGCCGGGTGGCCCGGTCCAGCAGCCGCCTGCGCAGCTCGGACTTCACGGCCGCGCTCGCGCGGTGCGCGGTCAGCTCGGTGAGCCAGGACACCACGGCCCGCCCCGCCCCTGCGGCCGCCAGCAGGCCCAGCGGCACGGCCAGTTGCCCGGCCGTGCGCCCGTGCTGGAACGCCCCGGTCACCACGTCGGCGATGAGCATCGCCTGCGCGACGACCAGGCCCGCGCCCGCGAGGCCGAGCAGGACGGAGGCGGCCAGGAAGCCGCGGGTCGCGGAGGCGTACCGCAGCAGCCGGGGGTCGACGGGCTTCATCGTGGCGTCTCCTGGCGTTCGGGTCCGGTCCTGGTCCGGCGTTCTGGTCCGGCGGCCTGAGCGCTCCGCGGGAGGGGCAGTGCGTCAGCTGCGGGCTCGTCGTGGCTGGTCGCGCCCACGCGGCGGAGCCGCTGGGGGCACCTCCTGGGGGCACCTCCTGGGGGCACCCCCAGCGGTAGCTGGGGGAGTAACAGCCGCCCCCCTTCGGGGCACGATCACGCACCGGCGCTTCACCGAGCCCGCCTAGTGGGCGGCGGGGATGTGCTGGGTGCCGATCCGCTTGCGGAACACCCAGTACGTCCAGGCCTGGTAGGCGAGGATCACGGGGGTCATGAAGCCCGCGACCCACGTCATGATCTTCAGCGTGTACGGGCTGGAGGCGGCGTCGGTCACGGTCAGGCTCCATTCCGGGTTCGTGGAGGAGGGCATGACGTCCGGGAAGAGCGCCAGGAAAACCAGCGCGAAGGCGGCGGCGACAGCCAGCCCGGACAGGGTGAACGCCCAGCCCTCCCGGCCCAGTCGGTTCATCACCAGCGCGCCGGCCAGCCCGGCCAGGGCGACGATCAGGGCGACCAGGCTGCGTCCGTTGCCGGAGTCCGCCTGCGTCCAGCCCAGGAAGGCCACGGCGAGGGCGGCGGCGCCCAGGCCGTACCGGGCGGCGTGGGCCCGGGCGCGGTGGCGGATGTCGCCGGTCGTCTTGAGCGCGGCGAACACCGCGCCGTGGAAGGTGAAGAGCACCAGCGTGAACAGGCCGCCGAGCAGCGCGTACGGGCTCAGCAGGTCGAGCACGGAGCCGGTGAAGTTCTTGTCCGGCCCGATCGGAACGCCGCGCACGATGTTCGCGAAGGCGGCGCCCCACAGGAAGGCGGGCAGCAACGAGCACCAGAAGATGGCGTGTTCCCAGTTGCGCTGCCAGCGCTCCTCGGGCCGCTTGTGGCGGTACTCGAAGGCCACGCCGCGCACGATCAGGCAGACCAGGACCAGCAGGAGAGGCAGGTAGAAACCGCTGAAGAGGGTCGCGTACCAGTCGGGGAAGGCGGCGAAGGTGGCGCCGGCCGCGGTGATCAGCCAGACCTCGTTGCCGTCCCAGACGGGGCCGATCGTGTTGATCAGCACCCGGCGCTCGGTGCGGTCCCGGGCGAGCGTCTTCGTCAGCACGCCGATGCCGAAGTCGAAGCCCTCGAGGAAGAAGTAGCCGGTCCACAGGACGGCGATCAGCAGGAACCAGAAGTCGTGGAGGTGCATGGGGTGTCTCCGTTCCGCGGTCCGCGTGCAGCGGTCAGTACGCGAAGGTCATCGGCTTGTCGGCGTCATCGTGCTCCGTGCCGGAGCCCGTCGCACCGCCGGACGGCAGCCGCAGCCGGGGATCCTCGGCCGGCGGCTTCTCGTCGGTGTCCGGTCCGGCCTTGGCGTACTTCACGAGCAGCTTGACCTCGACGACCGCGAGCACGCCGTAGAGCAGGGTGAACACGGCCATGGAGGTGAGGACTTCGCCCTGGCTCACACCGGGGGAGACCGCCTTCGCGGTCTTCATCAGCCCGTAGACGGCCCAGGGCTGGCGGCCCATCTCGGTGAAGATCCAGCCGAAGGAGTTGGCGATCAGCGGGAACCCCATGGTCAGGACGCCGATGCGCCAGGACCACTTGGTGAAGAAGGGGCTCATCTCCCGGGTCTTCGTGAGCATCAGCCGCGGGACCTCGTTCTCGCCGGTGCGGAACTCGGGTGCCAGCCACAGCTTCTTGCGCGTCGTCCACAGTCCGATCAGGCCGGCGACGAAGGACGTCATGCCGAAACCGATCATCAGACGGAAGCCCCAGAAGGTCATGAAGATGCTGGGGATGTAGTCGTCCGGCTTGCCGCCGTAGCGCGCGGCCTCCTGCGCGGCGACGTCGTTGATGCCGGGGACGGCCTCGGAGAAGTTGCTGTGCGCGAGGAAGGAGAGTATTCCGGGGATCTCGATCTCGACGCTGTTGTGCCCCTTGGTGACGTCGCCGACCGCGAACACCGAGAAGGGCGCGGGCGCCTGGGTGTCCCACAGGGCCTCGGCGGCGGCCATCTTCATGGGCTGCTGCTCGAACATCACCTTGCCGAGCGAGTCGCCGCTGATCGCGGTGCCGAGGCCGGCGATGACGGCGACCACGAGTCCGACGCGCAGCGAGGCCCGCATCGCACCGATCTGGTGGCGCTGCTTCTCGCCGAGCTCCTCGCCGTTGATCTGCTTGCGCTTGGCCCGCCACAGGTGGAAGGACGCGATGCCGACCACGAAGGCGGCGCCGGTGAGGAAGGCGGCGGTGAGGGTGTGGAAGACGACGACGAGGGTGGTGTTCTGGGTCAGGACGGCCCAGATGTCGGTGAGGTGCGCCCTGCCGGTGTTCTTGTCGATGGAGTAGCCGGTGGGGTGCTGCATCCAGGAGTTGGCGGCCAGGATGAAGTACGAGGAGAGGATCGTGCCGACGGCGACGATCCAGATGCAGGCGCAGTGGATCTTCTTCGGCAGCTTGTCCCAGCCGAAGATCCACAGGCCGATGAAGGTCGACTCGAAGAAGAAGGCCAGCAGCGCCTCCATCGCCAGCGGTGCGCCGAAGACGTCACCGACGAAGCGCGAGTAGTCGGACCAGTTCATGCCGAACTGGAACTCCTGGACGATGCCGGTGACCACGCCCATGGCGATGTTGATGAGGAAGAGCTTTCCCCAGAACTTCGTGGCGTGGAAGTACTTGTCCTTGCCCGTGCGGACCCAGGCGGTCTCCAGACCGGCCGTGATCGCGGCAAGACTGATCGTGAGCGGGACGAAGAGGAAGTGGTAGACGGTGGTGATGCCGAACTGCCAGCGCGCCAGCGTCTCCGGAGCCAAAGCCAGATTCACTCGGTCTCTCCTTGCCTCTTGCTTCACCGGCGGGCCGGGCCGCCGACGGTATGCCCCCTTATGCCCCTTAAGAAGGGGGGTATAAGGGTGCGCTTGTGAACGCGTTCACATTCACAAGCATTATGGCGCACCGAGTTTTCGGACAACTCAGGGGGGTACCCCCTCCGGCCCTTGCGCAGGAGCGGGCGCACGGGAAGGCCCGTGGGAGGGGCAAGGACAAGGGCGCCGTGCCCCTCCCGCGAAGGGAGAGGCACGGCGCCCCGGCAGGCGTCGGCGGTCTCAGAGCTGCTTGCGGAACTCCTCGGCGACCTGCAGAACGATGTCGTTGGCCTCGGTCTCGCCGATCGTCACCCGCACGCCGTCCCCCTGGAACGGCCGCACGGCCACCCCGGCGGCGTCGCACGCGGCGGCGAAGTCCGCGGCCCGGTCCCCCAGCCGCAGCCAGACGAAGTTGGCCTGCGACTCCGGCACCGTCCAGCCCTGCGCGGCCAGCGCCGCGGCCACCCGCGCGCGCTCCTCCACCAGCGCGTCCACCCGCTCCTTCAGCGCCTTCTCGCTGCGCAGAGAGACGATCGCCGCCTCCTGCGCGACCTGGCTCACTCCGAACGGGACGGCCGTCTTGCGCAGCGCCGCGGCGACCGGCTCGTGTGCGATCGCGAAGCCGATGCGGAGCCCGGCGAGCCCGTACGCCTTGGAGAAGGTGCGCAGCACGCAGACGTTCGGCCGGTCCCGGTAGAGGTCGATCCCGTCGGGGACATTCTCGTCGCGGATGAACTCGATGTACGCCTCGTCCAGGACCACCAGCACGTCGGAGGGGACCCGGTCCAGGAAGGACTCCAGCTCGGCCCGGTGAACCACCGTGCCCGTGGGGTTGTTGGGGTTGCAGACGAAGATCAGCCGGGTCCGCTCGGTGATCGCGGCGAGCATCGCGTCGAGGTCGTGCACATCGCCCTCGGTCAGCGGGACCGGCACCGGAGTGGCGCCCGATACCCGGGTGATGATCGGGTACGCCTCGAACGAGCGCCAGGCGAAGATCACCTCGTCGCCCGGGCCGGCCGTCGACTGCACCAGCTGCTGGGCCACGCCGACCGAGCCGGTGCCGGTCGCCAGGTGCGTCAGCGGCACCTCGAAGCGCTCCGCCAGCTCGGCCATCAGGCCCGTACAGGCCATGTCCGGGTACCGGTTGAGCGAACCGGCCGCCTCGACCGCGCTCTCCAGCACACCCGGCAGCGGCGGGTACGGGTTCTCGTTGGAGGACAGCTTGTACCCGGCCGGGCCGCCCGTGGCCGCCGGCTTGCCCGGCTGGTAGGTGGGGACGCCGTCCAGCGCGGCGCGCAGCTTCGGGGTCTTCTCGGTCACCGCGGTCCTCCGGAGCAAGGGACATGAAGGGACATGAATACTGCACACCTTATGAGGATTCCCCCGGGCGGCGTCCAGAGTTTCCGGCGCGCTCCTGCTGCCGCAGTGCGCCGTGGCGAGCGCCCTGGCGCGCATCACCCGTGAAGGTGAGTTGAGACCTCTCCGAGACCTGGACCACCCCCGAGACCGGGATATGCCAGACGTCGACCAACCCCCGACGACCCGCTCAACCACCTGCATTTCCATGATCATTGGGCCGTGCAACGACTGCAGAAACGTGCCTGTCAACAGTGAAATGCCACGCCCTGCCGACGGACCAGGCGAGCCCTACTATCGGCTCGCCATGACAGCAGCAGGGAAGCATCAGGTGAGCCGGGCGGAAACCTCCCGCAGGGGCAGTCGGCAGGGAAGAGCGGGCATCCGCGATGTCGCCGCCGCCGCCGGGGTTTCGATCACAACCGTCTCGGACGCGCTCAACGGCAAGGGCCGGCTACCGGACGCGACCCGCCGCCATGTCCGCGAGGTCGCCGACCGACTGGGCTATCGCCCGTCGGCGGCGGCCCGCACGCTCCGCACGGGCAAGTCGGGCCTCATCGGCCTGACCGTCACCACGTACGGGGATGAACCTTTCACCTTCACCGAGTTCGCCTATTTCGCGGAGATGGCCAGAGCCGCCACCTCGGCCGCCCTGGCCCGCGGCTACGCCCTCGTCATCCTCCCGGCGACCTCCCGGCACGACGTGTGGTCCAACGTCGCCCTCGACGGCACCGTCGTCGTGGACCCCTCCGACCACGACCCGGTCGTCTCCGACCTGGTCCGCCAGGGCATCCCGGTGGTCTCCGACGGCCGCCCCGCCGGCATCCTGCCCGTCACCGCCTGGGTCGACAACGACCACGAGGCCGCGGTCCTGGGCATCCTCGACCACCTCGCCGCCGCCGGGGCACGCCGGATCGGCCTGCTCACCGGCACCACGACGGACACCTACACCCGGCTGTCCACCACCGCCTACCTGCGCTGGTGCGAACGGATCGGCCAGGACCCGGTCTACGAGGAGTACCCCGCCCACGACCCCTGCGCCGGAGCCGTCGCCGCCGACCGGCTGCTCGCCCGGCCGGACCGGCCCGACGCGGTGTACGGGCTCTTCGACCCCAACGGCACCGACCTGCTGGCCGCCGCCCGCCGCTACGGCCTGCGCGTACCGGACGACCTGCTGCTCGTCTGCTGCAGCGAGTCCACCGTCTACGCCACCACCGAGCCGCCCATCACGACGCTGTCGCTCAAGCCGCGGCGGATCGGCACCGCCGTCGTCCAGCTGCTGATCGACGCCATCGAGGGGCTCGACACGGGACGGCCGGTGGAACAGGTCATACCCACCGAGCTGATCGTGCGTACGTCCTCCGAGCGGCGCCCGCCGCGCACCACCGTCAGCGCACCGCGCGGCCCGGCCACGACCTGACCGGCCCCGGAACGCTGTCCGGCACCCCGCCGACACCCCGGCGTCACCCGTGTGACCTGCACCGACCCGCCCGGCCCGCGTCAACCGCAGGCTTCCCGCATCCGGCCCACAGGGCATCGCGTCATCCAGCACGGCAGAGCCGTCCCCGCCCCTCACGGACCGGCGTGAGCGGCTCATTTAACGGAGCATATGGGGAGAAAATCCCGGCGATCCCGGTGGAGCTCCCCGATTCACAGCCCCTGGTGCGTCACAAGCCGCGACGGTCATTCCTATGATGGGCGCACGACACCACGGACCGCCGTCGACCAGGCAAGGTCCACAAGGTGCACGGCGGCGCGATGGTGGAGGGGTCGATGACTCAGGGGGCCGGTCAGGGACCTGCGGCACGGACCGCGGCGGCGATGCCGCCCTTCCCCGGGTACGCCGCTCCCCCGCCCATGCCCGGGTACGACCACGCGGCGCCGCCCGCCGAGGCCCCGTACCCGGAGTACGCGGCGCACGCGGACCACCCCGAGGGCTACACCCCGACCGCTCGCGACCTCCCCGTCATCGTCCGGGAACCGGTCCCCGGCGTGCCGCCGCAGGACGTGCCGACCGTCGAGCTGACGCCCATCACCGCCCCGCAGCAGCTCCCCCAGCAGCCCGTGCCCACCGGCCCGGGCCCGCTGTACGTCGTCGGCGACGTCCACGGCTACCTGGACGAGCTGCACGCCGCGCTGCACGCTCAGGGGCTCGTCGACGAGCACGGCCACTGGTCCGCGGGCAACACCCGGCTGTGGTTCCTGGGCGACTTCACCGACCGCGGCCCGGACGGCGTGGGCGTGATCGATCTGGTCATGCGGCTCTCCGCGGAGGCGGCGGCGGCCGGCGGCTACTGCAAGGCCCTCATGGGCAACCACGAGCTGCTGCTCATCGGCGCCAAGCGGTTCGCCGACACGCCCGTCAACTCGGGTGCGGGAACGGCCTCCTTCCAGGCGGCCTGGCTGCTCAACGGCGGCCAGCGCACCGACATGGAGCGCCTCGAGGACCACCACCTGCAGTGGATGTCCCGCCTGGACGCCATCGCCGAGGAGGACGGGCACCTGCTCGTCCACTCCGACACCACCGCGTACCTCGACTTCGGCGACTCCATCGAGGCCGTCAACGACGCCGTCACCGAAGCGCTGCAGCGCAACGACCCGGACGAGTGCTGGGACCTGTTCCGCAAGTTCACCAAGCGGTTCGCCTTCCGCGACGACGAGGCGGGCCCGTCGGCCGTGCGGGAGCTGCTGCAGACCTACGGCGGCCGCCGCATCGTGCACGGGCACAGCCCGATCCCCTACCTGCTGGGCGAGGTCGGCGGGGAGGACCCGGACGATCAGGACGGCGCGCCGCTCGTCGAGGGTCCCCATCTGTACGCGGACGGGCTGGCGCTCGCCATGGACGGCGGGGTCACGATGGCCGGAAAGCTGCTGGTGGTGCAACTTCCGCTGGTCGGCTGAGGGTTCGGCGGCGGCGTCCACGGGCACATGTCGAGTTCCACCGCCTCGGGTTAATTCGGGAAACCCGCTGTCACCCCGCGCCGGTGCGGCTCTACCATCGGCTTATCCGTAGCAGGCTCTCCTCCGTTTCCGCCCACCTGCCGGCAACAGGCCGGCTATCAGGCCCTACGGAGCATCGGGGGATGCACATGAACAGCGTTCCGCACCTGCTTGCCGAGGATCGTCCGGATTTCGAGCGGATCCTCGCCCAGGCACTGCGTACCGCGGACCATGACCCGGAACTCAACGCCCTGGCCGCCGCGACAGGACGGCGGCTCACCGCCGAACAGCTGCGCACGATGGCCATGGGCGCCATGACCGCCATCTCCGCCTGCGCCACGGCGGAATACGAGGACCTCATAGAAGCGCGCCGGGCGTTGCGCGAGCGCGCCCCGTCCGGCCGGCCGCAGCCCGTCGGCGGCGGACCCGCGCCCGTCGGCACCGCCGAGGACCCGTCGCCCGGGGAGACCCCGGGCGCGGGGGCCGGAGCGGTGCTGGTGGTGCTGGCCCCGGTGCTGGCGGGGATCGCCGCGATCCTCTTCCTGGCGATCGGCTACGTGCTGCGCACGGTCGGCTCGGACGCCCCGGTCGCGGGCTCGATGATCACGATCGGCTGGTGGTTCGGCGGCCTCACCGCCGTCGGCGTACTCGCCGCGACGGCGGGCATCCTGCTCACGGCCCTGCGCAACGGGGCGCCCCCGGAGGGCGACGACCGCCGCCGCGAGCTGGCCGAACAGGCCGACCGGGCCCGGGAGACGTGGCGCGAGGCACTGCTGGAGCGGGGCATCAGGCCGTTCTTGAGAGAGGCCCAGGCCAACGCCACGGCTCCGGCAACCCGTTCGCCGTCCGTCCCCTCGGCCCGCAACGGCCACGGCCGGACCCCCCATCTCGGCTACACCCGCCCCGGCTTCACCAGCCCCGACGAGGATCACACCGCCCCCACGCGCCCCCGCTTCACCAGCCCGGACTTCACCGGCCCCGATTTCGGGGGGCCGGAGCACCGGCTGGAGTGAGTGGCGAGCGGAAGAGCTCCGCGAAAATCGTATCGCCGCGAACCGGCGCGGCGCAGGTGTCCCGGGGAAAGGGACCCGGTCGTCAAGGCCCCTTTCCCGTACACCAGTCCGGCCGTTCCTGCTCTGTTCCGGCCTATTCCGCGATCGGCAGGTACACCCGGTTGCCGGCCGCCGCGAACTCCCGCGATTTCTGCGCCATTCCGGCCTCGGGGTCGACGGCGAGATCGTCGCCGTGCGCCCGCCGGATGTCCTGCGAAATCTTCATCGAACAGAACTTCGGCCCGCACATCGAGCAGAAGTGCGCCGTCTTGGCGGGCTCCGCCGGCAGCGTCTCGTCGTGGAAGGCGCGTGCCGTGTCGGGGTCGAGGGCCAGGTTGAACTGGTCCTCCCAGCGGAACTCGAAGCGCGCGTCCGACAGCGCGTCGTCCCACGCCTGCGCGCCCGGGTGGCCCTTGGCGAGGTCGGCCGCGTGGGCGGCGATCTTGTAGGTGATGACGCCGGTCTTGACGTCGTCCCGGTCCGGCAGGCCCAGGTGCTCCTTGGGCGTGACGTAGCAGAGCATGGCCGTGCCCCACCAGGCGATCATCGCGGCGCCGATGCCCGAGGTGATGTGGTCGTACCCGGGCGCGACATCGGTCGTCAGGGGGCCGAGCGTGTAGAACGGGGCCTCCTCGCAGATCTCCTGCTGGAGGTCGATGTTCTCCTTGATCTTGTGCATCGGGACGTGGCCCGGGCCCTCGATCATCGTCTGGACGTCGTGCCGCTTGGCGATCGAGTTGAGCTCGCCGAGGGTCCTGAGCTCGGCGAACTGCGCCTCGTCGTTGGCGTCGGCGATCGAGCCCGGACGCAGGCCGTCGCCCAGCGAGTAGGTCACGTCGTAGGCCGCGAGGATCTCGCAGAGCTCCTCGAAGTTCTCGTAGAGGAACGACTCCTTGTGGTGCGCGAGGCACCACGCGGCCATGATCGAGCCGCCGCGCGAGACGATGCCGGTCTTGCGGCGGGCGGTCAGCGGGACGTACCGCAGCAGCACGCCGGCGTGGACGGTCATGTAGTCGACGCCCTGCTCGGCCTGCTCGACGACGGTGTCCTTGTAGATCTCCCAGGTGAGTTCCTCGGCCTTGCCGTCGACCTTCTCCAGGGCCTGGTACAGCGGCACGGTGCCGATCGGCACGGGGGAGTTGCGCAGCACCCACTCGCGGGTGGTGTGGATGTTGCGGCCGGTGGAGAGGTCCATGACGGTGTCGGCGCCCCAGCGGGTCGCCCAGGTCATCTTCTCCACCTCCTCCTCGATGGAGGAGGTGACGGCCGAGTTGCCGATGTTGGCGTTGACCTTCACCAGGAACTTCTTGCCGATGATCATCGGCTCGGTCTCGGGGTGATTGACGTTCGCCGGGAGGACGGCCCGGCCGGCCGCGATCTCCTCGCGGACGGTCTCCGGGGAGACGCCCTCCCGGAGGGCGACGTACTCCATCTCCTCGGTGATCTCACCGCGCCGGGCGTACGCGAGCTGCGTCACCGCCTGCCCGCCCCGGCCCCGGCGGGGCTGGCGCGGGCGGCCCGGGAAGACCGCGTCGAGGTTGCGCAGGCCGCCGCGGGGCGAGGTGTGCTTGATGCCGTCGTCCTCCGGGCGCACCGGGCGCCCGGCGTACTCCGCGGTGTCGCCGCGGCCGATGATCCAGTTCTCGCGCAGCGGCGTCAGGCCGCGCCGAACGTCCGTCACGACCGACGGATCGGTGTACGGGCCGGAGGTGTCGTACAGGGTGACGTCCTGCCCGTTGGTGAGATGCACCCGCCGCACCGGGACCTTCAGGTCCGGTCGCGAGCCGGTCACGTAGTCCTTGTGCCAGCCGAGCTCCCGGCTGTTTTCGGACGTGCGTGCATCCTGCGAGGTCATGTGACCAGAACTCCCTACGCCGGCATTACCCGGTAACAGGTTCGGCGGTCGGCGCAGCGGTTTCCGTACGAACGAGAATTTCCCGTACGGCGGTCAGCGCCCTCTCAGCCCGGTGCTCCGAGCTCCCGCGATTGCAAAGGTGCCACCACGCTAGCGCCTCCCCGGGCCGGAGGGCCAGGGGGGCTTGCAATGATCGGGCGGTGACCCCCACCGAGCGTACGCACCACCACACCCCCCACACCCACGGCCATGCGCACAGCCATGGTCCGGCCAAGCCCGTCTCCACCCACCTGCGCAAGGTGATCGCGGCCGTCCTCGTCCCGTTCGCCGCCGCCGTGGTGGCCGGAATAGTGCTCCTCTGGCCGGGCAGCCCACCATCGCACCAGCACAGCGGACTGGGACTCGACCAGCAGACCGAGTCGGGACGGGTGGTGAAGATCGAGGAGGTGGACTGCGCCAAGGTCGGCGCGCAGCCCCAGCAGCAACAGCAGTCCCCGCAGGGCGGCCCGCCCGTCACCGGACCGTGTGAACAGGCCACGATCGAGGTCGGTTCAGGGCCCGACAAGGGCGTGACGTTCACCGAGATCGTGCAGCCCAGCGCCTCGCGCCACTACACCGTCGGCGAGGGCGTGGTGCTGGCCTACGCGCCCAAGGCCCCCGAGAACCTGCGGTATTCGGTCACGGACGTGGACCGCAACGTCCCGATGGCGCTGCTGGCCGCGGTGTTCGCCGTGGCGGTCGTGGCGATCGGCCGGCTGCGCGGCGTCTTCGCCCTGGTGGCGCTGGTGATCAGCTTCGGCGTGCTGACGATGTTCATCCTCCCCGCGATCCTCCAGGGTTCGGATCCGCTGCTGGTCGCGGTGATAGGCGGCAGCGCGATCATGCTGATCGCGCTCTACATGTGCCACGGCCTCAACGCCCGTACGTCCGTGGCCGTTCTGGGCACGCTCACCTCCCTGCTGCTCATCGGCCTGCTGGGCGCCGGCTTCATCGGCTGGGCGCATCTGACGGGCAACACGGACGACACGACGGGCCTGGTGCACGGCCTGTATCCGCACATCGAGATCCAGGGCCTGCTGCTCGCCGGGATCATCATCGGCTCGCTGGGCGTGCTCGACGACGTCACGGTGACCCAGACGTCGGCCGTGTGGGAGCTGAAGGAGGCCGATCCGAAGGCGAATTGGCGGAAACTGTACGCATCGGCCATGCGCATCGGCCGGGACCACATCGCGTCGGTGGTCAACACGCTGGTCATGGCGTACGCGGGGGCGTCGCTGCCGCTGCTGCTGCTGTTCTCGATCGCGGACAGCGGGGTGGGACGGGTCGCGACGAGCGAGATCGTGGCGGAGGAGATCGTCCGTACGCTCGTGGGCAGCATCGGTCTGGTGGCCTCGGTGCCGGTGACGACCTTCCTGGCCGCGCTCGTTGTCAGTGCCGACCGGCACAATACGAGCAAGGGTTCCAAGAGGGGGTCCAAGGGGGGCTCCAGGACCGCGAAGAGCGGCGGCGGCAGGCGGCGCCGCGCGAAGTGACGGGCCCGCGGGGGCGGGCCGGAAGGCGGGGGGACTTCGGTGGTCGGGGAGTTGGGCAGAGTGACGGGGGCGGTCGGCCCGGGCCTGGTCGGCGAGGTGATGGTGCGGGTGCGGGGCGGGGCCGAGGCCTTCCTCGCGTACCCGGCCGAGCCGGGCGAGCGCATCGAGCGGGGGACGGTGGTGCTGATCGTGGAGTACCAGCCGCCGCGCACGGTGTTCGTCGCACGGGCGTATTCCTGACGGGCGGCCGTGCCGCCGCACATCGTCCTGGCCGGAACGGAAGGGTGAGGTGTCGGCGTCTTCGCCAGGGGGCACATCCGGGAGCAGACTGCATGATCACAGGGCCCCGCCGGGGCCGCAAAAAGGGGGAATGACGCATGCTCATCGGCGTCGTGGCGGGGGTCGTCCTCGTCGCCATAGCCGTCCTCGTGGGGCTCTTCAAGCTCATGTGGCGCGTTGCCGAGCCCAACGAGGCACTCATCATCTCCGGGTCCAAACACCGTGTGGAGGGCCTGGAGGAAGGCATGGGCTTCCGGATCGTCACCGGGCGGGGGACGCTCGTCCTGCCCGGGGTACAGGCGGTGCGCAAGCTCTCCCTGGACCTCAACGAGGCCGATCTCGACGTGGATTGCGTGACGCGGCAGGGCATCCCGCTCAAGGTGCACGGCGTGGTGATCTTCAAGGTCGGCGACGACCTCGTGTCCATAGCCAACGCCGCCCGCCGCTTCCTCGACCAGCAGAAGCACATGAGCGAGCGGGTGCACAACGTGTTCGCGGGCCATCTGCGGTCCATCGTCGGCGGGTTGACCGTGGAGGACATGATCCGTGACCGTGAGCGGCTGACGGGCGAGACCCGGTCCGCCTCGGGCACGGAGATGGAGAAGCTGGGCCTGATCATCGACTCCCTGCAGATCCACGAGATCCAGGACCCCACGGGCTACATCAAGAACCTGGCCGCTCCGCACGCGGCCGCCGTCCAGCGCGATGCGCGCATCGCCCAGGCGGAGTCGGACCGGCTGGCCACCGAGGCCGAACAGCAGGCCGCCGCGCGGATGTCGGAGGCCACCCGCGACAGCGAGATCCTGCAGGCGGGGTACCAGGCCGAGCGGGACAGCGCGGCCGCCAAGGCCCGGCAGGCGGGCCCGCTGTCCGAGGCCGCGGCGCGACAGGAGGTCGTGGTCCAGGAGACCCGGGTCGCGGAGCTCGCGGCCAAGCAGCGCGAGCAGCAGCTCCAGGCGGACGTGCGCAAGCCCGCGGACGCCGCGGCCTACGAGAAGCGCACGCTGGCGGAGGCCGAGCGCGACGCCCGCATCTCGGCGGCGGAGGCCAGGGCCCGGGAGACGGAGCTGGCGGCCGTGGCCGAGGCGACGCAGGTGAAGACCGCCGCCGCGGCCGAGGCGGAGGCCACCAGGGCGCGCGGCGAGGCCGCGGCGGCGGCGACGCGGGCCACGGGTGAGGCCGAGGCCGCCGCGACGCAGGCCAGGGGTCTGGCGGAGGCCGAGGCGGCCAAGGCGCACGGCCTGGCCGAGGCCGAGGCGATCAAGGCCCGGGCCGAGGCGCTGGCGCAGAACCAGGAGGCGGTCGTCGCCCAGCAACTGGCCGAGAACTGGCCCGAGATCGTCCAGGCCGGTGCCCAGGCCTTCGGGAACGTGGACCACATGGTGCTGCTCAACGGGGCGGACGGGATGTCCGAACTGTTCGCCAAGGCGCTGACGATGGGCGGTACGGGACTGGGGCTGGCCCGCCAGCTGCTGGCGTCCGTCGGCAACGGCCAGGGCCGGGAGCCGGGCGCGGACGGGGTGCACACCCCCGGTGCGGGCGACGGCGGCGACGGCCGGAGCGCGGGCCTGCGCAGCGGGCCGGTGCCGATCGACGGGCCCGCCGGGGACGGTTCGGAGAGGTCCGGCGGTGCCGCCGGATCCGCCGGGGAGACCTCCGCGGAGACGGCGGAGGGGGCTGTGGCGGGGACGGCCGGGTAAACGGCCGGGGACGGCCCGGGAGTCCGTCGGGAAGGGGCCGCCACGGCGGCCGGAGGGGCCGTCGCGGGCGCCGGGTACGGCCGGCGGGGCTACGGCGGCCCGGGGGCCGCTAACCGGCGTTCTGCCCTTCCGGGTTGCCGGCGAGGATGCTGTCGAGCGCCGCGGCGAGCTCGTAGTCGAAGTCCGCGACGGAGCGCTCCTCGCCGAGCGGTGCAATGCGGTCGGTGCGGTCGAGGAAGGCCACCAGCGGCGCCGCCCCCGCCCGGAACAGGGCTCCCTCGCCGCCCACTTGCAGCCGGATGAAGACGTCCGACAGGTGCTGGGCGGAGGCGGGGGCGATGTGCACATCGCCCTCGCCGGAGGGCTGGCTCAGCCCGTCGAGCAGCAGCTCCCGGGCGAAGGCCCAGGTCACGGGGGCGTCGCCGGGGAGGTGGAAGGTGAACTTCACCGCGTACGGATCACTGCTGTCGTAGTCCAGCTCCACCGGGATCCGGAAGGACAGCTCCTCGGAGACGAGGAACGTCATGATCACTTCTGCCTGAACTGTGTCGCGCATCGCCCAATGCCCCGTCTTCGTCGGTTTGGCCGGGATTGGATCCTCATGGCCCTCTAATGACGCCATAGTCTGACAACAACGTCCCGTGGATCACAAGGAGTGATTTTTCAGTTACCGATAGAGACCGAGAGGGAGCTTACGAGCTCTCCGACTCTGGAGCGTAGCGACTCGACTACGGGGCGGAGTCGTTCCGCGGGATTCGGTGGCACGGAACAGCCGAGAACCGGCCAAAGTGACCGGCGTTCACAGGGCGGTGAACAGGCCGGTCACGGGGTGGAAGGCGAAATCGTCGGGGCAGGTGGCCGGGGGCGGGGGCAGGGGCGTACTGCTGTCGTCCGCACACGGGTTGGAGCCGCGGAGGCGGTCACAAGGCACCGAACGCTAATCAGAATGGGGTATTTCAGACAGGCCGGTATTCCCGGGCGATGTCCCTCGCCCGGGTTACCGCCCTCTACCAATCGCCCTTGGACGACGAGGACGACGTGAACTTCTTGACGACGAAGACGAGGCCGCCGACGAGGGCGACGAGCAGCAGCGCCTTGAAGAGCAGGCTGACGACAAAGCCGAGCACGCTCATGATCAGGCTGCCGAACACCACGAGCACCAGGACCGGCACGGCGATCCACGTCACCCACCAGGGCAGTCCTGCGAATATCCCCTTCTCGGCCATGTCGTCCTCTGCTTCCCGCTCCACGCGTCTTCACGCGTCGCTGTCGTGTCGCCGGCCGGGTGGCCCCGGGCGGCTTCGGTACTTCGATGCTAGGCCGGACACAGGGGCGGGTGGAGGTCCCACAGCCCCCGTCCGCCCCTGAGCGGACCCCTACGGGACACCGGGGTTCCGGGGCCGTCCGTCTCAGGGGAACGGCCCGGGTTCAGCTCTCCGGGGGCGAGAAGACGACCAGCACCCGCAGGTCCTCGCTGATGTGATGGAACCGGTGCACCGCGCCCGCCGGCACGTACACCACGCTGCCCCGCGCCACCTGGGTCGTCTCCGCGCCCACGGTGATCGAGGCCCGGCCGCTCACCACCACGTACACCTCGTCCTCGGCGTGCGGCCCCTGCGGGTCGGCGTCGCCGGCGTTCAGGGCGTACAGCCCGACGGACATGTTCCGCTCACGCAGGAACTGCAGGTACGCACCCTGGTTCGCGGCCCGCTCCGCATCCAGTTCGTCGAGCCGGAACGCCTTCATCCTCGCCACCCCATCGCCGTGCCGGCGCAGGCCTCCGCATCCCGCCCGCCGGTCTGCCACGATCTCATCATGAAGAACTTCGTAGTCAAGACGATCGCCAACGCGGCAGCCCTGGCAGTGGCCATCTGGCTGCTCAAGGGGATCACGCTGTCCGGCGAGAACACCGCCCGCAAGGCGGTCACCCTGGTCCTCGTCGCGCTCGTCTTCGGCGTGGTCAACTTCATCGTCAAGCCGGTCGTGAAGCTGCTGTCCTTCCCGCTCTTCATCCTCACCCTGGGCCTCATCACGCTGGTGATCAACGCGTTGATGCTGCTGCTGACCTCATGGGTGGCGGGAAAGCTGCATCTGGCCTTCCACGTGGACGGCTTCTGGACGGCCTTCGTGGGCGGCGTCATCGTCTCGGTCGTGGCGTGGGCGATGCACATGATCCTGCCCGACGAGGAGGACTGAGCGCCGCCGCGCACACCGGACGGCGGCTCGAGCCTCCCCCCTCTTGGCTCGAGCCGCCCGGTTCTTGTGCACGAAGAACCGTGCGATCCAGGCTAGTTGACTCTGCGTCAGTGTCCAATCACGCTAGCGACACAGACCTATCGACTTATTTATAGTTCCCCCACGATCAGCAGCGGCGAGCCGGGGAGAACCCATGGATCTGGCCCTTCTCCGCACCTTCGTCACCGTGCACAGGGCCGGCTCGTTCACCCGGGCCGCAGCGCTCCTCGGCCTCTCGCAGCCCGCCGTCACCAGCCAGATACGGGCGCTGGAACGGCAGCTGGGCCGCCCCCTCTTCCTCCGGCAGGCCCGCGGGGTCCGCCCCACCACCACCGGCGACGAACTCGCCCACCGCATCGGCCCGCACGTGGACGCGCTGCTGGCGATCACCGAGTCCGGCCCCGACGGGCACTGGACCGGCCGCAGCCTGCACCTGGCCGGTCCCCCCGAGTTCACCGGCCTGCGGGTGCTGCCCGCCCTCGCCCCGCTCGTCGCGCAGGGGCTGACCGTGCGCACGGCGCACGGCACGGCCGAGGAGCTCTTCGACGGGCTCGCCGCGGGCCACCACGACCTCGCCGTCACCACCGCACGCCCGCGCGGCCGGCTGCTGACCGCCACCCCGCTGTGCGACGAGGAGCACGTCCTCGTCACGGCCCCGCGCTGGGCGGCCCGGCTCGGCGGCGCGGCCCTCGTCCGCGACCAGGGCGCCCGCGCCCTGGAGGATCTGCCGGTGGTCGAGGTCCACGAGAGCCTGCCGTTCGTCTCGCGCTACTGGGCCGCCGTCTTCGACGGCAAGCCGGCCGCCACCGCCACGGTCGTCGTCCCCGACCTGCGCGCCGTGCTGTCCTGCATCTCCGCCGGAGCCGGCGTCGGCGTGCTGCCGCGCTACCTGTGCGGCGACGCCCTCGACACCGGCGAGATCGTGGCCCTGCTGGACCCGCCGGTGCCCCCGCTGCGCACGTACTTCCTGGTCGTCCGGGCCGGCGCACCGGCCCATCCGCACCTGGCGAGGGCGCACGAGTGGTTGTTGCGCGCCGCCGTCTCCTGGTGAGGCTGCCGTTTCCCTGCGGGAAGGGGTTTCGCCGCGGGTCCGGCGCGGCAGATGTCCCCTATGACCGAACGGCCCGTGGTCAAACGCACCGCCCGCGCCATCCTGCTCGACGGGGATCCCTCCGGGAGCCTCGACATGCTCCTGATCAAGCGGACCAAGCCCGGCGAAGCGCCGTACTGGATCACCCCCGGCGGCGGGGTGGAGCCCGAGGACGCCACCGTGGTCGCCGCCCTCCACCGCGAAGTGTCCGAGGAGCTCGGCGCCAAGGTCACGGACGTGGTCCCGGCCTTCGTCGACACCGTCTCCCACTCCCTGCTCCCCCATAGCCTGAACGGCATGGGAGGTACCCCCATCGCCGCACACGGCGTGAAGGTCCAGCACTTCTTCGTCTGCCGACTGGCCTCGATGGACCTCTCCCTGCGGCACGGCCCGGAGGTGGAGGAGCCGGTCGGGACGTACGAGGTGGTGCGCATCCCCTTCACCCGCGCGGGCATCGCCTCCGTGGGCCTGGTGCCGCCCGCCCTGCGCGACTACCTCGACACGAACATCGAAGGGGTCCGGGCCCTGCTCGCGCCCGACCTCGGCCAGTGACTCCCGGTCAGGGGCTGCCGACCGCCGCGCCGAAGAAGTCCCCGCCCTTGCGCCGCACGTCGTCCGTGCCCCAGGCACGCCCGTCCCCGCCGGGGCCGCGGGAGGCCTTGTACAGCTGCGGAATGTGCTTGGCGCAGTGCACGTACGCCTCCTCGACCGTGACCTCGACCCACACCACGGGCCTGCGGCCCGGCACGCCGTCGGCGGGCAGTTGCGGGTGGGCGGCGCGCAGGACCGCGTCGTCGACGATCCGGGCCCGGCCGTTGACGTGCAGGCCGATCCGGTCGCGGAAGAAGTCGATCATCAGGACGGCGACCCGGGGGTTCTCCTCGATGTTGCCCAGGCTCGCGAGGACGCCGTTGCCCCGGTACTCGGGGTAGGCCAGCGTGCGCTCGTCCAGGACGTGCAGAAAACCGGGCGGCCCGGCGCGGAAGGTGTTGTCGCACGCGCCCCCGGCGTCCGCGGTGGCGAGGAAGAACATCTCCTGCCGGGCCACGAACTCCCGCATCCGCGCGTTGAGCCGGTCCAGAACCTGCTCGCCGTGGAAGCGCTCCGCGCGGACCGTCGTACCGAGCTGTTGCTGCAACTGCTGTTCACCGTCGCCCACTTCGCCTCACCGCCCGCGGATCGCCGGCTCGTCCAGCGCGTCGTGCCGTATGCGGTGGGACGGTATGCCGATGCCCACCAGGGTGTCCACACCGCTGCGAATCATTTCCGGCGGCCCGGACAGAAACGCGTCATAGGCGTGCCACGGCCCGTATTTCCTTACGACGGCCGGGAGTTGGCCGCTCAGGCCACGGGTCGGACCGTCCGAGACCACCGGGCGGACGCAGAGCCAGCGGTGCGCCTTCTGCAGGCGCAGCAGCGTGTCGATGTCGTAGAGGTCGTCGTCGTACCGGGCGCCGTAGAAGACGTCGACCGGGCGGCGGCGGCCGTGCCGGACGACGTCCTCCACCAGGGCCTTGATGGGGGCGATGCCGGTGCCGCCGCCGAGGCAGAGCATGCCGTCGTCGGTGCCGTGGTCCACGGTCATGGAACCGGTCGGCGGGCCGAGGCGGACGACGTCGCCGGAACGGGCCCGGTGGACCAGGGCGTTGGACACCCAGCCGGCCGGAACGGCCTTGACGTGGAAGGAGAGCAGGCCGTCCTCGCGGGGCGCCGAGGAGAAGGAGTAGTGCCGCCACACCCGCGGCCACCAGGGCGTTTCCACACTCGCGTACTGCCCCGCGAGAAAGGGGTAGGGCTGGTCGGGGCGGAGGGTGAGCACGGCGACGTCGCGGGTGCGGCGCTCGTGGGAGACGATCTCGGCCTGCCACCAGGCCGGGGCCTGCTCCGCGTCCTCGGCGGCCGCATCGATCATGATCTGGGAGACCGCCGTGTAGACCCGCACCCATGCGGCCTCGGCCGCCTCGCTCCAGGTGTCGGGCGCATAGCGGGTGAGCGCACCGATCAGGCACTCGCCGACGGCGGGGTAATGGCCGGGCAGCGTGCCGTACTTGCGGTGTCCGCGGCCGAGCCGGGAGAGGTATGCGGTGAGGGTGCCGCTGTCGTCGGCGTGCTCGGCGGCGGTCAGCAGCGCCTTGAAGAGGCGGTCGCGCTGGACGTCCATCGCCGCCGGGAAGAGATCGCGCAGTCCGGGGTACCGGACGAAGAGCAGTGCATAGAAATACGACGTGGCCTTGTCGGCGACGGGCTCGATCTCGGCCAGGGTGCGCCGTACGAGGACGGCGTCCGGGGAGACGACCGCATCCGCGGAGGGGGCGGCGGCCGGGGAGGGGCCGGCATCCGGGGCGGCCGCCGGGGGTAACGGTAAGGGCCGTAATGGCTCGGGGCGGGCGGCGTCGGACGAGGCCGGGCAGACCTCGGCGGGGCGCTCGTGCTCCCGGCCGGCCTCCCGCCCTCCGGGCGGGGCACCCGGGCCGCCCCCGTCGTCACGCGCCCGAGGACGGCCCTCCGTGCCGTCCCCCGGCGCGAACCAAGTCCATTCACCCGCTGCGCGCGCGGTGCCGTCGTGGGCCGACGGAACGGCCGGAGCATCCATCTATGCCTCGCCTCGAACATCCCTCGGGCGGTACCAGTCCGCGCAGCATGCCACCCCGGCTCCCGGCCGCAGTGAATATGCCGTAACTCCCGGCGCACGAAGGAACGTTGCGGCTAGGCTGACCGGTCGGGCAGGCCCGCCGGCGCCTCCGGCACGGACTCCCCCGCCCCGCGCCCGCTCAGCTCGGGGCGTCCGTCAACGCGTAGGCCTCGCGCAGGTCCCTCCCCGTATACGCGTGCGTGGCGATGTCCCGCACGTGGTGATCGGCATTGACCGCCACCGACACCGGAACGACGGCGAACAGGCTCGCATCCGACATCGAGTCCCCGTACGCCACGCAGTCGGCGCGGCCCAGCCCGTACTGCGCGCAGAGCTCGTCCGCGATCCTCACCTTCGCGGCGGCGTCGAGGATCCCCGACGGATTCAGGGGCTCCCGGAACGGCACCGCCGGCCAGAGCGATCCGCGGGCCGCGTCCGCGCCCCAGTCCAGCAGCCTCTCCACGAAGAACGACGGCGACAGCGAGATCACCGCGCACCGCTCGCCCCGCGCCCGTATGTCCCCCCAGACCTCCCTGATGCCGTCCATCCACGGCGCCGTGGCGAACGCCGCGGCCACCTGTGCCTCGGTGAGCTCCTTCCACAGCTCGATGGCCCGCGCGGCGAACTGCGGCGGAGTCAGCTCGCCCGCCGCGAACGCCCGCTCCAGTTCGCCGATACCGGGCTCCACTCCGAGCTGCCGGGAGATCTCGACCGCGGCCGCGGAGCCGTGGATCAGCGTGCCGTCGAGATCGAACAAGTGCAGTCTGCTCATGGTCGTCGAGCGTAGGCGTCGCTGCCGGGCGCGGAGGCCGGCGCCCCCGCGGCCACCACCCGCGATCCCAGGGACTCCGCCGCGCCCTGCACCCCCGCCGGCCCCGACGGCCGCCCGCCGCGCCGCTCCAGCGCCGCGGACACCAGCGCCAGGACCAGCGCGGCAACGGCCATCAGCGCACCGACCCCGTTGGGCGCGGTGTAGCCGAACCCGGCGGATATGACCAGGCCGCCGAGCCAGGCCGCCATGGCATTGCCCAGGTTGAAGGCGCCGATGTTGACCGCGGAGGCGAGGGTCGGGGCGTCGGCGGTCTGGTCCAGCACCCGCTTCTGCAGCGGGGGCACGGTCGCGAAGCCGAAGGCGCCGACGAGCGGCACCGCGACCGCCGCCGCGATCTTGTCGTGCGCGGCCAGGGGCAGCAGGGCGAGCACGATCGCGAGGCCCGCGAGAGCGGTGCAGAGCATGGGCATCAGCGCGCGGTCGGCGTACCGGCCGCCGACGAGGTTGCCGCCGACCAGGCCGAGGCCGAAGAGCACGAGGAGCCAGGTGACGGACGCCGGGGCGTAGCCCGTGACCTCGGTCATCATCGGGGTGATGTAGGTGCTCATCGTGAAGACGCCGCCGAAGCCGAGCACGGTCATCGCCATGGCGAGCAGGACCTGGGGGTTGCGGAAGGCGGCCAGCTCGCCGCTGATCCGGGTCCGCTCGGGCTGCTCCTGCTCGGGCACGAGGGCGGCTATACCGAGGACGGCGAGCACGCCGAGCCCGGCAATGGCGAAGAACGTGACCCGCCAGCCCGCGTTCTGGCCGACCAGCGTGCCCAGCGGCACGCCGACCACATTGGCGACGGTCAGGCCGGTGAACATCATCGCTATCGCGCCCGCCTTCTTCTGCGGCGGGACGAGCCCAGCGGCGACGATCGCGCCGATGCCGAAGAACGCACCGTGCGCGAGCGAGGCGACGATGCGGCCCGCGAGCATCACCCCGAAGACCGGCGCGGCGGCGGAGAGCGCGTTGCCCCCGATGAACAGCACCATCAGGGCCATCAGCATCCGCTTGCGCGGCACCCGGCTGCCGACGATGGCGAGGACGGGCGCGCCGACGACCACGCCGAGGGCGTAGCCGGTGACCAGGTAGCCGGCGGTGGGGATCGAGACGCCGAAGTCCGCCGCGACCTCGGGCAGCAGGCCGGAGGTCACGAACTCGGTCGTGCCGATGCCGAAGGCGCCTATGGCGAGCGCCAGCAGGGCGAGAGGCATGGGAGGTCCTTCAAAACAGCAGCAGAACAGAAGCAGTGGGGGGCAGACAGGCAGTCGGGCCTGCGCATTCAATGCACTCGACCCTTACCAGCGTCCACAATAATTGCAGACGCGGGCTATACGCAAGCGCTGGCTATTGCTCGGGCGGGCTACCCTGGTCCCTGACGGGCACGGCACCGCGCGCACGACCGAAGGAGGGCCCATGTCCCGCACCCCGGACCCCGCTCTGGGCGGGCTCGCACAGGGCTGGTGCGCCCTCTCGGCCCTGCACAGCCGGATCGAGGCGCACATAGAGCGCGCCCTCCAGGCCCATCACGAGCTGAGCGTGCGCGAGTTCTCCGTCCTGGACGTGCTCAGCCGCCAGCACGACGGCGAGGGCGGCCACCTGCGCATGAACGAGGTGGCCGACGCGGTCGTGCTCAGCCAGAGCGCCACGACCCGCCTGGTCAACCGCCTGGAGGACCGCGGCCTGCTGACCCGCTACCTGTGCCTGACCGACCGCCGCGGCATCTACACGGACGTCACGGACTCGGGACGCACCCTCCTCGCGGAGGCCCGGCCCACGAACGACTCCGCGCTGCGCGAAGCGCTCCAGGATGCCTCGTCCCGCGCAGAGTTGGCACCGCTGGTCGCCGCCGTGGAGTCGCTCGCTCCGGCCCCGAAGTGACCATGGTCCCGGCGGCCGCCCGCGCATAGGGTCCGGATCATGAGCGACACCGTGATCCGGCGCGCGACCGCCGACGACATCCCCGCCATCGTGGCCCTCCTCGCCGACGACCCGCTCGGCGCGCAGCGCGAGTCCCCCGGCGACCTGGCCCCGTACCGTGCGGCCTTCGAGCGCCTGGCCGGCGACCCGCACCAGCATCTGGTCGTCGCCGAGCGCAACGGCCGCACGATCGGCACGCTCCAGCTCACCGTCATACCGGGGCTCTCCCGGCGCGGCGCGACGCGTTCCGTCGTCGAGGCCGTCCGCGTCCACGTGGACGAGCGCGGCAGCGGGCTGGGCACCCGGCTCATCGAGTGGGCTGTCGAGACGTCCCGCCGGGAGGGGTGCCTGCTCGTGCAGCTGACCTCGGACGCCACCCGCGTCGACGCCCACCGCTTCTACGAGCGCCTGGGCTTCGAGGCCTCACACCTCGGGTTCAAGTACCACCTGTGACGCCGCCTCCGCCGCGGCCCGGGCCCGTTCCCGGTGCGCCTTCTGGCGGCAGGCGCCGCCGCAGTACCGGGCGGGCCGGCCCGTACGCGCGGGCGCGACGGGGTCCCCGCACACCGCGCACACCGTTTCGTTACGGCTCACCGCACGGTTTCTCGGCAGTTTCGTCACACGCCGCCCCGGCCTGAGGCTGTCGCACGCCAGCGCCGTCATCCTGCCCGGCGCCACGCCGGGGCCGCGGCGCTGTTCCATCGACAGGCACCCCATGAGCAGCGCCGTCACGTCGTCGACGGTGACGTCCTTCCTTACGGCGTCGGCCTGTTGGGCCCGTTCGAGCAGGACGGACAGTGCTGCGCGGAAGTCCTCCTCGATGCCGGGCGAGGGCTCGAAGCTGCCCTCCAGCGCCTCGCACAGCCCCTTGTTGCGCGCGGACAGGCGCACCACGGCCGCCAGGTAGCGGAAGAAGACGACTCCGGGGTCTTCTGCAGAGGCCAACTCCCTTGCTGTGTCGGCGAAAAGCCGTACCCGGTCCGTCACCGTGGCCCTGAACAGGGCGTCCTTGGACGGGAAATGGCGGTACACGGTCCCTGCACCGACCCCGGCCCGCCGCGCGATCTCCTCCAGCGGCACCGCCAACCCGCCTTCTTCGAAGGCGGATCGGGCCGCCTGGAGGACGAGCGTGCGATTGCGCCGGGCATCGGCCCGGAGCGGTGGACCGGCCACCGGAGGCGGTGACGTCTTCCTGCGCTGTGCCATGCGCGCGGACCTCCGGGAGCCGGACGACGAAACGGGGTGAGGGTTCCGATTGTATCCAGGCATGTGAGCGAGGGGCCGAGTCGCCATACCGGGGCAATTCAGAAGGAGTGGATGGAAAAGAAAAGGCCGTCATCAGCACACAAAGCGCTGATGACGGCCTGAAATCCGGCCTTTTGCGGCGTGCTCAGCCAGTGATCACCGCGCTGCCACGGCGTCCCATGCCTTGCCCGCAGCCGCCGTGACCTCGTCCGCCCCGGCGACCGTCACGCCCAGGGCCCGCAGACCCGTACCGAGCGCCGCGAGCGAGGCCAGGACGACGCCGCGGTCCGCGGCCGTCCCGTAGTGGTTGACGCGGATCATCTCCTGGGCGAGCGCACCTGCGGCCCCCTGCACCGGGACCGAGGCGTCCGCGCCCAGCGCAGCCGCCACGACCTCGCGGGCGTCGGTGCCGACGGCCCGCAGCGTGGTGGCGACGGGAGCCGCGTCCTCGTCCCGGACCACGAAGGGCTCCAGGCCGCCGCCCAGGGCCCGTACTCCCGCGCGCACGGCCGCCGCTGCCGCCCGGTGCCGGGCCATGACCGTGTCCAGGCCCTCCGCCCCGATCCGGTCCACGGCCTGTTCCAGGGCGAGCATCTCCAGCTGGGCGGGGGCGTGCGGCAGTGCCGTGCGCCCGCCGTCGATCCAGCGCTCCTTCCAGTCCAGCAGGGAGAGGTACGAGCGCCGGGGCGCATGCTCGTTGGCCGCGATCCGCTCCCACGCGCGGGCGCTGACCGACGCCACCGACACACCCGCCGGTCCCGCCATCGCCTTCTGGCCGCCGATGACACAGAGGTCCACACCCCACTCGTCGGTGAGCAGCGGCTCGGCACCCACGGACGCGACCGCGTCCAGCATCAGCAGCGCACCATGGTCCCGCACGACGGCGCCGATCTCCGCCACGGGGTTGGTGTTGCCCGTGGCCGCCTCGGCGTGGACGAGGCTGACGAAGTCGATCGCAGGGTGCGCGCGCAGCGCCTCCGCGATCTGCCCGGCGGTGACGGCCCCGCTGAAGGGCGCCGTCACGGTGACCACCTCGGCCCCGCAGGAACGCAGCCAGCCGCCGAAGGTCTCCCCGTACGGCCCGGTGATGACGTTGAGCGCGGTGCTGCCGGGGCGTACGGCCGAGCGGATGCACGCCTCCAGCGGCAGCAGCGCCTCGCCCTGCATCGTGACGACGGTCTCGCGGGTGCGCATCAGCGCCGCGACCTTGTCCTCGATGCGCGCGAATCGGCCTGCGCCCAGCGGCGCGAGGTCGAGCAGGGCCGGTGCGGTGTTCGCAGTCACGGTTGCCAGTGCCTTCCAGGGTCTCGCGCCGTGTCCGGCGCCCGACGATCTCTCCCCGACCCTACGTCCGGGCCCCGGTCCGCGCCGACGGCCGGACCCCTACCGCCAACCGCCGGCGTCGACGCCGCCCGGCACGCTGTCACCCGGCCCGTAGGGCTCGCGGGTGAGGACGAAGGTGCCGATGTCGAGATGGCTCACCGCTCCGTCGGCGCCCCGCACGACCCGCAGCGTCTCGCCCGCGTAGTAGCCGTCGAGGCCCGTCCACGTGCCGTCCTCCTCGGCGCGGAACCGTGCGGCGCGGCCCCCGTTCCCCAGCGGCGACAGGTCCAGGCCGCGCTCCGCGCGCAGCCGCAGGGCGAAGCCGGCGGCACCCCAGTACCAGGGCCCGGTCAGCTCCAGCAGGGCCGGGTCGGCGGTGTCGAGGGGGCGCCAGGGCTCCGGGATCCGCGGCTCGTGCTCGGCGACCGTGCCCACCATCTCCGCGCAGGCGGCGGCCACTTCGAAGCCGGAGGTGAGGTTGGCGAACAGGACCGCGCCGACGCCGTCCTCCGGGCTCACCCACAGCGTCGCGATGAAGCCCGGCATCGACCCGGTGTGCCCGCAGAGGAACCGACCGTCCCGGTGTGCCAGTTGCAGCCCGAGACCGTAGCCTCCCGCCCAGTCCGGCCCCTGGGGTGCGGTCTCCGGCACCCGCATCTCCTCCAGGGAGCTCCTGCGCAGCACCCGTTCGTCGCCGTCCAGCAGGAACGCGGCGAACCGGCCGAGGTCCTCCGCCGTCGACCAGAGCTGTCCGGCGGGCGCCATCCGGCCGGTGTCGGTGAGCGGTTCGGGGAGCAGGACGTCCGCCCAGGGGTGGACGGCCCAGCCCTCGGCGTGCGGTGCCTCGGGGGCGAGCGTCGTGCGGTGCATGCCGAGCGGCTCCAGCACCTCGCGGCGCAGCACGGTGTACCAGCTCTCGCCGCGCAGTTGCTCGACCAGGGCGCCCAGCAGGGCGTATCCGGGGTTGGAGTAGTGGTGGGTGCGGCCCGGCGCATGGACCTGGGGGCGCTCGCCGAAGACATCGGCGAGCTCGGGGCGCAGGGCACCGTCCGTGCGCTCCCACCACGGGCCCCGCGTCTCCGCCGCGAGGCCGGAGGTGTGCGCCAGGAGCTGGGCGATGGTGGCCTCGCCCGCCTCGGGGGTGTCGAGGTGGCTGCCGAGGCGGTCGTCGAGCCCCAGCAGCCCCTCGTCGCGCAGCCGCAGCACGAGAACGGCCACGAAGGTCTTGGTGATCGAACCGATCCGGTACTGCGTGCCCGTTCCGGGCACCTCCCCGGCCACACCGCCCCGCCCGGCCGACCACACCACGCGCCCGTCCCGCACCACCGCCCCCACGACGGAGGGGGCCCGGCCCTTCACCTGGGCGACGGCGATCCGGTGCAGCAGGGCACGACGCGTGGCGGGCAGCAGGTCGGCGGACTCTTCGGGCGCGGCGGGTGCGGGCGAGACATTCATGAACGCACCCTAATGAGGCCTCATATGAGACATGAGGCGGTGTAGGTTCTCAGCCTCCACGCCATACGGCGGCCCTGTGACCTGCAAGTCCTTCTGGTGTCTCACGCCGCGCCATCCGCTGGCCGTCTCAGATCCGTGTCATTTCCTCGATCTGCTCGTCAGCTTGCAGGCTGTCCTATCGCACCAAGAGTTGACTACGGATCACGGGGGGCGGCGGATTACCAAGGGGGCTAAGAACGGGCCTCGCCAGATTCCCAGCGCGATCGGATTCGACGGACCTTCATCGCTCCCATCTCAGTGGATACGCCAGCCCGGTTCGCAAAGAATGTTATTTAGGCGCCGCTAGAGAGATGACTCACGCCCATCTCGTTTTTGATACTTCTTGACATACTCTACGAGCGCCATAAGCTTGCGGACGTCATCGCCTACGTAGCCAAGCACACCATTGCAGTTTTGACAAATTATGCCGCGCACACACTCCCCACAACTGCGACCTCCGATATCACAGCACGAATGATCATGATCAATCGATAGCTCCCGGCCGCTGGGACATAGCTCAACTCCGCACGCCGCGCACGAATTACCCTGAGATGCAAGCGTCTCAACAAACCATGAGTAGGTCTTTTTGTAGCGCATCAATATGACGCAACGCGTGCAAGAGGCGCGAAGTCCGTCGCGGCTTTGTGGCCCCTTGTTGAAGCTCGTGACACTGAGGTAACGGTCACAAGTAGTGCATAAGCGCAGTCCCTCATCGTTATACCGATCCTCAACCCTAGACAGGTTTCGCGGTTTCCGCACTGGCGCAAATAAATCAGCCCCTGTCCTCCAGCGCTGATAGTGCATTGCACACATCCCACGACCCACCCACCCTCGATCACAGCCAGAAATTACACACACCTTTCCAAGCGCTGCATTTTCCTCAGCCTCATGTGTCAGACATCTCCCACTTTTACGCGCATTCCGCCGACAACCCTCATGCAAACAATCCACAAGAACCCCCAACTATCGAATCGCACTAAAGCCGACCCCGCGACATCAAATGCAGCTTGCCCTGAGACTACACATGGAGCAACTCCAGCCGCTATTGATACATCTCAGACGGCATCTCGCCTATCAAGACTGTTGAAAACTTTGGACGCCCCAGGGGGGATTGTCAACGGCGCCCGGTCCGCGTTCACCATCGGGCTGATCGAGTGCTCGCACCAATGTCACAGCGAAAGCAACCAGTCGTTTTTGATCAGCAGGAGACAAGCTACGCATGTGCGTCCAGAGGGTCTGAGCGGCGATAGATAGAGGCCCACTGGGATCACTTCCTAGCTGCCGCCTGGAATCGACAACTCCTTGGATTTCGGGACTGTGTAGTTCGATGACCGAGTCGTCCTCGCACCGCAGCCAAACGTAGTCGACTACGTCGGGATGCCGCGCAAGCAGATCATGGACAACTGCTTGGACTACGGGAAGGTCTCCATAGTGGACGAACCACATGACAGCCTGCTGCGACATTTCCTTCTTGGATGGGGAGCCCTCCCTGCGGCAATCCAGAAGCAAGCCAACGCGGTGCTCAAAAGAGGGCAACCCTGTGCTGCCATTGCGGGCACACGCAAGCTGCTTGCTGAGTTTTTTCTCAATGTTGGCCCGGATATGCGAGCACACATCCTCTGGATCAGACAGTCGAACCGGGTAGCAGAAATTTATCGCGACCCTCGACTCGAAATCATCTGGAATAGGGTCGGGGACTGGCGCGGTGACG
>NZ_JBKIWN010000013.1:0-173420 GCF_058146165.1 Streptomyces sp. AM25 | reverse complement strand
ATACAAGCGTACTGACTGATCCTTCTGCGGGGGGACTTGGCACGGTTTCCCTTTCAGCGTGTGGTGGCTGGGCGCAAGGATCCTCCGCGTACTGATCGGTGCTTCCGGGGGTCCTGTGTTCCGGAGTGCCTCACACAAGGAGGAGTGTCATGTCACAAGCGATGATGCGCCGTTTCGCCACTGTGGCCGCGTCGGCGGTTCTGCTCTCCGGTGCTGCTGCGATGGCCGGCGGCCAGGCGTTCGCCGCCCCGGCCGGCGAGCACCCGGGCCACCACGCGGTTCACCACGTCAAGCAGGATCCCAGGCACTCGGCCTGGGACCAGGGTGTCGACAAGCGGAAGGACAAGTGGGACGCCAGGCACCACTGCTGGACGCGCTACGACTCCGAGTCCCGCAGCAACGCGCAGTGGGATGAGAAGCACCACTGCTGGACGCGTTCCCACCACGGGCACATGCAGAAGTGGGACAACAAGCACCACTGCTGGAAGTAATGCCCTCATGACCGGGGCCGCCTCACCCGGTCTGCCCGGCGGCATGACGGCGTTGCGCATACGGGGGTGGTGCCCCGTGGACGCCCGTTGGCCAGGTGAGGCGGTCCCACCAGGACGGGGCACCGCAGCTGGGTGACCGTCCCCCTTCAGGTCCGTCCGCGTGTCATCCCAAGGAGGGGAGCGCGGACGGACCGCTTTGCTGCTCGGGTATCACGCTGCATGGGCATGTGCCAGGATCACGCCGAAGAGGGTGACGGCGTCAGGCCGGGGAGTCCTCTGCCGGCGGGCCGCCGGCCGTGCGTGTGGGGAGGCGGCGTGGAACTGCGGGGAACGGGCGAGGGGTTACCCGTTTGTGCCTTCCCCTCCTGGTCCCCCGACGGGAGGCGGTCATGCCGGGTTCCTCGCTGGTAGGGCGACGGCGAGGGTGCGGGACCAGGCGAGGTGCGGTGCCGGGAAACCGGTTCGGGCCCCGTCATATACCTGGACCGGCGACCGGCAGGCGGGCTACGGCCGGTCGAACTCGATGCGGGCCGCGCCCCACGGCACGTGTCCGCTGCTCGGGCAGCCCCCAACATGGTGTGGGGGCCGGTGAAGTCCTCCAAGGCACTGCGGCAGTCGGCATAGCCGGGCAGGTCGTCGTCCCAGGTGCCGGGCGGCACCACCGTGACCACTGCCTCTCAGGTGTCGACCGCGACCTTGAGCCAGGACGAGAACAGCGGCACCGGGTCCGTAGACTCCAGGGTCACCCCGTCGTTCCTCGGCGTTAGCACGCGAAAACAGCCGCAGTCACAACGGGCACCGGCCCGAAGCCTCACGCTGGCATGCCGCCGATGGCAGCGGTGTACGCCGCAGGGTGCGGGCTTCTCGGTCGGCGTTCGGGACGTCCACGCGGCTGCCGAGGATCGTCTGCTCCGAAGCTGCCCCGATGCGAGGGTGGTTGACCGTGCCCTCGTCGGGCTGAAACGTGTCCGGTCGGGTGCCGGGGGTGTGCTGTCGGCGGTACTTTGGCAGGGTGTGGCCCGCCCTCAGATCGAGTGGGGGCGGGCCACACTTAGGTGAAGAGGTCCCTACTTATGCGTGGTGCAGGCGGTGTACCTGCCAGGGCATGGCGTGGGTACTACCGCCGGTGTCCGTGCGACGTGTGACCCTCGTGCCCGTGGGGTGCGTGGTTCCCATGCCCGTGCGACGGCTGGCCCCGATGGCCGTGGCCGTGACCGTGCGGCGCGTGGCCCCGGTGCTCGTGCCGCCCCGGGCGCCCGTGGCCCTGCCCGGGCGCTCCCGGCGTGCAGACGGTGGCCGTGGCGGTGGCCTGTTCGGTCTCGGAGGATCCCTGGTTGGTGAAGTTCACCGTGACCTGGATGCGGTCGCCGTTGGTCCAGCTTCCGCCGGTCGGCGCGATGTTGATGCTGTACGGCTGGGAGGTTCCGGGGCAGGTGGAGGCGTTTTCGGACTGTGAGGCCTGGCCGGAGACGTTCTTGCCGTCGGAGGCCTGGACGGCCACGGTCGGGGAGGAGTTGGAGGCGGGCGCCAGGGCGCAGGTGTAGGTCCCGGTCACCGTGATCGTTCCGTCGCTGTTGAGTGCGGCGGAGCTGTTGACGGTGGTGGCGGCGGGCGTCTGGGCGTTGGCCGGTGCGGTGAATCCCACCAGGAGCCCGGAGGCTGCCAACGGGACTATCGCAGCCATACGCAGGGATGAACGCATGATGTTTTCCTCTCGGATGAGATTGTGCCGGAGGTGGAACGAAGCCGGCTGGAACTCCCGAGATCCCCACGGCCAGAACAACGGTGACGACGAGGCCGTACGGCGGGAGAAGAGGCCTGTGCGCATCAGCCGTATCTCCGGGAGTACCGGGATGCCGGCAGGCCCACGATGCTTGCGGGGCCATCACCGTTCCCGCAATCGAACAACTGCATCGCACGGTTGCGTGGAATTCGTTTCGCGCCGTGTGGCGTAAAGGATGCGCTCTTCGTGGGGTGCAATCCGTTGGCCGGGGCAGGCAGTTGTGGTACGGGCCGGTCCTCGGCGTGGCACAGGAATCTGGCTCCGATCGGCGTGCGGAAGGGCCTGAGCGCGGCTGAAACGATCCTGCCTTTCTCGGTTCCGATGCACCGCCCCGGGCGGTGCGGCACTCTCATGCCGCGGCTCAATGGGCTGCGCCGGGCTATGAGATGGGCAGCGGAGCTGAGGTGTTTTCTCTCGGCCACCGCTGTCGGACACGCGCGGCCATGGACGTCGTCCCGTCACGCTGCAGGCGGCTAGCCGTTGCCCGATCACAGGGAATCCACAACTTCTCTAATTTCATGGTGAGTTCTTGGGAGCGCGTTCACTTGCGCGTCGGCGCGAGTGAGGTAGCGTCCGCAGTGGCTGAAATAAGGCACCTCGTTCGGTGAGGCGTCTGTGCGGATATAGGCCACTGACCCGACGACGTCGAGAGACGCCCAGGATCAGGACAGGTCTCCTCGGCTTAAGGGGTGACCCCAAGTGGCTTCCCGCCCGTCGGGTGGGGATACGCCGTGCAGTGCCGAAGCTCTTACGTGGAGGGTGCCGTCCAGGGAAGGCCGGCTTCCCCGTGCTCCGGGGTGGTCGGCGGGTGCTGGATTGGGGGTGGTCAGGGTGAGTCCTGACGGTGATAGGTGGTGTCGCTCTCGTTCCGGGCGCACCACGGTGCTCTTCTGAGCCCGCTTATTGCGTGTAACGCACGTGCACATGGCGTGAATTCGGCATTCCGATAGGCATCGGTCTATCCGTGCTCCGGTCCGGCTGTCGTCCGCCGTGTCGTCACGCGCATTTCGCCTGCCTTCATACGGCGGCATTTCGCCACGTCTTCATACGGGTCTGCCCGAGTGCGCCCGTTCGCAGTTCTGGGAGGTAGTGACATGTACTACGGCACCGTGCGTCCGGACCCCGGGCCGGATCCTGGAAGGGAGCAGAGTGCTGCCCCGGGCAACACGGCTGTCCTGGACAGTGCCCACACCGGGGACATCGTCGGTGCGCTGGGCACGATCGGCCGGCACGACACCGGCCGGCGGGGCTCCTGGGGGCAACGGCTGCGGACCCTGCTGGTGATCATGGGGCCGGGGCTGATCGTGATGGTCGGTGACAACGACGCGGGCGGCGTGGCGACGTACGCCCAGGCCGGCCAGAACTACGGCATGAAGCTGATGTGGACGCTGGTGCTGCTGATTCCGGTGCTCTATGTCAACCAGGAGATGGTGGTCCGGCTGGGTGCGGTCTCCGGGGTCGGGCACGCGCGGCTGATCTTCGAGCGGTTCGGGAAGTTCTGGGGCTCGTTCAGTGTCGGCGATCTGTTCCTGGTCAACGCGCTGACGATCGTGACGGAGTTCATCGGAGTCTCACAGGCGCTCGGCTACTTCGGGATACCGAACTACGTTGCGGTGCCGCTGGCCGCGGTGCTGCTGTTCGCCGTGGTGGCCGGCGGGTCCTTCCGGCGCTGGGAGAGGTTCCTCTTCCTCCTCATCGCGGTGAACGTGGTGATGTTCCCCATGGCGCTCATGGCCCACCCCAAGGCCGGCACGACCGCGCAGGGGCTCATCCCGCAGTTCCCGGGCGGGCTCGACTCGACACTCCTGCTGGTCATCGTCGCCATCGTCGGCACCACGGTGGCCCCCTGGCAGCTGTTCTTCCAGCAGTCCAACGTGGTCGACAAACGGATCACCCCGCGCTGGATCCGCTACGAGCGCGCCGACCTGTGGATCGGCATCGCCGTCGTCATGGCCGGAGCAGTGGCGATCATGGCGACATCGGCTTTCGTGTTCCACGGCACCGATCTGGCGGGGCAGTTCAGTGATGCCGCGGGGGTGGCGGACGGGCTGCGCAAGCACGGCGGACCGGCGCTGGGCGCCCTGTTCGCGACCGTGCTGCTGGACGCCGCCCTCATCGGCGCCAACGCCGTGGGACTTGCCACCACCTACTCCCTCGGAGACACCTTCAAAAGGCGGCACTCACTGCACTGGAAGATCTCCGAGGCACCGCTGTTCTATATCGGCTACGCATTCCTGATCGGCATCGCCGCCACCATCACCCTCGTCTCCGACGACCACATCCAGGGCCTGATCACCCAGGGAGTACAGGCCCTGGCAGGGGTGCTGCTCCCCTCGGCGACCGTCTTCCTGGTCCTGCTCTGCAACGACCGCCCCGTGCTGGGCCCCTGGGTGAACAGCGTCCGGCAGAACGTCGTCGCGGGTGTCATCGTCTGGTGCCTGGTACTGCTGTCGCTGGCGCTGACCGCGGCCACGTTCTTCCCCGGCCTGACCACCACGCAACTGGAGACCGGCTTCGCCGCCGGGACTGCCCTCGGCCTCGTCGGCGGAACCCTCGTCGCCCTGCGCTCACGCCAGGCCTCCCGAATCGCCGCAGCAGAAGCTGCCGCACGGCTCCGCGCGGCGGAGCGAGGCGGGATGGTCGTCACCACGCCGCTCGAACGCTTCCGGGTCTTGATGGAGACCGATCGGATGCTCTGGCGCACGCCTGACCTGTCCACCCTCCAACGCCCGAAGTTCTCACCGCTGCGCAAGGCAGGCCTGATCACCCTGCGTGGCTACCTGGTCGTGGCGGTCGTCCTGGTCATCGTCAGGATCGCCCAACTGGCTACCGGGAACTGATAGTTCCGTCGGGCGCGAGGTGCGGTCGCGAACGGCCGTCGTTGCCCCTGCTGCACCGTGTGGCGACGGGTGGAGGCTCCCGAGGCCAAGATGTCGCCTCAGGAGCCTCCGCCCGGGTTACTGCCGGGCGGCTGCTCCTTCATGGCGCCTGGGACGGAGATGCTGGGCCTGGCGGTCCCGCTGCCGTGGAAGGGGCTGGCAAGTGGTGTGCGGACGCTAGCTCTCCTGGCTGACAGCCTTGTCGTACAGGGACTTGATGGCGTCGTTGAAGTAGGGGCTGTAGGAGGTGTCATCGGTGTCGCCGCCGGTCTGGTAGCCACCGATGACACCGATGACCTGGCCGGTGTGGGTATTGCTGTCGAAGTGGGCGAGCCAGGGGCTCCCGCTGGTCCCGCTGCTGTAGCCGGTGCAGTCCACTTTCATCTGGTCCGGCTGGAACTGCACCGTCTTGTTGGCACACGAGATGGGGTCCTGCCCACTGTCCGGATAGCCCGTGATCTGCACCCGGTTGCCGTAGCCGGCGTTGTAGCCGAAGCGGTTGGCGCCCAGCACCTCGGCGATCCGCTTGCCGTTGAGCTTGTCGGTGACGACGAACCCCACGTCATAGTCCGGGTCGGACGACTGCATCCAGTGATCGTCGACGACCATCTTCCCGACCGTCCAAATCCCGTTGGGCGTCTGGCCGTCACGGTAGCCGGGGACGAATGCCAGGTCCGTCTTGTAGCCGCCGCCCTTCCCCGCGTGGAGGCAGTGTGCCGCAGTGATCACCACGGACTTGCCGGGACTGTCCACGACACTCCCGGTGCAGAAGTGGTCACCGCTGCCGTCGTGGCTGAACACCGCGCCCACCCGGGCGTTGGACGCGGTCGGCGGAGGGGTGTGCGAGACGCCCGGCTGATGACGGAAGGGCCGAGCGCTGCGCATGCGGTGGACGGTCCAGCCATTCGCGCGCCCCGACGCGCTCGCGGCCGCTGAGGACGAGGGCCGTGTGGAGCCTAGGCTGTTGTGATCCGGTGTGTCATCAGAGGCACAACCTGATACAGCGGCCAGCGCGGCGAGCATGGCGAGTGTCATTGCAGACCTGTAGCGCATGGCCGGATGCTAGGGCACATACCGCTTGGCTCAGGGGTGCTTGGCCACAACTACTTCTGTTCCCAGGGGAATTGCAGGTGTTCAACGTGGCGCCGGGGGAGGGGTGGCGGCGCGTTCCTGTGCCGGCGCGCCAGGTCGGCGAGGAGATATCAGGGGCGGAGGCAAGGTGCTGTGCCTGCAGGTGACTTGGGTCAAGGTGGCATTGATACGCAGGACGGGGGCGGTTCGGTACCGTCTTACCGTGAGGGAATCCGCCCGTGCCGCTGGTTCGGCGCGGGCGGATTCGTCATGCTGTGCGGGCGTTGCCGGCGCCGGCGTTGTAGGGGTGCGGGCGGCGGACGGTGCGGCCTGCGGTGGCGTCGTCGTACAGGTCCTGCGCGTCCTTGCCGTAGAGGGGCGAGTAGCTGATGCTGTCGTCGTTGGCGTCGTTCCCGCCGCCGTTGTAGCCGCCCACGTTCCCGATGACCTTTCCGGTCCGTGTGGCGGGGTTGTAGCCGGTGATCCACGGGCCTCCGGAGACGCCTCCGTAGAAGCCTCCGCACGTCATCTGCATCTGCCGGAAGCCCGGCAGCCGGCTGGTGGTGACGTCGCAGTGCACCGCCTTGTGGCCCCGGTTGACCGTGGAGGAGCCGGGATATCCGATCACCGTGACGCGGTTGTCGTAGCCCGGGGTCCGGGTGAACGTCAGAGCCCCGACGGCGGCTTCGGCCGTCCTGTGCTTGCCGTTCGCGGCGACCTGGACGAAGGCCAGGTCCAGGTCCGATGCTGCTTGTTTGGTGTTGGTCCGGTACCGCGGATCCACGAAGATGCGGGTCACCGGGTAGATCCCGTAGGGCTGCGCGGCGGAGGAGGAGCCGAAACGGTAGTCGGGCACGAAGATCGCGTGCTTGGCGCGCGTGAGGCCGATGGCGCAGTGCCCGGCCGTCAGGACGAGACCGTGACCGCTGCTGTGCACCACGCTGCCCGTGCAGTACGTGGCCCCGCGGCCGAGTGGACTGCCGTCGAAGAAGAAGGTTCCCACCATGGGTAACCCCTCGAAGTGCTGGGCCATGCGGGGAGCCGCATGAGTGCGGGCAGGTTGCCAGGCAGCGGGCGACGGGGCCTTGGCCAGGCGAAGAATGCCCGCCAGGCCGAGAGGGGCCGCGTTGGCCATGCGCTGGGCTGTCCAGTACGTCTCCTCCTCGCGCATCCGCGCGGGGCCCGGCGGGGGCAGGGAATCCAACAGGCCGGAGGACAGCCGGGTTTCCTCACGAACCGCTTGCACAACGCTGACGCCTGCATCCTGCCCGGCGGATGCCGGCGTCAATGGACCCCAGCCGACACCGAGCGCATCCGCGCACAGCGCGAGTGCCACACCTATCAGCCATCTTGCTCGTACGGGCACTGAACCTCCTTGGGCAGGGCCTCCGCCGCAACGGGCCTTTGTCGGCCTTCCGTTGGGCGAACTGACGATATGCTCAACGCCTTTTGGTGCGGCATGGACACGAAGGATGCCTCCCAACGGCTGCCTGCCCCGCTGAGCAGCTACCGGCCGAATCCTCGCCCGGTGTCGCGCTCACCACCGGAGCCAGAGCCCGACGGGACATCGTTCTGCCCCCGGGCCCCGGGGTGGTGCGCCCTGCCCGGGAGCACGCCCTCTCCCGAAGCTCATGCTCCGGATCTACGGTTGCCCGCATGCCCACGAGACCCCGGCGTCGCGCAGCGATCTTCGTCATCGATCATGACCGGATCGAGGACGGCTACGAGGAAGCGTTCAGTCTGCCGGTCGCCGAAATCCTGGAGAAGGCCGGGTTCACCGCCGGCTGCTACATCGAACAGGCCGACACCCGGGTGCAGGTGAAGAACCTGGACGTCCTGGGCTTCGACCTGATCATCACGCTCGGCCGCGTGGGGGCACGGCCGGGCGACATCGTGCCGGAGGGCATGACGCTCCTGGAGGACTGCCGGCCTGTGCCGGGCATCGCCGAGGCGGTGAGGGCCTACGGGCGGGCCCACAGCGTGATGGCGCTGGCCACCTCGCGCGGCACCAGCTGCCTCGCCGGTGACAGGCTGGTCATCAACCTGCCGCTCCTCGACATGGACACCGCACGCGGCCTCGTCACCGAACTCCTGCCCCTCATCGAGTACATCCTCGACGAGGCATCCCGGTCCTCCTAGCGCGGCGCCGGGGTGCGGCAGGTCTCGTCCGCCGGTACGGCCATAGCGGGCACCGGCCGATACGGCGACCGACGGGTGAGGAGCAGCACGGCGGCGCCCAGGAGGAATCCGTAGACGGTCACCAGCCCGTGCCCGTTCTCCTGGGCCAGCCACATCGCCAGCCCGGCCGCGGGCGCGCCGGCTGCCAGTAGCCGGCGCTTGGTGTCGGTGCTGGTCAGCAGAAGGCCCGCTGCGAGGGTGGCGGCCAGGAAGTACGTTGCACCGGAGCTGCCGGCGAAGTTGCGCGGGTCGGTACTGCGGGCGCTCTCGCCGAACAGCTCGTCGATCCGCTGGGGCAGCAGAATGCCCCCGGCGAACAGCGCCAGCATCAGCGGGCCGCGCCAGAACCACTGCGCCAGCGCGGCGGTCGCCGCCAGAGTGGCGATGTTCCAGACCGCCCCGAAGAACCCGCCGTTCTGCATGAACACCGACGTCACCACACGCCACCAGCCGCTCTTGCGCGGATCGCTGTCGAGCGCATCCATCGCCCCGGACCAGCACATCTGCAGCACCACCGCGCCGACCGCGACCATGGTGAGCCCGGCTGCCGCCCAGGGCACCGGCCGGAGGCGCACAGTGTCCTCACCGACCAGAGCCAGACCCGCTTTGAACATCAGCACCATCAGTGCCGCCGTCGTCAGATTGAACAATATGGCGCCCACGCGCGAAATCCCCCGTCAATCACCGTCGTTCCAAGTCGCGAGCACAATAGCCCAGGTGTCGAAGGGTCCTTGGCGGATGCCTGGTGCCTCTTGGCCGGGAGACGTTCCCGGGCCCGCTCTCGATGGAGAACCACCCCTTGCGTACCCATCAATCCACCGATCCCGCCAGTAAGACGCCAGGGCGTCAGCCGTCAGACATAGGTGACGGACACGGCGGCAGCCGTCTGGACGTCGAACGCGCATGGAACGAACTGCCTGTTCCGAGACCTTGGTGAACAAAGTGGCTGCGTCATGGCAGACAGGAGCCGACAACGGCCCTGCCCATCGTGCGGAGTGGTGTGGGCCGGGGTGATCAGAATTCCCGGCCCACCCGTCGGCGTGGCCCGTACCACTGCGTTGTCCGGGGGGATGGGCCGTGAGATACAGGCGCAACGGCAGCATTGTCCCGGGCCTTGAAGGCTCCGGGGCTGAGGATGCTGCACCACCAGCGGATGGGATCGTAGCCTCTCCTGAGCACAGGGATAACCGGGTTGCCGAGACTGCTTACCAGTAATGGGGTCGGGTCGGCTTGCGTTTGCTGCCGTGACGCAGACGCGCAGACGCCGGGCGCTCACGCCTTGCGGCAAGATGCCTCGTCAAACCCCTGTGTGCCCCCGTGGCGGCCCGTCATCACGGTGTTATGGGGTGAATCGGCCGGAAGGCAAGCCGTGCTCAGCGAACAGACCCTGGACGGGGACTGCCCTCCCGCTACGAGTTACCGCGCGTTGTCGGCTGCGAGGGCGCGCAGCGTACACCGGCAACATCTGTCCCGGCAGTTGATGCCGCACTCATAGAGCGCGTCATTTACATCACACGGCGCGAAGCGGCATCTCGCGCAACCGTGCGAAGGGTTTGTTCGATTGTGTGAGCCCGACGGTCCCGCAACCATCATGTGCCTGCCGACTGCGTAAGTGGCCCGGAGCAAGGGCCCGTAGCGCAACAACCCATAGCTCCCAGCCTTTCGGCTCGCGGCCTGGCACCGCCCATGCCCGGCCCTCGCGGACCAGCACCGTCCTCCGGCGGCATCACCCGTGCCCGGTCCTGCCGGACCGCTACGCATTTTTGAGGTTGTGGTATGCACGTGTCACAGGCACAGCAGGCTGTGCTGACAGCCAAGTTCTTAGCGATACCCCCGCATCCGGATCAGCAGCAGCGGCGCTTGCTGCTCGGGGCCGAGGCAAGATCCATCGGCTACGGCGGGAACCGGGCGGTCGCGCGGATCCCAGGTGCCCGCGCAGCGGTCATGCCCTCGGGCGTGATGAGACGGGGACTTGGGAAGCCGCAGCTGGGACGGGTGCGACAGCCGGAAGAATTCCGAAAGCAGACGCCTGGCCTCGATTCCTCGACGCGCCGTGCTCCTGGCCCTGATAGGGCCCGGCGTGTGCGCTGATCCGATCACCCCCAGCATCGCCTGGCTCTGCCACCCGGCCCTGACCGGCATGACAGCCGAGGAATGGGACACGCTGATCACTGCACTCACCGCTCTCCACCAGGACCAGCGGGAGATGCACCTGGACAAGCGGCGCGGCCACCGTCCCCGGATCAAGGGCGACGGCCGCGCCGGCCGCCGCCCCGTCCTCACCCTCGCCGACCGGCTCCTGGCCGCCCTGCTCCACTACCGGCTCGGGCTCCCGCAGACCGTCATCGCCCGGCTCTTCTCCGTCGCTCCGGAAACTGTCAACCGGCGTATCCGCGAAACCCTCCAACTCCTCGACACGGCAGGACACATCATCCACCCCGCCAGCATCCGCCTTGCCACCCTCGACGATCTCCACCACCTCGCGAGCACGGCAGGAATAGCCCACCCGACCGGGGGGACCAAGAAAGAAAAAGATTGAGCCAGACCCTTACGCAAAAAGCGCACAATTCAACTCCTCGCCGCTGGTGCCCCAGGCCGTGGAGATCACGGCAGTCCCGGCCGGCACGTGCCATGGCCGACAAGTCCGCAGCTGCAGAATGACCATCACGCATTCGACACTGCACACGGCTGCCACAACCCTGCTGGCAGCTGAGGAATTCCGGCGGGATCCACCCATCAGCCCACGCTGTGAGCCCCGCATCGGGCTGATCACCCAGGGCCGTAGAACCGGCGAACCTCACACAGGACAGCCCGGTTTTCTCGTCGGCCCAGCCAGCTAGCACATCACTCTCCGTCAACCAGAAGCCGTCGACGCCCAATTATCCGACCGGGAAAGGAGATAACCCCCATGAGCCTTCTGCCCCGTCCGCACCTCCGGCGCCCCAAGCCCCTTGCACGTCCTGCGCCGGTGCATTGCACGCTGCAGGCCGTGTGCGACTCCCATACGGTAAGTAAAGTGCGCTCCCTGCGCCTGTGTGAGTTCGCGGGAACCGGCACAAGGCTGGACTGCTTGCACGCCATCGCACCGGACGGCAACGCCAAGGTGCTCATGCAGGTCACGTTTGTCCCGGACGGCCCCGCCGCCGCCGCACTGGAACGCCTGGTCGTCCAACTGGCCCGTGAGCCTGGAGTGCACGAGGTGCACTGGCACCTGCACACCGACAACACCTCACCGGCCGCCCCCAGCCGACTGCGCAACGAAAAGACCCCGGCGAGCCGTGACCAACACGGCTCCTTGACAGGCAACACCCTGCGCCGGGGCGCAGGTCACCGCTGAGCCTCCCGGTCGCCTGGTGAAGCCGGTCCGCTGACGGATCACCCTGGGGCGGCCCGCAGCCGTGACTCGAACGCTCCGGCTGCGGGCTCTCTCCGGCAGGACATGCGACCGGGCTGCCTGGCTGCCCGGACCGCCGCGGTCACCGCAGGTCGGCGGCGAGCTGTCCGTTGTCGAGTGTGTGCTCGCCGTAGAAGTCCCGTACCCAGGCGGCCCGGTAGACGGTGTCGAGGTACCTCTCGCCGAAGTCGGGGGCGATGGCGACCGCGGTGAGGTCTTCGGTGCCGTGTCTGCTGAGCCATTCCAGGGCGCCGCTGACGACGGTGCCTGTGGAGCCGCCGAAGAGGAAACCGTGCCGGGCCAGGCGGTGGCAGGTGCGGATGGTGTCCTCCTCCTCGACGTGGATCACTTCGTCCACGCAGGACTCGTCGAGGATGGGTGGCCGGACACTGGTGCCCAGGCCGGGGATCATGCGGCGTCCGGGTGGTCCGCCGAAGGTGACGGAGCCGACGCTGTCCACTGCGACGACTCGGACGGGCCGGTGCAGATCGCGGAAGTAGCGTGCGCATCCCATGAGGGTGCCGGTGGTGCCCGTGCCCACGAAGAGCACGTCCATGCGCGGGAAGTCGCGGTCGATGGCGGGGGCCGTGGTGCGGTAGTGGGCCTTCCAGCCGGCGGGGTTGCTGTACTGGTTGAGCCAGACGTAGCGGTCGTCGGAGGCGCACAGCGCGCGGAGGTAGTCCAGGCGGGCGCCGAGGAATCCGCCGCTGGCCGATGGTTCCGTGACGGTGTGCACCTGGCTGCCCAGTGCTTCCATCAGCCGCCTGGCCGACGGATTGCAGCGGGAGTCGGTCACGCACAGGAAGCGGTAGCCCTTGCTCGCGGCGATCAGGCTCAGTGCCACGCCCAGGTTTCCGGACGAGGATTCGACCAGGATCGACGTCGGGCCCAGTGTGCCGTTGCGCTCGGCGGCCTCCACCATCGCAGCCGCGGCCTTGAGTTTGATGGAGCCGGCGAAATTGAAGCCCTCGCACTTGAGGAAGACCGAGTGCCCCACTATGGGACACAGGTCCACGTAGAGCTGTTCCTCGTTGAACTCCGTGGGGACGGTGATGATCCGCGCGGTTTCCCCTCCTTCCGCGGCGGTGTCCCGCCCGTTCACCCGTACCTGCGCAGTTCGTGGAAGAACTCGTCGATGATGTGGAGCTCCCCGGCGTCGGCAACCGTGTCGTAGACGTACTTGCCGACGGCCAGGTCCAGCACCCCGAGACCGAAGGGCGAGAAGATCACCGGCCGTCCCGTGGGTACCTCGGATCTGTTGCACATCACCTCGTCCAGGGTGGCGTGCACGAAGTCCCGGTTGCCCGAGAGCTGTTCGGTCAGGTGCGGGGAGGTGTCGGCCTTGAGGCAGTGCTCGATGTCGTCGAGGATGTTGGTCGAGGCGAGCAGGATCTGCGGTGCGAGGTCGCGCAGGGAGACGTGCAGCACCAGGGGGTTGTGGGCGAACCACGACAGGTTGGTGACGTGCGGTCGGCCGGCGACGGTGGCGAAGACGATCAGGTCGCTGTGCCGGACGAGTTGTTCGGGATCGTCGTGGACGGTGATGCCCGAGGTGGTTCCCGACTGCTCCAGGCAGGTGCGGAAGGCAGCCGCGCTGTCGGGGGAGGTGTCGTGCACGCCGATCCGGTCGAACGACCAGCCCGTGCCGGCGAGAAAGGCGTGGATGTATCGGGCGATCAGGCCCGTGCCGAAGAAGCCGACGCGCACCGGGCGGGGCCGGCCGCGGCTGAGCCAGTCGGCTGCCAGTGCTGCCGAGGCGGCTGTCCTGGTGGCGCTGATGATGGAGCTCTCCAGGCAGGCGAACGGGTAGCCGGTGGCGTGGTCGTTGAGGATCAGCACGGCCGAGGCCCTCGGCACGCCGGACGTCACGTTCTGCGGGAAGCTGGAGATCCACTTCAGCCCGTCCACGCGCGCCGGGCCCCCGATCGAGGCGGGCAGCGCGATGATCCGGGACGAGGGGCGGTCGGGGAAGCGCAGGAAGTAGGACGGCGGGTTGACCGTGTCACCCGCACCGTGCAGGTGGTAGGTGGCCTCGATCAGCTCCGTGATCTGCTTCTCGCGCCCGTGCAGGGCGCGTTGGACCTGTGACCCGGGGATCACCGCGAAAGGGGGCACGGTGAGCGGGTGGGACGTGGACGTCATACGGTGGTCACCTCGATGGTCGGAGAGCAGTCGGCCAGGCGTACGGGCTCGGCCAGAGCGACGAGCACCTCGCGCGCCCCTGCGTAGGGCTCCCTGCTGTGTGCGGTACGGATGTTGTCGACGAGCAGCAGGTCGCCGTCCTGCCACGGTTCACGTACGGTGTGCGCCTCGTAGACGGAGTTCAGCAACTGCACCACGTCTGCGTCGATCGGGTCGCCATTGCCGAAGGTGGTGTTGAACGGCAGGGCGTCGGCCCCGTAGAGGTCCACGAGGTACTCGTGCACCTCCGGGTCCATCGTCCACTCGTTGAGGAACGCGACCTGGTTGAACCAGCAGCGCCGTCCGGTGACCGGATGGTGCACCACGGCGCTGCGGCGCTGCCGGGTGCGCAGGCCACCGTCGTGCTGCCACTCGAACGCGATCGCGTGGGCACGGCAGTACTCCTCGACGGCGCACCGGTCCTCGGTGCCGAACGTCTCTGCGTACGACGCGCCGATCTCGTCGTTGTAGGTACGGGTGAGGATCCAGCCCTCCTGCTCGAACCGCTTCACCAGGTCGGCGGGGAGTGCGTCCAGCACGGCAGGGGCGTCGGCCACGGCGGTCGCCCCGCCCGCGGCAGGCGCGGTGAGGCAGGCGAAGAACAGGAGGCCGGGAAACTCCAGCCGGTAGCTCATCTCATGGTGCATGCACATCGGTTGGTTCTGCGGCCACTTCGTCGAGGAGTGGATGCCCTCGGCGTAGAGCCGCCGGGGTGCGAAGGCCTCTTTCTCCCTCATCAGGCCTGTGGCCAGCTGCCGGACGACGGCACCGGTCCCGGCCGCATCGCGCAGGCCCAGTCCGCGAACGAGCAGGCTGCCGTGTTCGGCAACGGCGGCCCGTACCGCGTCCCGGTGCTCGGCCGCCCATGCCCGCGGGGTACCGGGGACTTCGGCCCGCATCACGGGAGGCCGGGCGAGAGGTGACTCCACGCCGGGGGAGGCCCCTGGAGACGACGATGACATAGGAAGGTCCTTTCCGCCGTGGTGATGAGGTGGTCCTTGGCGGTTGTGCGGTGCCTCGCGCCGGTTCAGGGAGAGGCCGGCCGTTCCGTCGCACGCTGCACGACCTGGGCAGTGGCCAAGGGACGGGACTGCGGGAAGTGATGGCCCCCCTGGGTGAGCCGGCACAGGCCGACGTCGTCGGCCAACAGTCGCCAGTCGGCGTACCTGTGCTGGAAGTCCCGTGTGTGCGGGTCGTCCTCGGCGACGACCACGGTGAGCGGAGCGGACAGCCTCACCGCAGGAGGCGTGACCAGGGCGTCGGCGAAGTAGCGGTGTGCGCTCACGCAGTCGTGCCGGTAGGCGGCGCCGGTGCGCTCGGCCGGTTGTGCATCCAGCTGCTCCAGTTCGGCGTAGCCGTCGTCGTCGGTCACCAGTTCCCTTGCGATCTCGGCATCACTCAGCCGGGAGAGCCGTGTGACGGCAGTCCGGCGGTTGGTGACGTCACCGAGCAACTGCGCGGCGAGGAAAACCCGTTCGACGTGTACACCTTGCACTTCGAGACGCCGGGCCGTCTCCACTGCGAAGGCGGTGCCGGAGGAGTGCCCCCACAGCAGAAGGCGGTGGCTGCCGAGGCGCAGGATCTCGGCAACGGCCCGGTCGACCACCTGGCGCAGCAGCTCGAACGGTTCACCGTCGGCCGACGAGTCATGGCCGGGGAGTTCGACGGCATGGACCGCGTAACCGCTCTGCCGCAAGGACGCGGCCAGGGGCTGGAAGCTCACCGCGTGCCCGCCGGCGCAGGGGAAGCACACGAGGTCACCGGAGTGTTCACCGTCGGGGACCGACAGCCGGTGCAGCAGTCCGCCGCGCTGCTCGGGCCCGCTGTCGACCACCTTGGCCAGGTCGGCGAGGACCGGGTGGCGCGTGATGTCCGCGAGAGTCACCGCACGGTCCAGCGCGATCGCCAGCTTGACCGCCGACAGAGAGGTGCCGCCGCGTTCGAAGAAGTGGTCCTGCCGGCTGATCCGGTCCTCGGGGATGCCCAGTACGTTCGCCCAGGATCCTGCCAGCCACTGCTCGATCGGTGTGCAGGGTGCGTCGTAGGGTTCGCCGTCGACGTCCAGTTGGGCAGCGAGTGCTGTGAGCGCCTTGCGGTCGGTCTTGCTGTTGGCGGTCAGCGGCAGTCGTGCCCGCCAGTAAAAGGCCGAGGGAACCATGTACGGGGGAAGCACGGCACCCAGGCGCTCGCGCAGGACGCCGGCATCCAGCGACCGCGCGCCGGAGTGGAACGCCACCAGGTACGTGCCCCGGTCGGCTCGTTCGGCGACGACTACGGCACCGTCGCGGACACCGGGCACGCGCAGCAGGGCGTTCTCGATGTCACCGATCTCGATCCTGAAGCCGCGGACCTTGACTTGGGAGTCGCGGCGGCCGAGGAACTCCAGTGCGCCCTCGGGCAGCCAGCGGCCGAAGTCACCGCTGCGGTAGAGCCGGTTGCCCGGCCGGTGGGGATCGGCGAGGAAGGCCTGCCGGGTGCGTTCGGCGTCGTTGATGTAGCCGCGGCCCACGCAGACTCCGGAGAAGGCGATCTCGCCGGGGGCGCCCAGCGGTACCGGTTGCAGGTGCTCGTCGAGCACATAGACGTGCACGTTGTTGATGCACGGGCCGAGGGGAACCCGGTCTCCGGCCGGGGGCCGGTCCATGATCTCGTGGTTGGTGTCGTCCGAGGTCTCGGTCAGCCCGTAGGCGTTGACCAGCCTGATGCCGGGCACGGCGGTGAACCAGCGTTGGACGAGTTCCTTCTTCAGCGCCTCGCCGGTGACCGACACCACCTGCAGCGCGGGCAGCTGTCTGGGGCGGAGCTCCAGGTGGGACAGGACGGCTTCGAGATAGGACGGTACGAGCTGGAGCACCGACACCCGGCTCCCGGCGATCTTGTCGACGAATCGCGGTACGTCCAGGATCACTTCCTGCTCGACCAGCAGGGTCCGGCCACCGGTCAGGAGCGCGGAGAGGAGCTGCCACAGCGAGATGTCGAAGCACTGGGGCGCGGTCTGGGCGACCACCTGCCCCTCGCCGATGCCCAGGTCCTCGATCTTGGCTTGGAGATGGTTGAGCATGCCGGCGTGCTCGCACATGGCGCCCTTGGGCTCGCCCGTGGAGCCAGAGGTGAAGTAGATGTACGCCAGCTGGTCCGGCGTGACCACAAGACCCAGATCGTTTCCCTCGTGCCCCTCCGCGTCGACTGCCGCCATGCAGAGGGTGTGGACTCCGGGAACGGTCTCCAGGGCTTGGTCAAGGGTTTCGGTGCTGTCCGGTCCGGTCACCGCGAGACGGCAGCCGGCGCGGGAGAGCATGGTTGCGATGCGGTCGGCCGGGAAGCGGGGTTCGACGGGCAGGTACACACCGCCTGCCTTGAGGATCGCAAGGACGGCCGCCGCCCAGTCCAGATCGCGCTCGGTGACCACGGCGACGACGCCCTCGTGTTCGAGTCCCCGTGCCAGCAGTGCCCGCGCCAGCCGGTTGGCGCGCAGGTTCAGCTCCCGGTAGCTCCACTGCCGTTCACCGTGCACGAGGGCCACGGCGTCGGGATGGGCGCGTACCCGCTCCTCGAACAGTTCATGCGGCCGGAGGTCCGGGAGCTCCCGGCACGGACCGGCAAGTCCTTCGAGCTGGGTCCGCAGCTCGTCGGGGGACAGCAGGCTCTGCCGGCGGTGTCCGGAGTCCGCATCCGCGGCGATCAGGCGGAGTGCGGTGAGGTGGTAGCCGGCGATTCTGGCTGCGCCGGCCGCGTCGAGCACATCGGTCCGGTACCACAACCGCAGCACCATGCGGCCGTCGTGGCGGGGGAATCCCACCCACAGCACGGTGTCCTCACGGAGCCTGTCGCCGGCGCCGTCCAGGCTGAAGACTGTCTCGAACAATGGCTCCGACAAGCCCAGTTCACGCATGAGGCCGTCGAGAGGGCACTGCTGGTAGGCCAGCAGCCGCGACTCGGCCAGGCGGGCCTCCTGCACCAGCGACCGCCACGAGGCGGGCTCTGCCGTCAGCCGGCAGGGCAGCACCCGGGTGCCCTGTGCGGTGACATAGCCGGTGGTGACCTCCGGTTCGCCGGTCAGCGTGGCCAGCACCTTGGCGTGCGCAGCCAGCAGCACCGAGCCGAGCTGCGACGCGCCCTCCAACTGGAGCAGTACCGATACAAGGTCCTCGGGCACGGCCTCGTGGTGCTCGGCCGTGCCCCGCACCGGGGCGGTGGTCCACCGCGGGATCATGGTGAACCCGCCGGTGCGGAGCACGCTGCGCCAGAACTCCCGGTCGCTGTCGGATGGCTTGTGCATCGTCCCTCCAGTTCTTGCTGTTGCCACCGTGCCGGTCAGGCCGAGTGCGGCTTTGGCCGGTCAGGTGGTACGAGGCTGCACCGCTGCGGCTCTTCGCCGACGAGGAGCTGCGCGGGGGCACGCGCCGTGCCGCCGCCGACCTGGTCGTGACGGTCGCCTCGCAGCTCTGTGGCGGGGTTTCCCTCCCACCGTGTGTGCGGGGGGACTTCCTCGCCCTTCATGAGGAAGGAGTCGGCAGCGAGTACCGAGCCGTCTCCCACCGTCACGCCGTAGTGAACGAGGGCACCAACCCCCACGGTGCAGCCGGCACCGATCGCAATGCGGTCGGACTTGAACGTGCCGTCCTCCTGCGAATGGCATTGGATCTTGCTTCCGGCGTTGAGCATGCAGTCGTCGCCGATCCTGGTCAGGGTCCGTTCCGTGATGATGCAGCCGTCGTCGAAGACCCTCTTGCCGAGCCGGACCCCCAGCAGCCGCCAGAGCACGCTTTTGAACGGGGTGCCGTTGAACGCGTTGAAGTGCGTCTCGGGCACCTTCCACAGCCGCTCGTGCCGCCAGAAGTACGGGTCGTAGATGGAGCACGTCCGCGGCTCCAGCGGGCGGAAGCGAGTGATGCACCGCTCCACCAGTGCGAAGTGCACGGTGGTGACACCGAGGGAGGCCAACAGCAGTACGGCGTCCAGCAGTTGACCGACGGCGTCGTACCTGTTGATGGTGGCGAGGGCGAACGTGGTGAGCACGAAGAAGTCCATCCAGCGCAGGGACAACATGGTGGCGATCGTGCGCAGGTTGTAGCGGTTCTTCGCGGCCAGCCGGACGCGCAGTTCGTCCGGGCTGCGGAAGTGGTCGAAGCGGGTGTCCCGTTCCACGGTCCGGGGAATCTCGAAGCAGGGCGAACCGAGCAGGCCCACCCCCTCGCGCACTGGCCCGTCCAGCGGGACCATCACCTTCGTCGCGAGGAGGACGTTGTCACCGGTCCGGCCTCCTGCCGGGTAAGCGATGTGGTTCCCCAGGAAGTTGCGCTCCCCGATCGACACCCGGGACATGCTGAACGACGTGCTGGAGAAGTCGGTGTTCAGGATCGACAGCCCGTCGGCGACCATCGTCCCGCTGCCCACGGTGCTCAGGTACGGAGAGTCCTGTTGCACCGAGCTTCCGAAGTTCGAACCGGTCTGTACAACCCGGGAGAGGTCGTACCCGAGACATTTCAGGTAGTGGACGATGTAGGAGCTGTCACCGAAGAGCCAGACGAAGAACTTGAGGCTGGTCATGCGCGCGACGCTCCGGTGCAGCGAGTAGCGGACCCCGTACAGCGGATAGGCCTTGCCCGGCTTGATCACCAGGTGTAGCAGGCGTGGCACGGTGAACAGGACGGCGAGGCCCACGATGATGAAGCCCGCGAACAGAGCGACGGACAGCAGGAACGCGTCCACGAAGAATGCCGACGAGGTGACCGACTCCGCGCTCGCGGCCGACTGGCCCAGAAGCCTCGGGAGGCCGTTCAGGAGCCCGTCGGCCATCACGATCATCAGGGGTATGACCACCAGGATCGTCCTCGCCAGAGAGAAGAGCGCGAACCCGGCCCGTCGCAGGGTGCCGCACCTTTGCGGAGCAACCCGCAGGTAGTTCAGCCCCGTGCGCCGAGCGGGCGCTCCGTGCCACTGCTGACCGCTCGGCACCGCCTCGCCGCGTTGGAGGCTGGACGTGTGGCCCAGCTGCGCCCCGTCGCCCATCGATGTGTGGACGTCGAGAACAGTCCGCTCACCGATGAACACGTCCCGGCCGAGGGTGACCGGCCCGGTCTGGATCCGGCCCCCCTGGGCGCGATAGCAGAGGAAGAACGAGTCCTTGCGGATCACTGTGCCGGCACCGACCGTGAGGAGATCGGTGCAGACCGGGACAGTGCGGGAGAGGATCGTGACGTGCTTGCCGATGTGCGCACCGAGGGCGCGCAGGTAGAGCACGTACAGCGGGCTGCCCACGAAGAAGACCGCCGGGTTGGCGCGCACCAGCGACTTGACGATCCAGAAGCGCAGGTAGGCGAGGCCCCAGACGGGAAACTCACCGGGCTTCCAACGGCCGATGAGAAGCCACTTGGCCGCGATCGGCAGGGCGCACAGGCCGACGAAGCAGGCGCTGCCGAAGACCACGGCCCGCTCGTAGACGTCTGTCGGCCTAGAGGCGTCCGCGACCCACCCGTAACCCCGCGTGGTGGTGACCGCGACGACGTAGGAGTACGCGAGGAAGGCCAGGAACTGCAGCGTGCCGCACAGGACGTAGCGGGGTGTGCTGCCCGGCGGGACAGGCTCGGCCGGTGCCGGAGCCAACGCCGAGATGGGTGCGGTACCGGTGCCGGAGAGAGCCGTTGCGAGGTCCCGGACGGTGCTGTATCGGTAGACGTCCTTCATCGACACCGACGGCAGGTCCCCCCGCTTTCTGACGCGGGCACAGAAGCGGGCCATGACCATGGAGTCGGCCCCCAGATCATCGAAGAAGTGGCCGTCAGCTGGCACCGATTCGGCCTTCATGACGTCCGCGAGCACCTCGGCGAATGCCTTCTCAGTGCTGGTTGTTGCCGGACCGGTAAAGGCACCCCGCGGGACGGAGGAACCTATCGGGCCGACGGACGGGACGTCAGCAGGTTCTTGTGCCACATGAAACTCCTTGAGGACGGTGCCGCTGCGTGGCACCGGCATCTTGCTCGGATGAAGAAGACACCGCCGCGGCGCAAGGGCTCCGGGTGGAACCGGTTTGCCGGCCGCGACGCCAGTCGTCCCATGAGGCGCCGTCGCGTAGGCGCAGGGCGGGTACAGGGTGCAATAGCGGCTGAGCAACGGTTGTGGACCGTGGTCCGCCGTCCACGATCGCAGCCAGATGGCACACCAGTACCAATGGCACCTCATGGCATATGAAGTCGCATGGTTTCGAAGTGGGTTGGGCAGTCCCTGGCAGGCACCTTCATGCCGACGGAGAGCCGGGTCCTCTCCTGCATGTGCACGCCGAACCTCCCTGAACGGAACATGGTTTCACCGGATCCCTCGCGCGCCCTGCACCATCGCTTTCACGAACCCCTCCAGTCGCCGATGGGCGCATCCGGATCCCTGATCGACACCTCTTTTCGGTAATTGGCGTAACGCGGCACACCCCGGGTGCCGAACCCGGGCATCCGGTATGTCACTGCTTTGCGGGCGAAGCCACTGCTCTTCGAACGAAGGCGACGTTGTATCAACGAAGTTAAGAATTATCGCGTGCCACTGTCAACGGCACTTTGGGCAGGTTTGACGTAACCGTCGACTGCGCTTTGATGCGCCTGGTTTTCCACTTCTTTTCGAAAAGCGTTCGGATGGGTTCGTCGCGGGCGCGGAGGCGTATCGACCAACTGGCACCCCATCTCCGTCCCGGGCCGAGGTGTGCCCGTGGCGGGGGAGGCGGCGTCCTGGCGGTTGGCCGGCCTGTCATGCCGCCGTGCCCCGGCTGGCCCCGGATCCCTGCAGTGGCCGATTCGCCAACCTCCTTCCCCGGGGTCGGAATCTCAATCCGTACATGACGGGAAGCGGATCGTTGGCCTGGACGGGGGGCAGAGTCCGGCAGGGGCGGTGAACGATCCGGAAGGTCGAACCGGAAAGAGGTTTGGTATCAATGTTCCGTGGTACACCCGTTCGCAATGAAGTCCGTTCGTTGGTACGGCAATTCAGACAACAAGGAAGAGGGGAGGTCGCGCTGTCTGTCGAATTCAGAACAGATGACCCTGAGCTTCGGTGCGCGCAACGGCGGTAGACCGGTCGCCCTCAAGCCGTGTGACGGCAGCTGGAACCAGGTCTGGTTCATCGATCACGACGGTCTCATCCACAGCACCGACGGCCGGCGCCTGTGGGGCCATGTGGCCAACGGGCCCTCCGACGGCCCGGACACCGTAGCCGCCTCGTGCAACGCCGGGGGCCCGAAGCAGCGTTGGAAGTTCGACATCATCCGCAGCGTGTGCAACGACGCCAACGCGTGCCTGAACGCCACCGGCATGCCGGGGCAGCGCGGCTCGTACCACCTCATGACCGCCGGACGGTCGGGGGTACCAGCATCTACCAGCAGTTCGACTGGCATCATTCCGACAGCAGCACTCCGATCAACCCCGGCCGGTAGCCGTCGGACAGTGACTTGTCAGGCCCGATCGCGTACGGGCCGACAAGGCGTACGCCTCCCGCAAGAACCGTGCCTACCTGCGCAGACGCGGGATCCGCTGTAGCATCCCGGACAAGGCCGATCACGTCCGCAACCGCAAGAAGCTCGGCGCTCGCGGCGGCCGTCCGCCGAAGTTCGACAAGACCGACTACCGGGAACGCCACGCGGTGAAGTGTGGCATTAACCGCCTCAAGAGGCACCGGGCAGTGGCCACACGCTACGAGAAACTCGCCGTCCGCTACGAAGCAACCGTCTTGGTCGCGGCCATCAATGAGTGGCTGTGACCAGCACTTTCACCAGCGGCGCGGGAAGGGCCGTCAGCGGTGGCTCAGCACGTTGACCACCCGTCCGCCGGGGTCGCGAACGAAGAACCGCCGCACGCCCCACTCCTCGTCCTGCAACGGGTGAATGATCTCCGCACCGCTCTCCCGCATGACCGCATAAGCCGAATCCACGTCGTCCACCTCGACGCTCATGTCGGGGGCGACAGGCGCGGTCTTGTCACTGGCCATGACGCTGATCTGCGCTGCTGGGCTGGACGGGGATGCAAGCGTCATGATCCAGCCGTGGTTCATGACCTCCTCGAAGCCCAGCAGGCCATAAAACTTCCGGCTCTCCTGCGCAGCCTCCGACCGGATGTTGGGCACGACACGGCGAACGGCCATCGATGACTCCAAACGAGAGAGAACGAACCTGCCTCTGTGTCACCCCAGGAGTACTACGGCACGTCCATCGTCGCACGCATTTTCGATACATGCCCCAGGGTGTCGCCGGCCAGAAGCCGGCCGACGGGCCCGGCGTCCAGTCTGGCGATAACGAACATGTTTGTCACGACCTTGTTCGCAACGAACATGTTCGTTAGGCTGGCGGGCATGACAGGTCATCCCGCCACACCGAGAAGCCGCCGGGAGCGTCCCGCCAAGCCTGCGCTGACCCGGGAGGGCATCGTCACGGCCGCCGTGGAGATCATGCGGGCCGAGGGCCTGCAGAAGGTCACCATGCGGCGCCTGGCGCTGGAGCTGGACACTGGCCCGGCCTCGCTGTACGTCTACGTCGCCAGCACTGACGAACTGCACGCGGCCGTCCTGGACCGGCTGCTCGGCACGGTCGGACCGGCACCCGCCGGGGGCACCTGGCGCGAGCGGCTGGAGGCGCTGCTCACCGCATACACCGTGATGCTCGTCGAGCACCCCGCCCTGGCCCGCGCCGCCCTGGTGGCCCGCCCGAGCGGCGAGCACTACCTGCACCTGGTCGAGACGCTGCTGGCGCTGCTGACCGAGGGGGGCGTCCCGGCCGCGCAGGCGGCCTGGGGCGTGGACGTCCTGCTGCAGCACGCCACCGCGACCGCCGCCGAACAGGCCACCCGGGCCCAGTCGGCCGACGCGGAGGCCGGCTGGGACGCCCTCACCCGCGCGCTGCGCGACGCCTCCCCCGACACCCATCCTCAGATCGCCGCGCTCGGCCCCCGGCTGCTCACCGGAACTCCGCAGCAACGGCTCTCCTGGACCTTCCAGATGCTGCTCACCGGCATCACGCACACGCCCACACCCACGGACGAGCCGCTGGCCTGACCGAGGGGCGTCCCCACCACACCACAAGGAGCTCCCCTATGACCGCCCATCACCCGATTGCGATCGTGGGGGCCGGCCTCGGCGGCCTCACCCTGGCCCGCGTCCTGCACGTGAACGGCATCGAGGCCACCGTGTTCGACCTCGACGCCTCACCGGCCGCCCGCACCCAGGGCGGCATGCTCGACATCCACCAGGACTCCGGCCAGGCCGCCCTGCACGCCGCCGGCCTGCACAAGGAGTTCCGCGCTCTGGTCCACCCCGGCGGCGAGGCGATGCGGATCCTCGACCGGCACGCCACCGTCCACCTCGCCGAGGAGGACGACAGCAGCGGCGGCCGTCCCGAGGCCGACCGCGGCCACCTGCGCGACCTGCTGCTCGGCTCACTGCCGCCGGGCACCGTCCACTGGGACGCGAAGGTGACCGGCGCGCGCCCGCTCGGCGGCGCACGCCACGACGTGATGCTCGCCGACGGCAGCACTTTCACCACCGAACTGCTGGTCGGCGCGGACGGCGCCTGGTCCCGGATCCGCCCGCTGCTCACCGACGCCACCCCCGCCTACACCGGCGTGTCCTTCGTCGAGTCGGACCTGCTGGACGCCGACGCCCGCCACCCCGCCAGCGCGGTTGTGGTCGGCGGCGGGATGCTCTTCGCGCTCGGCGACGGCAAAGGCTTCCTCGCCCACCGCGAGACCGACGGCAGCCTGCACCTCTACACCGCACTGACCGTCCCCCAAGAGTGGACCGACGCCATCGACTTCACCGACACCGCCGCGGCCAAGGCGGCCGTACTGGCGCACTTCGCAGACTGGGACCCGAGCCTGCGGGCGCTGGTCACCGACGCCGACGGCCCCCTGGTACCGCGAGCGATCCACGCCTTGCCGGCCGGCCACCGCTGGGACCGCGTCCCCGGCGTCACCCTGCTCGGCGACGCCGCCCATGTGATGTCCCCGTTCGCCGGGGAAGGCGCCAACCTCGCCATGCTCGACGGCGCCGAACTCGGCCGGGCCCTCGCCGCCCACCCCGGCGACACCGAAGCCGCCCTCACCACTTACGAACAGGCGCTCTTCCCCCGCAGCCAGGCCGCCGCCGCGATGTCCGCCGCCAACCTCCAGACCTGCTTCCGCGCCGACGCCCCGCAGGGACTGCTGGACCAGTTCACCGCCCACCGCCAGGCAGCCTGACCCCGCCCGGCACCCTTCGCAGGAAACCGCCACGACACCGCCCATCACCCGACGCACGGTCACACCCCTCGACCAACACCCCGCAAATTACTACCGGGTCACTCTGCCCCTGGTGACAGCTTCCTTAAAGGCAGCCACAGCAGCACCTGACAGAGGATGACGCCAACTCGACGCGCGGACACGTGTACTGGAGCAGTCAGGTTGCGCGGACGGTGCGCAGCGTTGCCGGCCGTCGAGTAGGTGGCCCGCCGTCGCTGTCTGGGCATGGGGCGCGAGGTACGGCCGCCGCGCCGTGTTGCGGAGCACAGCAACGTCGGTCGCGGTGGCCGTTTTCCCCTTGTATCCCCCAAGGTCCGCAGCCCGCAGTGAGCAGGACACGGTGCGAGAACCCTACGGACAGCATCAGCTGCCAGTGCTGGATCCAGACGATGCGAGGCACCACTGGCAAAGGCGCCGTGGAGATGCCGGGCTGCGGCACTGACACGGCATCCGCTGGTGGGTGCCGCAGGCCACGGCGGCGAGCAGCGGACAGACGGTCCAAGCTGTCGGCCGCAGGACCATGCCCCCATGACCTGTGCGGAGCCCGCGCCCTGCCCACACCGAAAGCAACAGGTGTGTCGAACCGGAAACGAAAAGTCGAAACCCACGACATTCCGTTCAGCCGTGAGCAGAGAAGCCAGCCGGGAGGGAATCGGCAATGGCTTGAAACGAGCCAATACTCAGGTCGCCCTGCTACAGGGGGAGAGGACTGGAGCCTGCATATTTGCATGAACAGCGCCTCCTCGTCCGTCCGTGCGGAGACCGGTATTTCAGCCGGACGCAGCCAGGGAATACTAAAATTCTCCCAATGTTACGGAAAGTCGGGTGCTGCAGAAGGGTGCGAAGGGGGCAGTCGCGCCCCAGCCGAGAGCCCGACTGCGGGCTCTCCAGGCTTCACGGGGTGCAGGCGCGCTTCTGGGCGGAGCGGCACCGGCGCATTCTGGGGCTCATTGCGCGCGGTATTGGGCGGGCAATACGCATCACATGCCTTGATGTGCGATTTTAAAATATCCCTTACACCCTCACGCGTGAACGCCGCCCCGGTGGCATAGGTTCACCCGATGCGGTGGGTGTGAACTTGGGCCGACGAGAACACCGGGTCGGCCTGGGCCGTCATTCGCACTGGTCCGGCCGTCACTGAAGGGACCCGTATGGCAAGCATTCGCAAGGCCCGCGTCCTGAGGCTCATGGCTGCGCTCCCGTTCGCGGCAGCCCTCTTCCTGGCAGGAGCGGGATCGGCATCCGCCGCGGAGCCTGCCCCTATGAGCAGCAGTTCCAGCAACGCCGTCACCAGCCACCAGTGCGGTGACCACGACTGCGACCACGGCCGGGGAGACGATCACGGGCGGTGGGACGATCACGGCCAAGGACAGGACTGCGACCACGGCTGCGGCCGGGGAGACGACGATCACGGGCGGGGGGACGACCACGGCCAGGGGCACGACTGCGACCACGGCTGCGGCCGGGGAGAGGACGACCACCACGGCCGCGGGGACGACTGCGGCCACGAGCACCACGAGCCAGGGTGCCATGGGCCGCTGGGCCTGTGTCTCTGACACCACGTCGTAGCACCATGATCTCCCACGCCCCGTGATCGGCCGCGTGGCGGCGAACAACGGTTCCCCCCGAGCGTCGCCACGCGGCCCTGCCCATGCCCCGTATGCCGACCCACCCGCGAGAGAACGCCGCGTGAGTGAAAGGCAGTAAGCGCAGGACACGGAGCGAGGGTCCGGCGTCACCTGTGACGGTGAGGCCGGACCCTGTCCTGGCAGCCGGTGCTGCCGGCCGGTTCCAGCGGCCGGACCGGGGACCGGGCTTCGGGGAGGGGCATTCCTCGCACCGGCAGGAGCCAGACTGTGCGAGCATGGCCAGCTTATGACGGGCCGCCACTGCCGGTCGAGGACTCCTGCGCAGATCCCGGGCACTACGACATTGTGCCGCCGCCACCGCTGGTGATCCCCTGGGGAGGACGACACGAAGCTCCCCCCAATCGTGCCTCGTTGCTGAACCGGGCACGCCGTGCGCTCGTCAAGCACGATGCACCGAAAGGCCTGATGGTGTGTCAACCACTCCCGTCTTCCGCGGAAGTGGCCATCAGGTCGCCGTGCAGGAACATGGAGGTGCACCCACGCCACCACACCTGTTGTCCCACAGACAGATGCGTACCGAAGACGTAACGGCGGGGACCCCTGCGTCTCCTGCGGCCTGCGCGCACGCCGCCAGCCGGGATGCCGGCCTCACCGGGGCGCAGCCGTCGCTTCCCGACACCAGCGATCCGGCGCTGCGTGCGATGAGCGTGGCAGCCTCGCTGAGAGCCAGGCACGCATCACCCAACGCCCGGGTGTCGGCTCCTGCCTGCCGTAGAGCGTCGAGCGCGTCCTCGGCTCCCTCCGCCGTGGAGGCAACCGCCCGGTATGCCTCCCGCACACGAGAGACCGCAACGACCCTGTGGCCGACAGGAATGACCGCCAGCGCATACGCGACCAGTGCATGGTCCCGGGCACACCCGGCTATCTCCTGCAATTCGCCGAGAGCAGCGATCACGTTCCCGCATGCTGCGCTGCCGCGCCTGCCGTCCCAGCAGGCCGTCAACTGCTCACGGACGGTTTCCAGCACCTGACAGGCATGCTGCAGACGAGAACCCGCACGAGCCAGCTCACCGGTATCCATACCCCGCATAACGACTTGCTCCGGTGCGTCGTCACCCAACGCGCAGCTGTGCCCTTTGGTGGCACCAAGGGTCGCTGAACTTGCCGCCCCGCACCGCATCTCCGTCGAGAGACGTGACCGGCACGGGGCGCCGGCCGGTACGCAGCACCGCCGGGGGAGACATGACGCGTAACGACCAGCGCAAGTGATCTCGGCCCCCACGCTTCGGGGCAGGCGCGTCAGCCGGAGAACTGAGGGGTGGAGAAGGAGGCGTTGACCGAGGCCATGTCCGGCACTGCCGGACACGGCCTCGACGGGGACTTGCGCAGTGCTCAGCGACGCCCGCAGCCGTCGTGTTCTCGGGACGGCGGGACGGGTGAGACGGCCGACAGGCGGCGCCTTACCCGGGCAACGCCCGGGCAGACAGCCGATGATGAGCCGCTGCAGCGATCCGGCGCCGGCCCCTTCCGCCTGAAGCGCCGACGGCCATGACGCCAAAGGCGCCTGATGCTTCACCGCGGGCGTTCACGCGAAACGGCGGGAGAAGCCAGGGCGTTACTCCTCGACGGGATACCAGCGTTGGTCGAGCGCGTCGTTGCACGGGCGGAGGACAACGGCGTTGTGCTCGCCTTCGTCGGTAATGCAGGCCCTGGGGTACTTCAGGCTGATGAAGGGGGAGCCGTCGTCGCGGCGGTGGAAGTCCCAGTACTGCGCGTCGTTCTCCGCCCGGCAGTTCTCCAGCTTCACCTCATGGCCGAAGTCGTAGGCGGTGACGCACCGGCCCAGGTAGAACTTGCTCTCGATCTGGTAGCCGTCCCTGCCGGGCCGCAGGTAGAAGTCCTGCCCTCCGGAGTGGTTGCCCTCCTCGGCCTTGAGAGTGCCGTTGCCCAGGGCGTCGAGCAGGCGGTATGTGCTGGCGTTTTCGAACTGGTCCCAGTTGCGGGAGGGCGTGTTGGGTGCCGCCGATGCGGCGGGGGCCGAGGCCAGCAGGCCGGCGCTGAGCAGTGCGGCCGCAGACAGGGCGATAGCGGTGGATCTTCTGCTGTGTGCCACGATGCCTCCTTGCCCGTGACGGATACCGTCACTTGGTGGGAAGTGAAGGGTGCGGCGGTTCGAGGTCCGTGCCTCGGCGGCACCGTATAGCCGGCGCTCGCCGGGCGAGAAGCAACGTTCTGGACAACACGCCCGTCCGCCACCACCGAGGCTGGCATGCATGCCCGGTTCCGGGGGCCGATCAGCTGTCGGTGCGCTGACCTGGGGCGGTGCCGGGCCCGAGGGGTGCTGATGGAGACCCTGATGCTCGATGGCGCCGAGGGCGACCGGAACCGCGGAAGCGCCCGGAGAGCCTTTCCCGTGACACGGAAAGTGAGGCTACTGATACGAACGCTGGGGTGTGCGTTGGCGGGGGCTGCTGAAGCCCACGTCTTCCCGGGGTGGCATCACCCCGGCCCGTCAGGGCTGTCGGCGACCGCCGGGGGTGGCCAGGCCTGGTAATCGCAGCGTGCTCGGTCAGGTCCAGCCGAGGGTCGAGGGGATCATGTACAGGCCGAAGCCGATGACGACCAGGCACAGTGCCCAGGTCAGATATTTACGGAAGCCGTGCATTCGCCACGCCTCCGGGAGCGCCTTGGCCTCCAGGGCGAGCAGGAAGCCGAGCACGATGGGCAGCAGCAGCGCGTTCATCACCTCGACGTCCACGCTGAGGCTGATCAGGTCGACGCTGGCCAGGACCAGGACGGCGCCGACGATGTGGGCGAGGGCGTAGGTGATGTAGAACTTGGCGGTTTCGCGACTGGGGCGCTCGTTGAGAGTGGCTCTGGTCGGCATCTCGGGGCGGTCACGATCGTTGCCGGTAGCGATCATGGGGCAGGGCGGGAACGCCCTGGGCATGCGGGACTTGTCCGTGGTGAAGGAGGCCCGGCCGGTATATGTGGGCCATGGCATTGCACCGGAAGCTGGTCTTCGGCACCCAGGACGCGTCGGCACTCGCGGACTTCCGGGCCGCCGCCTTGGCATACGAGGTGGAAGATCCCAGCGCGCTCATCGAGCGCCTGCTGGCCGCCGGGCACATCGGCGAGGACGCAGTGGCCGAGCACCGCGGCCGCCGGATCTTCCGCGGCTACGCGGCCATCCGGCATCCTGAGGACCCGTTCGACGCGCCCAGCGGCACTGGCCACGGCCGACGGCTGCTGTTCCAGGACGTGCCCGAGGGCAAAACCGCCGAGAACCGCCTGCACCTTGACGTCCACAGTGGGCCCGGCGGGCTGGACGACCTGTTGGCACGGCTGGAGTCCCTGGGCGCCATCCGCGTCCGTGAGGCTGACAAGGGACCGGCCGGACACTGTCCAGAGGGCAACGATTTCTGTGCCGCTGGTTGAGTGCCGGGGCTCGGCCGGCCTGACGGGTCAGTTGCCGTCCGGGTCTTCCTCAGCGTAGAGCCGGGTTCTCGGTGGCCACGTCCAGGTCCTGGGAGAACCGGTCGACCAGACCGTGGGCCTGCACCCCCTACCCGCCGGTGATCACCAGCGGGCAGGGGGTGCCGATCGCGAGGACGTCGGCCAGAAGCCGGCGGCGCAGATCTGTCAGGTTCACGCGGCTGTCGCCGCGGGAGGGGTGCTGAGCTCGGCGAAGGCGGACTCCCACGCGTGCCTGAGCGCGCGGCTGATCAGCGTGCGCAGCACCGGCCACTGGGCGATGAGCCGATCCCTGTTCAGGCAGGTGATCAGGTCCTGGCGCTGTCCTTCGGCCAGGACGGTGCGGTACAGGCTCATCCGAGAGCGAGGCTGCTCCAGGCCGTAGGAGCGGCGGCCCGACCAGACCACGTGCAGCGGCAGGTCAACCGTGCCGTGAGCGGGGCCGGCCAGGTCCTCCAGTGAAGCGGGCAGCCGTTCCACGTACTGCGCGCACAGCAGCTCGAAGGCATTGGGCGCCGGAAACGAGGGGGACTGCGCGGTCATGCCCTGTTCACGCGACGGGTGGGTGCTGGGAGCCGGCGTGTCAGCGCACCCAGTCCTTCAACGCTTCGGTGTCCAGGGAGAACCCGACGGGTGCGGGCAGTGCGATGGGTTTGCCGAAGGGGCGTCGGGTGAGCTGGGCGTACGCAGGGCCGTCCGGTTCACTGTAGACAAGGGTTTCGCAGGCCTCCCGGTCGATGAGGAGGTACACCGGGATGCCCGTCTGCGCGTACGCGCTGGGCTTCTCCTCCCGGTCGCGTTTGTCAGTGTCGGTGTCGTACGACGTGATCTCGACGACCATCAGCACCTGGTCGGGGTCAGCCCACTCCCCTTGGCCGGCGAAGGAGCCCTTCGCCGTGAGGGTCCCGTCGGGCTTGGCGTGGCCCTTGCGGTAGGTCTCGATCTTCAGGCCGCGTTCGGGGTAGAGCCACAGCTCGGGGCGGTGCTGCATGCAGCGTTCCATGAGCCACCGGATGATCTCGTCGTGGTCGCCGTCCGGCACCGCTTTGACCCCCAGCTTTCCGTGGACGAATTCCATCCGGACGCCTTCACGCTCAGCGGCGGCAGCGATGCGCTCGAACTCCTCGGCCAGCATCTGCGGTCGGTTCTCCATGACAGTCACCACACACCTCCCGGCTTCAGTCTAGGGTGGCCGGCGGCAGCACGACGGGCTACTGCACGGGCCCGCAGGAACTGCCTCTGCTCCCATTCAGAAGTTTGTGTCAGCATGTTCGCAAACTGGGCGCGTATCAGGCTTCAACCGTGTGCTGAAGCGGTTTCCCTAGCCTCGGGCGTTGCTGGTGCAAGCACCATGATGTGCGTGCTGACGTGTCAGCACGGGTGCTCGTTCGAGGAGGGGCGAGGCGGGAACGTCCTCGGGGATGTGGCACTGCTCGACGAGGAGCTTGTAGCTGAGGGCAGTGGGACGTAGTACGCCGACATCGGGGGAGAGGCGGGCGACGTCGGTGATCTCCTGGGACGGGCGCGCTGACCGGCCCGGAGCCCCGCTCGCTCACCAGGGTGCAGATGCCGTCCAGAACCCCGCGGTGGCCGACCGGACCGGACGGGGGTGGCCACAGACGGTCATCGAAGGTCGCGTCCGAGCTGTCGAGGGACATCCCGCCGACGTCAAGCTGAACGAGCCGCCGGGCGATGCCGGGCCGGGTGAGCGGCACGCCGTTGGTCTCGGCGACGACCCCGCACCAGCATCCCAAGGCTTGAGGCGCCCCCGATACCGCAGCCGCCATCTGCTCAGTGATGTGAGGGCTTGGCGGAGATCCGCCCAGTCGGGGCCGTTGGAGCGGGGCGTTCCGCCGCACCGGAGACCCGCCAAGGTGCAGTGCGACCACAAGGCTCCGCGTCTCGCCTCGTCTCACATATCTCTCACACACGAGAGCGCACGGGAGCACGCGAGAACCTCTGACCTGGGCATTTGATGTCGGCACAGACCACGGCGGACCAGGTGGACGCGGCATAGGCTAGGGCCATGGCCTACGAGATTCCTGTGACGCAAGCCCGAGCCGAGCTGGCGGAGCTGATCAACCGCGTCGTCTACGGCGGGGAGCGGGTGGTCGTCACGCGCCACGGGAAGCCGCTCGTCGCCCTGGTGTCCGCCGCCGACCTGGAACGACTCGAGGAGAGCGAGCGCCTCGCGGAGGACGCCGGGCGGGCCGCCGCCGAGGAGCAGGTGATCAGCACGGTCTCCGCCGTGCGCTCGCTGCCGTCCGCTGCGGGCGAACGCGGCCGCTTCGGCATCGCCGCCGAGCACCGCGACCCGGGCCGCGGCGGCCCCCGGGGCTGACCTCCGGGACTCCCCGCCGGGAGCAATGGCCACGACCTGGCAAAGCGTCAGTTAACGCGGTGGAAAAGCTTGCGCCCTAATCTGCAATTCCGGGTTCCCCGGGGAAGGGCCCCAGGTCACCGTTGTGTTGAGGTGGGACACATGCAACTGACCCCGCACGAGCAGGAACGACTGCTCCTCCACGTGGCCGCGGACGTCGCCGAGAGGCGCAGGGCACGCGGGGTGCTCCTCAACCACCCCGAAGCAGTGGCGCTCATCACGGCCCACATCCTCGAAGGCGCCCGCGACGGGCGCACGGTCGCCGAACTCATGTCCTCCGGGCGCAAGGTCGTCACCCGTGACGAGGTGATGGAGGGCATACCCGAGATGATCCCCGACGTCCAGGTCGAGGCCACCTTCCCGGACGGGACGAAGCTCGTCACCGTCCACGAGCCCATCGCGTGACGGGGGGACCCATCGTGATACCCGGAGAAGTCCTGTACGCCGAGGCCCCGGTACGGCTCAACGAGGGCCTGCACCGCACCCGGCTGACCGTGCTCAACGCCGCCGACAGGCCCGTCCAGATCGGCTCCCACTACCACTTCGCCGAGGCCAACCCGGGCCTGGAGTTCGACCGGGCCGCCGCCCGCGGCAAGCGGCTGGACATCGCCGCCGGCACGGCCGTGCGCTTCGAGCCCGGCATCCCTGTCGAGGTCGCCCTCGTCCCCGTCGGCGGCAAGCGGATCGTCCCCGGCCTGCGCGGCGAGTGCGGGGGCCCGCTCGATGTCTGAACCCGCCCTGCCGGAACTCCCGCGCGCCGCCTACGCCGCGCTCTACGGGCCCACCGCCGGCGACCGCATCCGGCTCGCCGACACCGACCTGTTCGTCGAGATCGAGGAGGACCGCTCCGGCGGCCCCGGCCACGCCGGGGACGAGACGGTCTTCGGCGGCGGCAAGGTCGTCCGCGAGTCCATGGGCCAGTCCCGCACCACCCGCGCCGAGGGCGCCCCCGACACCGTCGTCACGGGCGCCGTCGTCCTCGACCACTGGGGCATCGTCAAGGCCGACGTCGGCATCCGCGACGGGCGCATCACCGGCATCGGCAAGGCCGGCAACCCCGACACCATGGACGGCGTCCACCCCGACCTCGTCATCGGCCCCGAGACCGAGGTCATCGCCGGTAACGGCAGGATCCTGACGGCCGGAGCCATCGACGCCCACGTCCACTTCATCTGCCCGCAGGCCGCCGAGGAGGCGCTCGCCTCCGGCATCACCACCCTCGTCGGCGGCGGCACCGGCCCGGCCGAGGGCAGCAAGGCCACCACCGTCACCCCCGGCTCCTGGCATCTGGCCCGGATGTTCGACGCGCTGGAGGCCTACCCCGTCAACATCGGCCTGCTCGGCAAGGGCAACACCGTCTCCTACGACGCGATGCGCGCCCAACTGCGCGGCGGGGCCGTCGGATTCAAGATCCACGAGGACTGGGGGGCGACCCCGGCCGCCATCGACGCCTGCCTGCACGTGTGCGAGGAGAGCGGCGCCCAGCTCGCCATCCACACCGACACGCTCAACGAGGCGGGCTTCGTCGGCGACACCCTCGCCGCCATCGCGGGCCGCTCCATCCACGCGTACCACACCGAGGGTGCGGGCGGCGGGCACGCGCCCGACATCATCACGGTCGTCTCCGAGGCGAACGTCCTCCCCAGCTCCACCAACCCCACCCGGCCGCACACCGTCAACACCGTCGAGGAACACCTCGACATGCTGATGGTCTGCCACCACCTCAACCCCGCCGTCCCGGAGGACCTCGCCTTCGCCGAGTCCCGCATCCGGCCCGGCACGATCGCGGCCGAGGACGTGCTGCACGACCTCGGCGCCATCTCGATCATCTCCTCCGACTCCCAGGCCATGGGCCGCATCGGCGAGGTCGTGCTGCGCACCTGGCAGACCGCCCACGTGATGAAGCGGAGGCGCGGGGCGCTGCCGGGGGACGGGCGGGCGGACAATCTGCGTGCACGGCGCTATGTCGCCAAATACACCATCAACCCGGCGGTGGCCCAGGGCCTTGACCACGAAATCGGCTCCGTGGAGGCGGGCAAGCTCGCCGACCTGGTGCTGTGGGAACCGGCGTTCTTCGGCGTCCGGCCGCAGCTGGTCATCAAGGGCGGCCAGATCGCGTACGCGCAGATGGGCGACGCGAACGCCTCCATCCCGACGCCCCAGCCGATCCTGCCCCGCCCGATGTTCGGGGCCATGGGCCGGGCCCCGTCCGCCAACTCCCTGAACTTCGTCACCCAGTGGGCCCTGGACGACGGCCTGCCCGAACGGCTGGGACTGGGGAAACGGTTCGTGCCGATCCGCAGCACGCGGGGCGTGACCAAGGCGGACATGCGCAACAACGATGCGCGACCGCGGGTGGAGGTGGATCCGGACACGTTCACGGTCACGATCGACGGTGATCCGGTGGATCCGCAGCCGGCGGCGGAACTGCCGATGGCACAACGGTACTTCCTGTTCTGATGGAGACCTCAGGTATCGCGCCCCGTAAGGGGCGCGGGGAACTGCGCGATCAGCCACAACGGGCCCGCGCTGCACTACTCGTCCTCGCCGACGGCCGCTTCCCCGCCGGCGGCCACGCCCACTCCGGCGGAGCCGAAGCCGCCATCAAGGCGGGCCGGTTGACGGACGCGCCGTCACTGGAATCGTTCTGCCGCGGCCGCCTGTGGACCGCCGGACTGGTTGCCGCAGGCCTCAGCGCTGCAGCCGCCGCCGGAGGCGACCCGCTGGCCCTCGACGAAGCAGCCGACGCCCGCACCCCCTCGGCCGCCCTGCGCGCAGCAGCCCGCCGGCTGGGGCGTCAGATGATGCGGGCCGCCCGTGCCGCCTGGCCCTGCGACGAGCTGGACGTCCTCGCAGCGGCCCGGCCGCGCGGCGTCCACCAGCCCGTCGTGCTCGGCGCAGCCGCCCGCGCAGCCGGGCTCGGGCCGTCCGACGCGGCGTACGCCGCCGGGTACGAATCCGTGACCGGGCCCGCCACGGCAGCCGTGCGGCTGCTCGGCCTCGACCCCTTCGAGGCGACCGCCGTCCTGGCCCGCCTCGCGCCCGAGCTCGACGAGGTCGCAACCCGTGCCGCCGAGGCCGCCGTTCGCGCCGGGTACGAGGGCATCGACGTCCTCCCCGCGGGCTCGGCCCCGTTGCTCGACATCACGGCGGAGCAGCACGCGGGCTGGCCCGTACGGCTCTTCGCCTCGTAGACACCCCTCGCTTCACAGCCCCTCGGAGGAAACGTGCATCTCGACCACTCGGACGGCACCTACCCGCACCGTCACACCTACAGCGCAGCGACCCCGCTGCGCCCCGACGGCACGCGCCGCGCTCTGCGGATCGGGCTCGGCGGGCCCGTCGGCTCCGGCAAGACCGCGACCGTCGCCGCGCTGTGCCGGGCCCTGCGTGAGGAGTTGTCCATAGCCGTCGTCACCAACGACATCTACACGCGCGAGGACGCCGAGTTCCTGCTGCGCGAGGCCGTGCTGCCGCCCGAGCGGATCACCGCGGTCGAGACCGGCGCCTGCCCGCACACCGCCATCCGCGACGACATCTCCGCCAACCTGGAGGCGGTCGAGGAGTTGGAGGACGCGGTCGGCCCGCTGGACCTGGTCCTGGTCGAGTCCGGCGGAGACAACCTGACCGCCACCTTCTCCAAGGGGCTCGTCGACGCGCAGATCTTCGTCATCGACGTCGCCGGGGGCGACGACATCCCCCGCAAGGGCGGTCCCGGCGTCACCACCGCCGACCTGCTCGTGATCAACAAGACCGACCTCGCCCCGTACGTCGGCTCGGACCTGGAGGTCATGGCCCGCGATGCCAAGGCCCAACGGGGTGCTCTGCCCGTCGCGTTCACCGCGCTCACCGCGGAGGACGGCGTCGGGCCGGTACGGGACTGGGTCCGCGAGAAGCTCGCCGCATGGACGGCCGCGTGACCGCGACTCTCACCGCGGGCGTGGTGGCCGCGGCCCGGATCGTCGCCGCGCCGGACGGGCGCGGCGGCACCGCCCTGCCCGTGCTCGCCGGGCAGGGCCCGTTCGCCCTGCGGCGCACGGGCGTCCGCGGGCCCGAGGCGCGGGTGGCGCTCGTCGGTGCCATGAGCGCCCCGCTCGGCGGGGACCGGCTGACGCTGACCGCGGAGGTCGAGGACGGGGCCGCGCTGCGCTTCGCCACGACGGCCGCGACGATCGCCCTGCCGGGCCGCACCGGCGCCCCGGCCACGTACGACACCTCCCTCCGGGTCGGCGACGGCGCCGTCCTGCACTGGCTCCCCGAGCCGCTGATCTCCGCGTGCGGCAGCGACCTGCGGACGGCCACCCGGGTCGAACTCGCCTCCGGCGCCCGCCTGGTGCTGCGCGAGGAGCAGGTCCTCGGCCGCACGGGCGAGCCGCCGGGCCGGCTCGTCTCGCGGCTGACGGTGCGCCGCACCGGGCGGCCGCTCTTCGACCAGGAGCTGGCCTACGGGCCCGGCGTGCCGGGTTGGGACGGTGGCGCGGTATTGGGCGGGCACCGGGCCGTGGGACAACTCCTCGTCGTCGACCCGGCCTTCGAGCGCCGCCCGGTCGAGCCCCGGGCGCTGGGGGCGACGGCGGTGCTCACCCCGCTCGCCGGACCGGCGGCGGTCGTCAGCGCGGTGGCACCCGACGCACTGGCCCTGCGAAAACTCCTGGATTCACTGCTCTCGGACATCAATCGAGTGCTACAGGCGATTTGAGGAGTTGGAGGCGAGAGATGCCTTATGAGGCATCTCTTGTGACGTCATCTTTACGGATTAGTAAAGAACGCTCGTACGCCCTGTCGTTTGTGGCAGGGGAAGCGAAAGGATCCCCCTGACCTTCGTGATCAACGCCGCAGCCGACCGGGCGGTGTTTCCAGCAGGGGGAGTACCACATGAGACGTCAAGCGATATTCGGTGCGGCCGGCACCGTGATGACCGGCGCCCTCGTCGCCGGTTTCCTGGCTGCGCCCGCGGCCAGCGCCGACAGCCGGGTGCCGGGCGGGGCCGCAGAGGCCCGCGGCGCGCGGATCGCCGCCGAGCGCGCGGCCAAGGCCGGCATCAAGTGGCAGGACTGCCCTGCCTCCTGGGGCCTGGCGAAGCCCGTCGAGTGCGGTTTCGTCACCGTGCCCGTCGACTACGCCAGGCCCGACGGCCGCACCATCAAGATCGCGGTGGACCGGGCGCGCGCCACCGGCACCGCGAGCGAGCACCAGGGCTCCCTCGTCTACAACCCGGGCGGCCCCGGCGGCTCCGGCATGAAGTTCCCGCTCCGCATCACCGGCAAGAGCGCCGTGTGGGCCAAGACCGCCAAGGCCTACGACTTCGTCGGCTTCGACCCGCGCGGTGTGGGCCACTCCGCCCCCATCTCCTGCGTCGACCCGCAGGAGTGGGTCAAGGCCCCCAAGGCCGACCCGGTGCCGGGCAGCGAGGCCGACAAGCGCGCGCAGCGCAAGCTCGCCAAGGAGTATGCCGACGGCTGCCAGGAGCGCAGCGGCGACCTCCTGCCGTACCTCACCACGCCGAACACCGTCCGCGACATCGACGTCATCCGGGCCGCCCTCGGCGAGAAGAAGCTCAACTACCTGGGCGTCTCCTACGGCACGTACATCGGCGCCGTCTACGGCACCCTCTTCCCGTCGCACGTCCGCCGCCTCATAGTCGACAGCGTCGTCAACCCGGCGCAGGACAACATCTGGTACCAGGCCAACCTGGAGCAGGACGTCGCCTTCGAGGGCCGCTTCAAGGACTGGGAGACCTGGGTCGCCAAGCACGACTCCGTCTTCCACATCGGCGACACGGCGGAGAAGGTCCAGCAGCAGTGGCTGAAGCTGCGGGCCACCGCCAAGAAGAACCCCATCGGCGGGGTCGTCGGCCCGGCCGAGCTGATCAACTACTTCCAGAGCGCGGCGTACTACGACTCCTCGTGGGTCCCGGTCGCCCAGAACTGGCAGAAGTACCGCGCGGGCGACGAGAAGGCCCTCGTCGAGGCGGCCGGCCCGGACCTGGCCAACACCGCGGGCAACATCGCCTCCGAGAACAGCAACGCCGTCTACACGGCCGTCGAGTGCGCCGACGCCAAGTGGCCCACCAGCTGGGCCAGGTGGGACCGGGACAACACCCGCGTCAACCGCAAGGCCCCGTTCATGACCTGGTCCAACGCCTGGATGAACCTGCCCTGCGCCACGTGGAAGGCGCCGCAGCAGAACCCGGTCGAGGTCGCGACCCACAAGGGCCTGCCCAAGACCCTCATCGTCCAGTCCACCCGTGACGCCGCCACGCCGTACGCCGGCGCGGTCGAGCTCCACAAGCGCTTCCGCGGCTCGGAGCTGATCACGGAGCAGGGCGCGGGTTCGCACGGCGTGACGGGCCTGGTCAACCCCTGCATCAACGACCGCGTCGACGCCTACCTGCTCACCGGCAAGACGGACGGCAAGGACGTGACGTGCACCCCGCACGCCACGCCGGAGCCGCCGAAGGCTGCTGCTGCGCAGTAGTCTGCGGTTTCTGCCGAAGGGCAGTGCCCCGGTCCGGAGGGACCGGGGCACTGCCCTTTCGTCAGCCCGCTTTGGAGGCGGCGGCCTCTTCGCCGGCGGTGACGGCCGGGGCGTCGCCCACCGGTTGCGCGTCACGGGTGGTGCACAGGATCGGCGCGGCCAGCAGCAGTGCTCCCACCCCGAGGACGGCGACGCCGTACCACCCTCCCGCGTTCCAGATCTGGGAACCGGCGAGGGAGCCCGTCGCGATCCCCAGGAAACGGGTCGTGAAGTAGAGGGTGTTGAGCCTGCTGTGCTGCCCTGCGTCGAGCTTGAAGAGCATGGCCTGGTTGACGACCTGGTTGCCCCATACCCCGACGTCCAGCAGGACGACGCCCAGCACCATCAGGACCAGCCACTCCTTGCCGCCCGCGAGCGCCGCCCAGCCGGCCAGCGAGACGACCAGCAGCACCGTCTGGGTGTAGCGGCCCCCCTTGCGGTCGGCCAGCCGGCCGGCCCGCGGCGACCCGAGCGCGCTCGCCGCGGCGACCAGGCCGAACAGCCCGGCGATGCCCGGCCCGTAGCCGTAGGAGTCCTGCAGGACGAAGGCGAGCGTCGTCCAGAAGGCGCCGAAGGAGACGCCGACCAGTGCTCCGGACGTACACACGCGGCGCACGAGCGGGCTGCCGCGGAACAGCTTCGGCAGGCTCCTGAGCAGATCGCCGTACGGCATCGCGGCAGTGCCGGTGATGCCCTTGGGCAGTGTGAAGAACAGCAGGACCAGGAGCATCACCATCAGCGCGACCGAGCAGCCGTACACCCAGCGCCAGCCCACGAGGTCGGCCAGCGCCCCGGCGTAGGCGCGGGAGGCGAGCAGGCCGACCAGCAGGCCGCCCTGGAGGACGCCGACGACCCGGCCCTTGGCCTGAGCGCCGGTGAGTGCCACGGCGAGCGGGACGACGATCTGCGGAATCGGGGTGATGGCGCCCAGCAGGAAGCTGACGACGGTGAGGACGGCGAGGTCGGGGGCGAGCGCAGCGGCGGCCAGCGCCACCGTCGTCGCGGCTCCCAGGGACAGGATCAGCTTGCGGCGGTCGCGGGTGTCGCCGAGCGGGACGAGCAGCAGGATGCCGAGCGCGTAGCCGAACTGCGTGGCCGTCGGGACCGAGCCCATCGCGCCCTCGGAGACCCCGAAGGAGCTCGCCATGTCGGTCAGGACAGGCTGGTTGATGTAGATGTTGGACGAGGTGATCGCGCAGGCCAGGGTGAGCACGATCGTGAGCGTCCGGCCGAGTGCGCCGCCCGCCGGGGGCGTCATGGCAGGATCCCGGCGTCGAGCCGGATACGTAACTTATGATCGCGGCTCAAGTTGGCTGCGAGTGTGATGAGTTGGGTCGTTGCGAGAATACCGACGGCCCCTGCGCCCACGACATCGACGACTCTTTCCGGGTGCAGACCTCTGTCCTTGATCGCGTTCACGCGACGAGCGTAACAACCTGGATACTGCGCGAGATCCGCTGAGAGCTCGGCAGTTCGGACTTCAGTGCTGTTCTCCGGGAAATGCGTCGGGCCGTTCACTCACCGATCCCGGCTGCCCGCAGCCGGGCCCGTACAGCGGCCCACTCAGGTGTCATCGGCTTGCTGCGGTGCCGGCCGACGCCCCGGTCCTTGAACCCGCTGGACGTGGACACGCAGACCACGGGGCCGTCGAAGTCCTCGTCGGCGCAGGCCCGCAGCCCCGCCAGACCGGCCGCCGCCGAGAGCTCCGCCCACAGACCGGCGCGGGCCAGCTCGGCTCGGGCGGCGCGCAGTTGCCCGTCCGTGAGCAGCACCGCACGGCCTCCGCTGTCACGGACCGCGAGTACGCCGCGGTAGCTGTTCACCGGGCAGTCGATGCCGTACGCGTCCGTGGCGCCGACATCCACGTGCGCTGCCGGCCGGCCCTCGCGCAGGGCGGCGGCCAGCGGGCCGCCTGCGGCGGGTTCGCAGGCGATCAGCCGGGGGACCCGGTCGGTCACCCCCAGGCGGTGCAGCTCGGCGAACCCCTTGCCGATCCCGAAGAGCAGCTCGCCGTAGCCGGTCGGGACGAAGACGGCGGCGGGGACGCCGAGATCGGCGTGGATCTCGTACGCGATCGTCTTGTACCCCTCGGGCCCAAAGGCATGACCGGTATGGGTACAGGTCAGATTGCTGACGGGCTGCAGCCCGAAGTGCTCGGCGATCCGCCGGGTGAGCGGCCAGCGTGCCTCCACCGGCACGGGCAGCACGACGGCGCCGTACGCGCGCAGGAAGGCGTCCATCGCCGGCGGCAGGTCGGGGGCGGTGAGGACGACGCAGCGCAGCCCGGCACGCGCCGCGAACGCCGCGGCGGAGGCGCCGTGGTTGCCGGACGACGCGACGACGACACCGGGTGCGCCGGAAGCGACGGCGGCGCTGACCGTGCACCGGTTGAGGCGGTCCTTGTGGCTCCAAGTGGGATTGCGGGCCTCGTCCTTGACGAAGACCCCGGGTTCGAGCGCCACCAGGGGTGTGCCGCCCTCGCCGAGGCCGGGGGCGGCGAGAGGCGGGAGGAGCGGGGCCCAGTGGTCGAGGCCGGTACGAGGGGGCCGTCTGTCGAAGAGACCGGCAGGCACGCGGTCGTATGCATAGTCCACCTCGACCGGGTACGCGACCTCGTCCGTGCCGGTCTTCGGACAGCCGCTGGTCAGCGGAGGCCATAAGGGGTAGCGGAGGCCGGGGTCGCCCAGCGAGCGCTGGGCGACGGCCAACGAGGCGGCTGGATCGGTCGTCATGGGCCCGATGGTAGGCGCCGGTGACGGTCGGCTCCGTGTCAACGCCCCGGCTCCGCAGGGGAACCGGGGCGCCGCCGTGTGCAAGGGCGAACCTCACCGCTTGGTGGTGCTGTTGAACAGCGAGCGCGACCAGACGTAGCCGGCCAGCGCGATGCCGGCGCACCAGGCGAGTGAGATCCAGCCGTTGTTGCCGATCCCCGAGCCGGTGAGGAGGCCGCGCAGCGTCTCCGTCATCGGGGTGAAGGGCTGGTACTCGGCGAACCAGCGCAGGCCCGGGGACATCGAGCCGGCCGGTACGACCGCGGAGCCGAGGAACGGCAGGAACTGGATCAGCATCGGCTTGTTGCTCGCGGATTCGACGGTCTTGGAGATCAGGCCGAGCGCCGCCGACAGCCAGGTCACCGCGAAGGAGATCGCCGCGAGGAGGCCTGCCGCGGCGAGCCACTCCAGCGGGGTCGCCCCGGAGCGGAAGCCGACGGCGAGTGCGACGCCCACGACCGGGACCATGCACACCATCGTCTGGATGACGCTGCCGACGACGTGCCCCGTCATGAACGACGAACGTGTGATGTTCATGGTGCGGAAGCGGTTGATGATGCCCTCGGTCATGTCGGAGCAGACCGCGATCGAGGTCGACATCGAGCCGGCGGCCACGCCCATGATGAGGATGCCGGGCGTCAGGTAGTTCACGTACGCGTCCCGGCCGCCGCCTCCCGGGAGCCCGGCGCCGATCGAGCCGCCGAAGGCGTACGCGAACAGGAGCAGCATCAGGATCGGCATCATGGCGCTGCCGAGCCCCACCGAGGGGTAGCGGATCGCGTGCTTGAGGTTGCGCCGCAGCATCGTCATCGAGTCGTGCACGGCGTAGGTGAGGGTGCTCATCGCTGGGTCTCCTTGACGTGGAGCGGGGTGCCGTGCCCGGTCAGGGCGAGGAACACGTCGTCGAGGTCGGGAGTGTGCACGGAGAAGTCGGCGGCCCGGATGCCGGCGGCGTCGAGCCGGTCGAGCAGGGCGCGCAGCGCGTCGAGGCCGCCGTCGCCCGCCACGCGCAGGGCGAGGTTCTCGTCGTCCCGGGTCGCGCCGGGGAAGGCGGCCGCCGCGAGCGCGTACTCGGCGGAGTCGGTGAACCGCAGCCGCACGTGGCTGCCGGGGATCTGTGCCTTGAGCTCGTCGGCCGTGCCCTCGGCGACGATCCGGCCGCCGTCGAGCACGGCGATCCGGTCGGCCAACTGATCGGCCTCCTCCAGGTATTGGGTCGTGAGGAAGACGGTGGTGCCGCCCGCGACCAGCGAGCGCACCGTGTCCCACATGGTGCGGCGGCTGCGCGGGTCGAGCCCGGTCGTCGGCTCGTCCAGGAAGATCACCTGGGGGTCGCCGACCAGCGTCATGGCGATGTCGAGCCGGCGCCGCATGCCGCCGGAAAAGGTCGCGGCCCGCTTCTGCGCGACGTCCGCGATGTCGAACCGCCGGAGCAACTCCCTTGCACGGGACCGCCCTTCGCGCTTGCCCAGGCGCAGCAGGTCGGCCATGAGGAGCAGGTTCTCCTCGGCGGTGAGCAGGTCGTCGGGTGCGGCGAACTGCCCGGTGACGCCGATCGCGGCGCGCACCCCGTCCGGGGACGTGGCGATGTCGTGGCCCGCCACCTGGGCCTGCCCGCCGTCGGCGGCGATGAGGGTGGACAGGATCTGCACGGTGGTGGTCTTGCCGGCGCCGTTGGGTCCGAGCAGTGCGAAGACCGAGCCGGCCGGGATGCGGAGATCGATGCCGTCGAGGACGGTCTTGTCGCCGTACGACTTGCGCATACCGAGGGCGGAGACGGCGGCGGGCGGCTGCGGACCGCCACCCTGATTTGGTGTGGGCATGACAGAAGTGCGCATGGGGTCCTCCCGTTCGAGGGGTGGAGTGGCTGGGGGGCGGTGCTCAGTGCTTGGCGCGGCGGATGTCGATGTTGCCGTAGCGGGTGCGGGCGCGGACCTGGACGGTTTCCTCCGTCTGCTCCGGGGTGTCGGAGGCGGTGAGGGCGTTGCGTACCTGCCCGTTGTCGGCTTTGGCGTCGAGCCAGGCGGCGGTGCCTTCGCGGATGCCGATGTCGATGGCGCCGTAGGAGGTCTCCAGCTGGACGGTGCCGCGGGCGACTTCGGCGACGCGGAGCGTGCCGTGGGCGGTGGTGGCGGTGACCGGGCCCTCGGCGCACGCGATGTCGATGTCACCGTTGGCGCCGCTGACCCGCAGCTCGCCGGTCGCGGTGCCGACGGTGGTGGTGCCGTGCGAGTTCTTCAGGACGGCGGATCCGTCGACGGTGCCGACGCGCATGCTGCCGGAGCTGGTGGTGATCTCGGCCGTTCCCTCGACGCGGTCGACGTTGATCGAGCCGTGCGAGGCGGTCAGCTGCAGCGGCCCGGTCTCGTCGAGGCGGACGTCGCCGGAGGAGGTCTTGATCCGGACCTCGCCGAGACGGCCCTCGCCCAGGACCTGGGCCCAGGCACCGGTGGTGTCGATGCGCGAGCCGGTGGGCAGTTCGACCGTCACGTCGACGGTGCCGGTGCGGCCGACGAGATAGCGCTGCTTGGGCGTGGTGATGGTCAGGGTGCCGCCGGTGCAGGTGACGGTGGTCTGGTCGGCCGTGCGCACGTCGCGGTCCTGCTTCGGGTCGCGGGGCCGCACCTCGACGACGGTGTCGGTGCGCTCGCCGGCGGTGAACTGGATGGAGCCTGCGGTGATGTGGGCGGTGACGGAGATCGGTTCGGGGGTGGCGTAAGAAGGCATGGCGGTCCCGTCCTCTTGGGTCTCATGCTCGTCCCCGCTGGTGGGGGCGTGGTGTGGGTGGCGTGGTGCGGGCGGGGGAGCGGCTAGCGCACCCAGCCCGTGAAGCTCTGTCCGAAGGTGCGGGCCGGCTGCGTCGCACGCGGCTGCGTGCCGCCTTCGGTGGCGGCCGACACGGTGCGTACCAGCCAGGCGTTGACCGACAGGCCCTCGCGGTTCGCCGCTTCTTCGACACGGGACTTGAGGTGGGCCGGCAGGCGCAGATTGACGCGGGCGGTGCCGCCCTCCTCGCTGTCCACGGCCGGTGCGGGTGCGGGGGCGGCGGCCGCCTCCACGGGGCCGGTGTCGGCGGGCGGCGGTGTGACGACGAAGTCGGGGTCCAGTCCGCGCAGCCGTACGTCGACCGAGCCGGGGGCGAGTTCGCGGGTGATCTCGTCCATCGCGGCGGAGAGCACGTTGAGCATGGTCAGGCGGGTCGCCGACTCCAGCGGAGCGGTCAGCCGCTCGGCCAGCTCGCGGGCATCGTCCCCGCCGGCTTCGGCGGCCACCGCCAGCTCGCGGCGCAGGGTGTCGACATAGGGCGTGAGGTCCATGACGAACATGATGGCACCACGGTGGCGCCATGCGCAAGCTCGGTGGCGCCATGGGTGGGGACGGCCTGAGTCGCTGCGGCGCCATGCGCTCTGTTGAGGACGTGGAATGGTGCCTGATGGTGCATGGTGGCGCCATGTGGTGCCACCGGTGCCCCAGGCTGGCGCCGCTCAGTGCACGGAGAATCCGCCGTCCACGAAGACCGACTGGCCGGTGACGTAGGCGGACGCGCGGCTGGCCAGGAACACGGCCGCTCCCGCGAAGTCCTCGGCCAGACCGTTGCGCCCGACCAGCGTGCGTGCGGCCAGCGCCGCCACCTTCTCCGGGTCGGACGACAGCCGCTCGTTGAGCGGGGTCATGACGAAGCCGGGCACCAGCGTGTTGCAGGTGACGCCATGCGGCGACCACGCCTCGGCCTGGGAGCGGGCCAGCGACTCCAGCGCGCCCTTGGACACCCCGTAGGCGCCGCTCTGGACGAACGCCCGGTGCGCCTGCTGGGAGGTGATGTGGATGATCCGTCCGAAGCCCCGCTCGGCCATGCCGGGCCCGAAGCGCCGGCCCAGCAGGAACGGTGCCTCCAGGTTCACCGCCATCGTGGTGTCCCACACCTCCTCGCCCAGCTCGCCCATCGGCGGCCGCAGGTTGATGCCGGCGCTGTTGACGAGGATGTCGGGCTCGCCGAACACCCCGGCCGCCTGCTCCGCCGCCGCGCGCACCCCGTCGCGGGTGCCCAGGTCGGCGCTCACCCAGGCCGCCCGGCAGCCGTCCGCCGTCAACTCCCCGACCGTGGCGACGAGCTCCGGCTCCTTGCGCGCCACGATCACCACGCTCGCCCCCGCGCGCGCGAGCGCCCCGGCGATGGCACGGCCGATGCCGGAGCTGCCGCCCGTCACCACGGCGACCCGGCCGTCGAGCGAGAACAGTTCGGAGAGGTAGCTCTGTGCGTTCATGCCCGAACCCTAGAGGGCATGTTCGCGGCGACGGCGCCGGGGGCGGAACGCGCGTGCTCTCCGGTGGGTCAGGCGACCTGACGCCCGGTGATGTAGCCGAGCAGCGGGGCCGTGGAGCGGATCCGGACCTTGTCCACGCCCGCGCCGGCCGGGAGTTCCAGGACGAGCTTGCTTCCGGTGAGCGTCAGGGTGACGGGCGCGGCGGGGGCGTCCCAGTCGCCTCTCTCGTGGTGGAGGGTGGTGACCACCTGGCCGTCGGCGCCCTGCGGGGCCAGGCAGAGCCACAACGGGCCGTTGTTGGTGCCGCCTTGGGGGGAGGCCAGGGTTCCGGCGGGTTCGACCGGTATGTCGACGGTCGTGTTCGCGGGAATCGGAGGCAGATAGGCGAGCATGTCGTCCTTCGCGTAGTGAGGTGTGGGGGGTGCGGGCTGCCGGAAGGACAGCGACCAGTCCCGGAGGGCTGCGGTGCTGCCGAGATGGCAGTAGTCGCGGTCGACGCCGTCGTCGCTGTACTGGTGGAAGAGCCAGGGTGCGCGTATGCCCGGGCTGCCCGCGGGGCGCCCGGCGGTGGCGATCCAGAGGAAGTCGCCGCAGTTCCAGGTGGTGTCGACGTTCAGCCAATAGTCGAGATTGCAGTACATGCCGACCGCGTGATCGGACATCCGTCCTTTGACGTGGCTCAGCCAGGCGTCCCGGTAGGCGACCTGGCGGGCCTTGGAGACGCCGCTGTTGGCGTCGTCGTAGCCCTCCCAGTCGAGGATGACGACGTCCCCCGGCTGCCAGGCGACCTGGGCGAGGAAGAAGTCGGCCTCTTCGGTGGGGCTGTTGGCCATGTGGGGGTAGTGGTAGGCGCCCCAGACCAGGCCGTGTGCCTTGGCGTGGTCGCGCTGGGACACCCACTTGGGGTTGATGTACGACAGGCCCTCGCTCACTTTGACGAACGCGAACGACAGGCCTCTCGTGTCCGGGTTCGACGACTGGTAACTGGCCCAGTCCTGGCCGTAGATCCCCATGCGGATCAGTCCTTCCGGCCTCGGCGGTGCGCTTAGCATCGGTCCGCTCGGCGGAGTTGCCAAGCGGGGGAGTGCGCATAATTGCACCTGAGTTGTTTTCCATGTCGTCATCGGCTGCGGATTTCAGGGGCGACCGCCGGCCGTGCTTTCATGGCTCCCATGGTGCCCGGCGCCCGCATTCTCACCTTCGTGGCCGTGTCGTTCCTGGTCATCGTGATCCCCGGACCGAGCGTGCTCTTCGTCATCGGACGGGCGCTGGCGCAGGGGCGCCGTGCCGCCCTGGCGTCCGCCGCAGGAAGCACGCTCGGTGCTCAAGTGCTCATCGTGGCCGTGGCGTTCGGGGTCGGTGCCGTCGTGGAGCGCTCCGTCCTCGTGTTCACCGCGGTAAAGCTCGCCGGCGCCGCATATCTGGTGTGCCTCGGCGTACAGGCGTGGCGGCAACGCCGCTTGCTGCAGGCCGTGTTCACGGGCAGCGGGTCCCCGCGAGGGGATCAGCGCTCGGTCTGGGAGGGGTTCGTGGTCGGCGTGGCCAACCCGAAGACGATCGTGTACTTCACGGCGATGCTGCCGCAGTTCGTCGATCGCGACCGAGGGCATGCTGCAGCCCAAATGCTGCTGCTGGGCCTGGTGTTCACCGGTATCGGTGTGGTGTCGGACAGTGTGTGGGGACTGGCGGCGTCGAGCGCACGGGACTGGTTCGCCCGTTCGCCCCGGCGCCTCGCCCTGGTCGGCGGCATGGGCGGGCTCACGATGATCGGGCTTGGCGTCGGTGTCGCCGCGGCGGGACGGAAAGGCTGACGGAGGGGCTCAAGGGCTCCGTTGCTTTCGGTTATCTTCTGTTGCCCCTTGACTGGTTGTGTTGGTTTTGGTTCGATCCCCCCGCGCTCGACGCAAGGCATCAGATCCGTTCCCGGACCACCGGACCACAGGAGAACCGATGCGAAGAACGTGGGCTGCCCTGATCGCCGCCGCGCTGGCGGCGGCACCCCTGACGGCGCTGCCCCTCGCCGCCGCCCCGGCCACCGCCCTCGACAACGGCCTGGCCCGGACCCCGCCCATGGGCTGGAACGACTGGAACGCCTTCGGCTGCAACGTCAGCGAGAAGCTCGTCGAGCAGACCGCCGACAAGATCGTCAGCAGCGGGCTGCGGGACGCCGGGTACACGTACGTCAATATCGACGACTGCTGGATGGCGGGCGCCCGCGGCGCCGACGGCCGACTCGTCCCGGACCCGGTCAAGTTCCCGCACGGCATCGCGGGCGTGGCCCGCTACGTGCACGGCAAGGGCCTCAAGCTCGGCATCTACGAGAGCGCCGGCACGCTGACCTGCGCCCGTTACCCCGGCAGCCTCGGTCATGAGCAGCGGGACGCCGATTCCTTCGCCGCCTGGGGAGTCGACTACCTCAAGTACGACAACTGCCACAACCTCGGCATCCCGTCCCGGAAGCGCTACCAGGCCATGGGTGATGCCCTCGCCAGGACCCGTCGTCCCATCGTCTACAGCCTCTGCAACTGGGGCGAGGAGTCCGTGGCGAGCTGGGCCCGTCCCGTCGGCAACCTCTGGCGCACCACCGGTGACATCGACGCTTCGTACGGGCGGATGCTGTCCATCTTCCACGAGAACGTGAAGCTCGCCGACGCGGCCGGGCCGGGAGCCTGGAACGACCCCGACATGCTGGAGGTCGGCAACGGCATGACGCCGGCCGAGGACCGCACCGAGTTCTCGCTCTGGGCCGAGATGGCCGCCCCGCTGATCTCCGGCGCCGACCTGCGCTCGGCACGGGCCGACACCCTGGCCGTCTACGGCAACAAGGAGGTCATCGCCGTCGACCAGGACCGCCTCGGCAGGCAGGGCCGGCCGGTGAGCATGAAGAACGGCCTGGACGTGCTGGCCAAGCCGCTCGCCGACGGAAGCGTGGCGGTGACGCTGTTCAACGAGAACACCGCACCCGCCGTGATCTCCACCACCGCCCGCGACATCGGGCTGGGCCCCGCGCGCGGGTACGCCCTGCGGGACCTGTGGGAGCACCGCACCACCGAGAGTGCCGGGGCCGTCAGCGCCGCTGTTCCCGGCCACGGCACCGTCATGTACCGCGTGTCGCCCACCGGGACGCCGGGCCGGTATGCGCCGCACCCCGGCTGAACGGCCGGCGGCTCCGCTGCGGTGGCGGCCACCCTGCCGCCGGAACTGACCGCCCTCACGGCCTCCCCGTTCCGGCCCGGAACGGGGAGGCCGTGCGTCGGCTGCGGGCTCGTCGTGGCTTGGTCGCGCAGTTCCCCGCGCCCCTTCCGGACGCCTCCTCAGTGCTGAGGCCGTACGTGCCAGCGGTGGCCGCGCGTGGTGCCCGACGTGGCCGGCCGTGAGGTGCGGCCCAGGCGGGTGCGGAGCTGGATGCCGTGGATCACTTCGATCAGCCCGAGGGCGACCAGCAGGATGCCGGTGACCAGGGTGAGCACGGCGATCGAGTGGAACGGGGCGCTCACCATCACGATCCCGGCCAGGACGCTGAGGACGCCCAGGAACAGCTGCCAGCCCCGGGCGGGCAGGGCCGCGGTGGACAGGGCCACTCCCGTCAGCATGACGCCCCGGAGCAGCCAGCCGAACCCGATCCAGAGGGCGAGCAGCAGGATCGACTGCGCCGGACCGCGCAGGGCCACCAGGCCGAGCAGGACGCACAGACCGCCGCTGATGAAGCCCAGGGCGCGCAGATGCCCGGGGACGTGCTGCCCGAAGGCTCCCGCCAGCTGGAAGGCTCCGACGGCCAGCAGATAGATGCCGAAGAGGACACCGACCACGGTGAGACTGGCCTTCGGCCAGGCCAGGACGATGACGCCGAGGGCGACGGACACCACACCGGCGCTCAGCAGAATCTGCCAGCCGGCACGGGCCAACGCTTCCAGCGGACCGCCGGGCCCGAAGCCCTCCGGCTCCGTGCCGTGGTGTTCGCCGGGTGTGTGCGGGGAGGATGTCATGGCATTCGCCTCTCCTGAAGCCGGAAAGAGAACTTCAGCAGGCGGTCGACCGCTCCTTGTGTTCAGGCTTGCACAGGTTCCGAAGCGGCGGCAACAGCACGGGCCGGGCCGGGCAGCTCTTTTACGTCAGGTTGACCACCGGATGTTCGGCGGAATCCGGTCTACCGAAGCCCGTCGGTCCGTATGCGGAATCGACTGGCCAGCAGAGATCGCACGCGCGCGATGAAATGCGCGTGAAATTCCCGGAAATGAAGTCGATCATTCCTCTGGCCGCTTCTCCGTGGTCCATGCATGCGGTGCCGGAAGAGTCGGGCCGACGGGCGCCTGTGATGGCTATGTTGAGGAGTCGCACGAGCTGCCGGTGAAGGCGAACGGGCATGGATTTCCGGAAATGGGTGTGCTCATGACCTACGACGATCGCGAATTCCCGGGCGAGGCCTCGCTGCTTTCCGGGTGCGTCCGGGCGGCCCTCACCCGGCACGGTGCAGTGGAATGGCACGTCACCCGGGGGGACTTCTGGTGCCGCGTCGCGCCGTGCGACAGGCCGCCCAGGATCCAGGGCTGGAAACTGCACCTTTCCGCGACCCCGTTGTCCGCGCCGATCGTGCTCGCGCGGGCCGCGGACGTCCTCGTCGAGTACCGCTGCCCGTTCAAGTTCGCCGGAACCCTGGCGCGGGTGGCCGAACTGGTCTCGCGGGGATACGGCCGGGGCAGCGGCGGAAAGTTCATCACCGCCTATCCGGAGGGGGACGAGGCTCACCTCCGGGAACTGGCGGAAGAATTGCACCGGGTGACCCTGGGGCTGCCCGGGCCCGGTGTTCTCTCCGACCGTCCGTACCGGCCCGGCAGCCTGGTGCACTACCGTTTCGGGGTCCACGACGGGGTTCCCGTACTGGGCAACGACGGCTCCTACGAGGCCATGCTGATGGCCCCGGACGGAACACCGGCCCGGGACGAGCGCAATGCCTGGTTCTCCCCGCCGCGCTGGGCGCCCCGCGATCCGTTCGCCTCACCGTCCGCCGCGCCCGGCGGCACGGTTGCCGGAGCCGTCCGGCTCGACGGCCGGTACACCGTACGGGAGGTGATCCGGCACGCGTTCACGGGCGGGGTGTACCGAGCGACGGACGACGACACCGGCCTCCCCGTCGTCGTCAAGCAGGCCCGCCCGCACACCGGCGCCACCCTGAACGGCCAGGACGTGCGGGATGCGCGGCGGCGTGAAGCGGCGATGCTCGACCTGCTGGAACCGACGGGCATCGCCCCACGGGCGGTCGCCCTCTTCGAGCAGCAGAACGAGCTCTTCCTCGTCCAGGAGGAACTGCCGGGCGTCACGCTGCGCAGATGGGTGACCGAGAACATCGCGCACGACGACGACACTTGGGGCCCGCCGGACGACGTCGTGGAACGGATCGCCTGGCAATTGCTGGAACTCGTGGAGTGCATTCACGGCCACGGCCTCGTGTTACGGGACTTCAACCCCGGTAACGTCATGGTGCTGCCGGACGAGGAACTCCGCCTCATCGACCTGGAACACCTCGCCCGCCCGGGCGACCCGGTCACCCGCGTGTACACGCCGGGCTACGCCGCCCCGGAGCAGACCGGCTCCCCGCGCTTCGGTACGGCCCCCGAGCCCGCGGCCGACTACTTCAGCCTGGGCGCCACTCTCTTCTACGCCGCCACCGGCGTCGATCCCCAACTGCCGCCCGACCAGCCCGTCGTACGCCCCCTGCACCGGCGGATCCAGGAGTGGCTCGGCACCTTGTGCGCCGGCAATCCCGCTGCACACCGCCTCGCCCCCGCCATCGTCGCCCTGATGCACGACGACCCCGCCCAACGCCCCGGACCCGGCGCCGTGCGAGGCCTCCTCCGCGGCGGCACACCTTCGCGCACGGCGGCGCCCCGGAGCCCCGGCCGGCCGGGCGACGCGGAGCTGAAGCAGATGATCGGCGACGCGCTGGACCACCTCCTCGCCACGATGGACCCGGCCGCGCCCCAACGCCTCTGGCCGCCCTCGCCGTTCGGCGCCACGACCGACCCGTGCAACGTCAAGCACGGGGCCGCGGGCGTCCTGGGCGTACTGACCCGCGCGTACGAGTCCGCTCCGGACCCCGCGCTGCGGGAGGCCGTCCTCTCCGCAGCCCACTGGATCGGGCGCACGGTGGACCGCGAACCCCGCGCACTGCCCGGACTCCACTTCGGACGTTCCGGCACGGCATGGGCGCTGCTCGCAGCCGGCCGGGCCCTCGGTGACGAGGAACTGGTCGCCCGGGCACAGGAGCTCGCCGAGCGCGTACCGCTGCGCTGGCCCAACCCCGACATCTGCCACGGCGCGGCCGGGGCGGGCATGACCCAGCTCCGCTTCTGGGAGGACACGGGCAGCGACCGCTTCCTGAACCGGGCCCGGGAGGCCGCCGACGCGGTCGCGGCGGCGCGCGAGCGCCAGGAGAACCTCTCGTACTGGCCGGTTTCCCGCGGCTGGGCGTCCCGCCTGGCCGGCCTCGTCCACTACGGTTTCGCCCACGGGGTCGCCGGGGCCGGGGCGTTCCTGCTCGCCGCCGGCAGGGCCGCCCACGACAGCGGCCACCTCGCCATGGCCGCCGAAGCGGGGGAAACCCTGCTCGCGACGGCCCGGTTGGAGGACGGCGCCGCCTACTGGCCGGAGGGTCCCGCCGGCCGGTCCCCCAAGACGCACTGGTGCAGCGGGTCGTCGGGGATCGGCACCTTCCTGATCCGTCTCTGGCAGGAGACCCCGGACGACGGACTGCTCGAAGCCTGCCACCAGGCGGCCGTCGCCGTTCACCACTCCCGCCGGCACGCCGGCACCTCGCAGTGCCACGGACTGGCGGGAGACGGCGAGTTCCTGCTCGACCTCGCCGAGGCGACGGGACAGGACACGTACCGCAGCTGGGCCGAGGAACTCGCCGTGAGCATGCACGCCCGCCACGCCGTGCACGACGGCCGCATCCTCGTCCCGGACGAGACCGGCGTGGCCGTCTCCGCCGACTACAACACGGGGCTCGCCGGAGTGCTGGCCTTCCTGCTCCGCCTGCGGGACGGCGGCCCCCGCCTCTGGCTGCCCGATGTCTTCACCGTGACGCCCGGCGCCCGGTGACACCCGGCCGCTCCACGCCCGGCCCGCCCCGCCGGACGTGGAGGGACCCGACGCATCCCGAGAGGAGGTGACCAGACATGGCGAACGACGTGAACGTGCTGCAGATGCTTCCGTCCGAGGAGGAGTTCGAGGACACCGTCGACTGTCCGTCGAGCTGCTCGTGGAGCTGTTCGTGGAGCTGTTCCTGGACCAACATCTAGGCCGGTGAACGGCGCCGGTCCGCCCCGTGGCCGCACGGGGCGGACCGGCTCGCCCATACTGGCAGTATGCAACTGCGCATCGAAGCCCACACCTTGCCCGGCCGGCACTGCGGGCCCGGGCCCGGTTTCCCCGGGGCGGGCGGGATCGAGGTCGCGGTCCAGCGCAGGGACCGGCCCGCCGAACTGCTCGACCCGCAGCCCGGCGACGCACCGGCGGCGACGTGGACGCTTCCCTGCACCTTCACCGCCGACGGTGAACTGCGCGGCCCGTACGTGCAGAACCGGCTCGGCGGACGCTTCGTCTACCTCTCGTGGACCGGGAGGCAGCCGCAGGAGGAGACGCCCAGGATGTTCCGGCGCGCCAAGCTGATGCTCGCCGACGTGCCGCCCGAGGTGCTCGCCGAGGCGCGGCGGCGCGGTGCGCTGGTGGGCCGGCTCGCCCTCACCGACGCCGAGGGGCATCCGCTGTGCGGCCGGGTGCTGCCCCCGGCCGTCGAGTGGACCGCGAGCGAGCCGTCAGCCTTCTGACAACGGGAACTGCCGGGCGAACGCCCCTCGCACCGGCGAGTCCGTCCGCCGGTCCAGGACGGCGAAGACGACCCGTCCGAAGCAGTCCGCGAAGCGGCCCCCGCCCGTCAGGTGCGTGGCGAATGCCCTTGCCACGTCGGCCGGTTCGTTGCGGAAGACCCCGCATCCCCAGGCGCCGAGCACCAGTTGGCGGTAGTGATGTGCAGCCGCCACCTCCAGGACGCGTTCCGCGCGGGAGACCAGGACGCCCGGGACGCGGGCGCTCTCGTCCGGCGTGCGCTGGGCGATCACGCCCGCGTTGGGGGCCGGGGAGATGAGGAAGCCCGCCTCGAAGGGGGCGTCGAGGAGCGTGCCGCGGTCGTCCCGGAACACCGGGACGGCAGGGGAGTGGATCACGCGGTCGCTGTAGAAGGGGCTCGCGTCCGCCCGGTGGGCCGCGTAGAAGTCGGGGGCCTCGCGCAGGCAGGTGTAGAGGGCCGAGCCCCGGCACAACGCCTCCTCCTGTGCCTGCGCGCCGTTGAGATAGCCGCCGCCCGGATTGCGGGCCGAGGCGAAATCGAGGACCGCCACCGGGCCGGCCGCGGCCAGCCGCCGGGCCGCGTCCAGGCTGCCCTCCGCCGTCACCTCGAACCTCGTCGCGCCGGCCACCGGTTCCCACGCCGGTACGGCGACCGGCTCCGGCCCGTACAGCCGTGTCCCGCGCCGGGCCCGGGCCACCGCCTGCGCGATGTCCGTCCTTCGGCCGTCCGGTGCGGTCCAGCCGCCCGCGGCGACGATCCGCTCCGTCGCCTCCGCCATCTCGCGCAGCCGTGCACTCATCCGTCGGTTCCCCCTCCAGGCCGTGCCGAAGACACCGAGCGTACGGCCCGCCGCCCCTCCGCCGCGACGGCTTTTCCGCAGGTCACGCGGCCGCCGCCAACCGAGTGGCCGGGTCCCGCCGGACGGGCGACGCGGGCGGTGCGGCCGCTTGCCGCGGCGCGCCCGCGCGCGGTGGCCTGGCCCGCGACCCCACACCGCCCCGTACCCGTAACCCGTGCCCGGGAGGCCCGTCCATGTCCGTATGCTCCGCCGCGGCCGCTGCGGCGACCGCCACCGCCCTGCTCGCCCTGCCGCTCGTCCCGGCGTCGGCCGACGAGCAGGAGGAGGGGCGGCTCCTGCTGACCGTCTCCGGTGCCGAGCACAGCTGGATCCGCGGCGTCCGGCTCGGCTGCCCCGGGGCGCACGGACAGCACCCGCACGGGGCCGAGGCCTGCCGGGACCTGATCGCGGCCGGCGGACGGCCGGACGCGCTGCGCGGCGACCCGCACGCGTGCACCCTCGAGGACGACCCGGTGATCGCCACCGCGCAGGGGGAGTGGCACGGGCAGGACGTCCACTGGCGGAAGGCGTTCGGCAACGCGTGTGCGCTGGACGCCGCCACGGGGCCCGTCTTCCGCTTCTGACCCCCGGCGGGGTCACGTTCTGCGCGCCACCGCGGCCCCCGCCGTCGCCAGCCCCAGCACCACCCACGTGAACCACAGCCAGCCGTTGCTGCCGAGCGCGACGGAGTAGGCGGTCACCGCGATCAGCGCGCCCACCGTCAGCCCCGCCATCGCCTTGGTCGATCCGGGCATCCCGCACCTCCTCGACTGCGGCCCCTCACAGCCGTACAGCAGGCGTACACATGCGCGGACCGCGGCAAGGAGTCCATGGTCTCCCCGCCGCGGTCCGTCCGCCATAGGCCGGTGGCCGTCTACTGCTGCTCGCGCGCCCGGAGCGAGGCCAGGTAGGCGTTGTAGGCCGCCAGTTCCTTGTCGCCGTCCCGGGCCGCGTTGCGGTCGATCCGCTTCGCCTGCCGCTGCTCGGAGCGGTACCACTGGTAGACCAGCGCGATCAGCACCACGACCGAGGGGATCTCGCTGAACGCCCAGGCGATGCCGCCCGCCGCCGTCTGGTCGGACAGGGGGTCGATGCCCAGCGAGGCCGGCGGGTGCATGTACGTGCCGATCATGGGCTCGCTCGCCATCATCAGCGCGATGCCGAAGAACGCATGGAACGGCATGCCCGCGAACAGCTCCAGCATCCGCATCACGTAGCCCGGCCGGTGCGGGCCCGGGTCGACGCCCATGATCGGCCAGAAGAACACCAGGCCCACGGCGAGGAAGTGGACCATCATCGCGATGTGGCCGGTCCTCGTCTCCATGAGGAAGTCGAAGAGCGGGGTGAAGTACAGCGCGTAGAGGCTCGCGATGAACATCGGGATCGTGAACGCCGCGTGCGTGATGACGCGCATGTAGCGGCTGTGCAGCAGGGCGACCAGCCACTCGCGCGGGCCCTTGCGGCCGCGGCCCCCCGCGGGCAGCGCGCGCAGCGTCAGCGTCACCGGCGCGCCCAGCAGCAGCAGGATGGGGGAGAGCATGCTGATGACCATGTGCTGCACCATGTGCACGCTAAACATGACCATGCCGTAGTCGTTGAGCTTGGTGCACATCACCAGGGCCACCGACAGCACGCCCAGGACCCACGCGACCGTCCGGCCCACGGGCCACTTGTCGCCGCGCCGCCGCAGCCGCACCACGGCCCAGCCGTAGAGCCCCAGCCCCAGCAGGCTGCCGATCATGAAGAACGGGTCGCCGCTGAACTCCAGGCCCCGTCCCAGCGTGAACGGCGGCATGTCCATCATCATCATGCCGTGATGCCCGCTGTGATCCATCCACTCTCTCCCAATTCGGACCAATGCGCCTGGACCAGAGTAGAGGCGCACTCGCGGGTGATCAGCCGCGGGGTCGGCTCACAGCACGCACTCGACCTCGGAGTATCGGTCCTCCGGAACGGTCTTCAACTGCTCGACCGCATCGGCCAACGGCACCAGCGTGATGTCGTTGCCGCGCAGCGCCGTCATCATGCCGAACTCCTTGCGGTGCACGGCCTCCACCGCGTGCCAGCCGAAGCGGGTGGCCAGCACCCTGTCGTAGGCGCTGGGCGTGCCGCCGCGCTGCACGTGCCCGAGGATGACCGGGCGGGCCTCCTTGCCGAGCCGCTGCTCCAGCTCGACGGCCAACTGCCGTGCCACACCGGCGAACCGCTCGTGCCCGTAGACGTCCGTGCCGCCGGTCTCGAACGCCATCGTGCCCTCGCGCGGCTTCGCGCCCTCGGCCACCACGACGATCGCGAAGCGCTTGCCGTCGGCGAAGCGCTTGCCCACCACCTCGGTCAACTCCTCGATGTCGAAGGGCCGCTCGGGCACGACGATGGCGTGAGCGCCCGCGGCCATCCCGGAGTTGAGGGCGATCCAGCCCGTATGACGGCCCATCACCTCGACGATGAGGACGCGCTGGTGCGACTCGGCCGTGGTCTTGAGCCGGTCCAGGGCGTCGGTGGCCACCCCGACCGCGGTGTCGAAGCCGAAGGTCACATCGGTCGAGGTGATGTCGTTGTCTATCGTCTTGGGCACGCCGACGACGGGCAGCCCCGCGTCCGACAGCAGCCGGGCCGCCTTCAGGGTGCCCTCGCCGCCGATCGGGATCACGGCGTCGATGCCGAGGGCGGCGACGTGCTCCTTGGCGCGCTCGACGCCGTCCCGCAGCTGCGCGGGCTGCACCCGCGACGAGCCCAGGACCGTGCCGCCCGTGGCCAGGATGCCGGCCACGTCCTCCAGGCCGAGCGGCCGGTGGTCGCCTTCGAGCAGGCCCCGCCAGCCGTCGCGGAAGCCGACGACCTCGTCACCGTGGTCGACGACCGCACGGTGCACGACGGACCTGATGACGGCGTTGAGTCCGGGGCAGTCGCCGCCGGAGGTGAGTACACCGATGCGCATGACAGGGAACCTTCACAACAGGGCCGGAGACCGGACCCCGTCGTCCGGTTGGATCCCCGCCACCCTAATTCAGAAGGGGTGGCGGGGACCGCGACCGTCCGTCATGCGGGCTGTGTCGCCGCCGCGATCCGCTCGTTGCGCAGCGCCTCGTACCAGCGGTCGTCCACCGGCGGCAGGGCGTTGACGTCCAGCGCCAGCTTGATCAGCAGGTCCGCGATGTGCGGGTTGCGGGCCATGACCGGGCCGTGCATGTACGTACCGAAGACCGTGTCGTTGAACGCGCCCTCGGTGCCGTCGCCCGTGCCGTTGCCCTTGCCGAAGCGCACCCGGGCGAACGGGCGGGCCGCCGGGCCCAGGTGGGTGACGCCCTGGTGGTTCTCGAACCCGGTCAGCGGGGGCAGGCCCAGCTGCGGGTCGATGTCGGCGAGCACGTCGCCGACGCAGCGCTCGCCCTCGCCGCGGGTGCTGATCACGTCCAGCAGCCCCAGGCCCTGCTCGCGCCGGCCCAGGTCGTTGACGAACTCGTGGCCCAGGATCTGGTAGCCGGCGCAGACCGAGAAGACGATCGCGCCGTTGGCCACGGCCCGGTTGAGGCCGCCGTCGCGGCGCAGCCGCTCGGCGGCCAGCCGCTGCGGGCGGTCCTCGCCGCCGCCGATCAGGTAGATGTCGCCCGAGGTGGGGATCTGCTGGTCGGAACGGACGTCCAGGCGCTGGACGTCCAGCCGGCGCTGCTGCGCCCGCCGCTCCAGGACCAGGGTGTTGCCCTGGTCGCCGTAGGTGCTGAGCAGGTCGGGGTAGACCCAGACCACGCGCAGACTGTTCTGGCTCATGCTCACAATCCTTCCGTGCTGGGTCTTCAGTTGCCGACGCGGCGGCGGACGTCCTGGAACGCCGTGTAGTTGGCGATCAGCTCGATCCGGCCGGGCGGCGCCGACTGCACGGCCTCGTCCACGGTCTCGCAGACCCGGAAGTCCACGCCGGCGACCTCCAGGCGCACCGCCAGGTCGAGCTTGCGGTCGCCGATGACGAAGATCGGGTGCCCGGCGAGCCGGGTGTAGTCGACGTCCCACAGCCAGGAGGTGTCGGTGCCGTCCGCGCCGCGGGCGTTCACCGAGAGGATCACCGGGGCGGGGGGCCCGTCGATCAGGGAGAAGGTCTCCAGCCAGCCGGCCGGGTTCTTCGCCAGCAGCAGCCGGACGTCGCGGCCCAGGAAGCTCACGGTGTCGTACCGGCCGGCCACCGCCTGCACCTGGTACATCCGCTCCAGCGCCACCTGCGGCGGCACGCCGAAGGTCGCGGCCACGGCGGCCGAGGTGGTGGCGTTGGCCTTGTTGGCCCGGCCCGGCAGCTGCAGGTGGATCGGCCACGCCGAGCCGTGCGGGTCGAGCACGTAGTCGCCGGACAGCGCCCAGCTCGGGGTGGGCCGGCGGAAGCCGCACTCGCCGCAGAACCAGTCGTCGCCGGGGCGCTGCATCACGCCGCCGCACGACGGGCAGGACCAGGCGTCGTCCTTCCACTCCTGGCCGACCGCCACCCACACCACGTTCGGCGAGGAGGAGGCGGCCCACACGATCAGCGGGTCGTCCGCGTTGGCGATGATCACGGCCTTGCAGCCGGTCAGGCCCTCGCGCCACTTCTCGGCCAGCATGCGGGTCTCCGCGGCGCGGTCGAGCTGGTCGCGCGAGAGATTCAGCAGCGCTATGGCCTTGGGATTCACGTCCCGCGCGACGCCCGCCAGGTACTTCTCGTCCACCTCGATCACGCCGTAGCGCGCGTCCGAGCCGCCGGCCAGGGCGGAGGTGATGCCCGCCGGCATGTTGGCGCCCAGGGCGTTGGACACCACCGGTCCGCTGGCCCGCAGCGCCTCGGCGATCAGCCGGGTCGTGGTGGTCTTGCCGTTGGTGGCGGACACCAGGACCACGTCCAGGTGGGTCGCCAGCCGGGCCAGCAGGTCGGGGTCGAGCTTGAGCGCGACCTTGCCGCCGATCACCGATCCGCTGCCGCGCCCCGCGGCCCGAGACACCGCCGCAGCAGCCTTGCCCGCCGTCACGGCCAGCTTGGCCCGCGGCGACAGCGGCCCCGTGTTGCCTGCCATCGTCCTAGATCCTCCTTGCATCGGCGCCGGGCCCGATCCTGGTCCGCCGGTGGAACGCTCCCCCCGTGCCGAATCGCCGGCCAGGAGGCCTCGGTCGGGGATCAGCCTATCGAGATCCCGGCGGGGGCCCGAACCGGCCGCCTGCAGGAACGTACTCTTGAGCCCATGTGCAGAGGCTCGATACCCGGCAGTTCCGGACAAGTCAGACCCATGAGGCTCCTCGGGGACCGGGTTCTGGCCGCCCCCTGTGCCGAGGTCACCGAGTTCGGCCCGGAGCTGGCCCGTCTTGTCGAGGACATGTTCGCCACGATGTACGCGGCGAACGGGGTCGGGCTCGCCGCCAACCAGGTCGGGGTGGGGCTGCGGGTCTTCGTCTACGACTGCCCCGACGACGAGGACGTGCGGCACGTCGGCCACGTGGTGAACCCGCGGCTGGTCGAGACCGGCGGCGTTTCGCTGCGCGGGCCCGAGGGGTGTCTTTCGCTGCCGGGCCTCGAAGCGGGGACCGAGCGCTTCGACGAGGCCGTCGTCGAGGGGGTCACCCTGGAGGGTGCGCCGGTGCGCGTGCGCGGCACCGGGTTCTTCGCCCGGTGCCTGCAGCACGAGTGCGACCACCTCGACGGCGGGCTCTACGTCGACCGGCTCTCGGGGATGCGCCGGTGGCGCACGCTTCGCGCTGCGCGCCGGGCTTCGTGGGCAGGGTGTACGGAGCTGCTGCGCACGGCTCCGTAGTGTGGCGCCCCGGCCCCGTCAGGGGTGCACCCGTCGTCGTACGGGTGCAGGCCGTCTCTGGTTGCTCGCGCAGTTCCCCGCGCCCCTGACGGGGCGCGGTCACCCGGCGCCGGGAGGGGCCGACCGTCAGAAGCCCGGGCCCCCCGCGAGGTCTCCGGCCATGGCCAGGCGACCCCAGAGAAGGTCGGCGAGGTGGCGGACCAGCCTCCCGCGAGGGAACGGGCGCTCGCGGAGCCACCAGTCGCCCGCGGCGTGCATCATGCCCACGATCCCGTGTCCCCAGGCCCGCGCCAGCTCCCCGCCGTCCGGGCCCAGGTCGACCCGTTCCGCTATCACCTCGGCCAGTTCCTCGCCGAGCCGCCGCAGCAGCGGCGCGGAGTGCTTCCCCACGTCGAAGCCCTGCTCCGAGAGTGACTCCTCCTCCGCGGGATGCATCAGGAAGCGGTACACCTGGGGCCGCGCCTCGATGGCCGCGAGATACGTGTCGAGCGTCGACTCGACCCGCTCGCGCCGGCCGACGGGCGCGTCGAGCGCCGCGCGCAGCCCGTCCAGCAGTGCCTCGGTGTGCCGTGCGGCGAGCGCCCGGTAGAGCCCGCCCTTGTCGCCGAAGTGCCGGTAGAGGATCGGCTTGGTGATCCCCGCCTCGGCCGCGATGGCGTTCATCGACGCCCCCGGCCCGTCCCTCAGCACCACCCGGTCCGCGGCCTCCAGCAGCTCCTTGCGCCGCTGTTCCGCCGCCCGCTGTTGATCGTCCCGCTGGCTGGTCTCCATATGACGTGCCTCCCCGCCCCTGTGGTTCATGGCGTCACGCCCCGTGGTGGTGCATGACGCCTGCGCAACGTAACACCCGCTCCACGCAACGGATTCGAGGGGCGGGCGGAGGCAGCGGCCTCTTGACGCCTCCTACCGACGGGTAACATACTCGCGTTACCGATGGTAACGATGGCTGGGAGGGGACATGGCCGAGTTCGCCCTGGAGCTGAACGACGATCAGAAAGCCGTCCGGGACTGGATTCACGGCTTCGCCGCCGACGTGATGCGGCCGGCTGCTGCCGAGTGGGACGAGCGGGAGGAGTTCCCCTGGCCCGTCGTGCAGGAGGCCGCCAAGATCGGTCTCTACTCGCTCGACTTCTACGCCCAGCAGTTCTTCGACCCCACGGGCCTGGGTATCCCGATGACTTTGGAGGAGCTCTTCTGGGGCGACGCGGGCCTGGGCCTGGCGATCACCGGCACCGCCCTGGCGGCGGTCGGCGTCCTCTCCAACGGCACCGACGAGCAGATCGGCACCTGGATACCGCAGATGTACGGCGACGCCGACGACGTGAAGGTGGCCGCCTTCTGTTCGTCCGAGCCCGACGCCGGTTCGGACGTCGCGGCGATGCGCACCCGCGCCGTGTACGACGCAGCCAAGGACGAGTGGGTGCTCAACGGGGTCAAGACCTGGGCCACGAACGGCGGCATCGCCAACGTGCACGTGGTCGTCGCCGTCGTCGACCCGGAGCTCGGCCCGCGCGGCCACGCCTCGTTCATCGTGCCGCCGGGCACGGCCGGGCTCTCCCAGGGGCAGAAGTTCAAGAAGCACGGCATCCGCGCCTCCCACACGGCCGAGGTCGTCCTGCGGGACGTCCGCGTGCCCGGCAGCTGTCTGCTCGGCGGCAAGGAGAAGCTGGACGAGCGCCTGGCGCGCGCTCGCGAACGTGCCGGCGCAAGCGGCGGCGAGCGCGTGAAGAACGCGGCCATGGCCACGTTCGAGGCCTCCCGCCCCGCCGTGGGCGCACAAGCGGTCGGCATCGCCCGGGCCGCGTACGAAGTGGCCCTGGACTACGCGCAGACGCGGGTGCAGTTCGGCCGCCCGATCATCGACAACCAGGGCGTCGCCTTCCAACTCGCCGACATGCGTACGCGGATCGACGCCGCCCGGCTGCTCGTCTGGCGCGCGTCCTGGATGGCGACCGCGGGCAGGCCCTTCACGGCGGCCGAGGGCTCGATGTCCAAGCTGTTCGCGGGGGAGACGGCGAAGTCCGTCACGGCACAGGCGATGCAGATCCTGGGCGGGAACGGCTACACCCGCGAATACCCCGTGGAGCGGATGCACCGGGATGCCGCCATTTACACGGTATTTGAGGGGACGAGCGAGATCCAGCGGCTCGTCATCGCTCGGGCGGTTTCCGGTGTGCCGATCCGTTAAGGGGCTGTGCTCTCCCGGCAGTTGAATGCGGCACGTTTCCAAAATGCCGTCGTTCAAAGGGATTTGTAGTTACGCAATGACGTTGCCTATCTCACACCTCCTCGTGAAGGTTTGATCTGAGCGTGTCAAGCCTGACAGGGTCGTGGGCACCCGGACGCGGATCATCCGCTGTTCCGGGTGTTGTTGCGCGTGCACCGCGCAATCCCCCACGCAACCGCACGAGGAGGAACCCTCGTTATGGCAACCCACAAACGCACCGGGAAGCGACGTCTCGTTCTGGCGATAGCCACCGCGACCGCCGCAACGGCAGGAGCCACGCTGCTGGTCCTGCCCGCCGGTGCATCGACGCCCAAGGAGGGCACCGTCTACGGGACGGAAGCCCAGGGCGCCATCGACGGCAGCTACATCGTCATGCTGAAGGACGGCAAGGGCATGGCTGCCGCCCAGGCCACCGGCAAGGAGAGCAAGAACCTCGCCGAGCGGTACGGCGGCAAGGTCAACCGCACCTACGCCTCGGCGATCCACGGCTTCTCCGCCAGTGGGCTGGACCGGACCGCCGCCAAGCGGCTCGCCGCCGACCCGGCCGTCGCGAAGGTGGTCCAGAACCACCGCTTCACCATCAAGGCCACCCAGGAGAACCCCCCGTCCTGGGGTCTGGACCGGATCGACCAGACCGAGACCAAGGGCGACGGCAAGTACACCTACCCGGACAGCGCGGGTGACGGTGTCACCGCCTACGTCATCGACACCGGCGTGCGCATCAGCCACAAGGACTTCGGCGGGCGCGCCTCCTACGGCTTCAACGCCATCGACAACAACGACAACGCGGACGACGGCAACGGCCACGGCACGCACGTCGCGGGCACCATCGCCGGGACCCAGTACGGCGTGGCCAAGAAGGCGAAGATCGTGGCGGTCCGGGTGCTGGACGCCCAGGGCTCCGGCTCCACCGAGCAGGTCGTCGCCGGCATCGACTGGGTCACCAAGAACCACAAGGGCCCCTCGGTGGCCAACATGAGCCTCGGCGGCGGCGCGGACGAGGCCCTCGACGCGGCAGTCTCCAAGGCCATCGCCTCGGGTGTCACCTTCGCCGTGGCGGCGGGCAACGAGTCCACCGACGCGGGCAACAGCTCTCCCGCCCGGGTCAAGGAGGCCATCACGGTCGCCTCCAGCACCAAGGACGACCAGCAGTCCGACTTCTCCAACTTCGGCAGCGTCGTCAAGCTGTACGCCCCCGGCACGGACATCACGTCCGACTGGAACGACAGCGACTCCGGCTCCAAGACCATCTCCGGTACGTCCATGGCCACCCCGCACGTGACGGGCGCCGCCGCGGTCTACCTCGCCGAGCACAAGGACGCCACCCCGGCACAGGTACAGTCGGCACTGGTCGCGGCCGCCACCCCGGACAAGATCTCCAACCCGGGTGCGGGCACGCCCAACAAGCTGCTGCGCGTCACGAAGTAGCACTCGGAGCAGTACCCCGGCCGGCCGCTGCGCCCCACCCCCACGCGGGCGCGGCGGCCGTGCCGTGCCCGGTGCACCGTCCGTTACGGTGTCACCGACGAACCGCCGACGTCAGGAGGACCGATGACCGCCGGCCAGCCGTGGACGATCGACAGGATCGGCCACGCCCTGCCGCACCCCGAGTTGCGGGCCACCTTCATGCGCGAGGTGTCCTTCACCGACGTGCGCGAGATCGGCGCCGTCCTCGAACGGTGGGTCGCCTTCGTCGAGGCCTTCGAGGCCGAACGGCCCCGGCTGGAACAACTCCGGGAGCTCGTCCACGAGAACGGCCGGCCACCCGCCGCCTATACGGCGGGTCTCATCGACGTCACGCCGGACGAACTGCACTCCGCCGCCGACCGCAACAGCCGGGGTGCCGCGTGACCTACCGGCTCCGCATGGACCCGACGCTCCACCACTCCTACAAGGGGCTGCCCGACGAGCCGCGCCGCGACCTCGCCGTGTGCCTCCTCGACGCCCTGATCGATCCCGCCGCCCACTCCGCGCCGTACGGCGTCGACGACGGCATCATGCGGATCATCGCCCGCGGCCGGGTGGCGGGCGTCATCCTCATCGGCGCCGACACCATCACGCTGGTGCAGCTCACGCACGTCGGCTGAAGGCCGTCAGGAAGTGACGCGCAGCCCCTCGGGGTCGAGCCGCTTCACCTCGTAACGGCTGGTGAGCGGGCCGCGTACGGCGGCGGCCGCGTGGCCCGCGCCGACCGGGACGTCGACGACGGTCCAGCCCGCGGGCCAGGAGGGCGTGCCGGGGCCGCCGTTGCCCAGGTAGTCGAGGTCGGGGGAGCGGCCGAGGCCGGTGCCCAGGCCCTTGAGGTAGGCCTCCTTGCGCACCCAGAGCCGGGTGAAGACCGCGGGGCGGCGCACCGCGGGCGCGGCCATGACCTCGCGGTGCTCGGCGGGGTGGAGCGCCTGGGAGACCTGCTCGACGGTGTGCGCGGCGGCGAGCTGCTCGGTGTCGACGCCCACCGGGGCGGCGGCCACGCCGACGAGTACGAGGTTGCCGCCGTGGGACATCGAGAAGTGCGGTGCCCCGGCGGCCTGTACGGCGGGCCGGCCGTGCGGTTTGCCGCAGCACGGGCACGGTTCGCGGGTGAACTCCACCTCGCCGGGCGCGATGCCCAGGTAGGCGCCCAGCACCCGGCGCAGCATGAGGTGCGCGGCCACGTACTTGGCGCGGTCGAGGTCGTGGACGAATGCCTCGGCCCGTTGGCGTTCGCCCGCGTCGAGCGGGGAGCGGTCGAGGTCCGCGGAGAGCAGCCAGGCGTCGGGGGCGTGCAGCAGCCAGAGGTCCAGGGCCCCTTCGGCGGGCGTGGCCGGGGTGTCGGGCCAGGGCACGGCGGGGGAGAGGTCCGGACGGAGGGCGGCGGGGTCCAGGTGAAGCTGCACGGGTCGCTCCGGTGTTTCGGTGACGGCGCTTTCGGCGGCGGGGTCGTACCCGGCCGGACGGGCAGAACGACGCAGCGTACCCGAGTCATATGTCCGGCGGATATCGGGTACGCCGGACACGAGCATTTTCGGGCTCAATCCGTCACGTCATGATCACGTATGGACACGACGCAGGCGGGTCACATCCTGGGCGCAAACGGAAGTGAGGCGATCGACTTCGGCCATGCGCCGCCTTTATTCTGGCTCAAACGTGGTGGGTGGTCACGAGTTCCCCTGTTACCGTCGTTTCGGATCTTGGTCGTGCAAGTCGGCTCTTTCGAGACCCACTTGCGGAACGTCACCGGACAATCCGGCATCTTCCCATACGACCAGGCGCCAGAGGTCGCGTGTGGCTTCATGAAAGAGGAAACACTGTGGCGGTCACCCTCGAGACAGCATGCGGGAGCGAACAGCTCTCCCCCCGGATCCCCGTAGGCCGCTCCACCGAACTGAACACCCTGCTGCGGCAGGCCGCCCGGGCCCGGGCGGGCGCCGCCCGCGCCGTCCTCGTCCGCGGCCCGGCCGGAATCGGCAGAACCAGCCTGCTGTCCGCCGTCGCCGAACGCCTTCCGGCCGAGGGGGTGACCGTACGGCGCTTCGGCGGACGCCCCGACGAGAACGACGGCACGGCACCCCGCCGCGCCGTCGACGTGCTTCTCGCCCCGCACTCGGCCTCCGACCCCGTCCCCGCCGACCCGCACGCCGACCGGCGCCGCCTCCACCGGCACCTCCTCGGCCTGCTGTCCACCGGCCCGCTGGCCCTCGTCGTCGACGACGCCCAGTGGTGCGACGAAACCTCCCTGCGCTCCCTCGACTTCGTCCTGCGCCGGGCCGTCGGCCGCCCCCTGTTCGTCCTGCTCTCCCAGCGCACCGACTGCGAGGGTCCCGGCACGCCCGTCCTCGCCGAACTCCTCGCCCACGACCGCTGCGCGCTGCTCGAACTCGGCCCGCTGGACCGGACCGAGACCGTCCGCATGATCGACCGTACCCTCGGCGGTCCCGTCGACGACCTCTTCGTCCGGCGCTGCACGGAGGTCAGCGGCGGCAACCCGCTCGTGCTCGGCCGGCTGCTCGCCGGGCTGCGCGGCGCCGGAGTCCGCCCCGACACCGCCGGACTGCGCCGGCTCGGAGCGGTGTACGAGAGGATCCTCGCCTCGATGATCCCGGACTTCCTCGCCGGACAGCCGCGCCACGTACGCCGGGTGGCGATCGCCCTGGCCGTCCTCGGCCGCGGCGAGACCGACCTGCTCGGCGCGCTCTGCGGCGTGACCGGCACCCGCGTCGGGTCCGCCCTCGGCGACCTGCGCCGGGCCGAGGCCGTCCTCCCCGGCGCCCCCGCCGAGATGCGCGACGCCATCCGCGAGGCCATCCTCGCCGGCATCGCCACGCCCACGCTCCAGCAACTGCGCGTGCGCGCCGCCCGCGTCCTCAGCGACGCCGGACGCCCCGCCGCCGAGGTCGCCGACCAACTCGTGCTCCTGGACCGGCTCGACGAGCCCTGGATGCTCGCCGTGCTCCGCGACGCCATCGCCGAGTCCCCCAGCCGGGCCGCGACCCGGGCCGCCGTCCGCTGCCTGCGCCGCGCCCTGGAGTCCCGGCTGACGGCCGCCGAACGCAAGGACGTCCACGTCGAACTGGCCCGGGCCTCCGTCCCGACGGCCCCCGCCACCGCCCTGTGGCACCTGCGCCAGGCCCTCGCCTCCGCCGCCGGCCCCCGCGAACAGGCGCCCATCGCCGTGGAGTACGGCATGGCGGCCCTCGGCACCCGCTGCGCCCCCGACGCCGTCCGCGCCCTCGGCCACGTCCTCGACGGCCTCACCGGCGAACTCGGCGCCGACCCCGCACCCGCCGACCGCGAGCTGCACACCACCGTCGCCTCCGCCCTGCTGGTGACCGCCGCCAACGACAGGACCGCGATGTCCGTGGTCCGCGAACGGGCCGCCGCCTGGCCCGTGCCCCAGGGGGACAGCCCCGGCGAACGCCAACTGCTCTCCGCCCTGAGCACGTTCGCCGCGCTGGACGGCCGCCCCGCCGACCAGGTGACCGCCCTCGCCCGGCGGGCCCTGCGGGTCGAGGAGGCGGCCCCCGCCGGCTGGTGGGTGCTGGGCTCCTCCCTCGTCCTCTCCCTGACCGACGCCGTCGACGAGGCCCAGGCCGGCCTGGAGCGCTCGCTGTCCAACGGCCAGGCGTGCTACGCGCCGTGGATGCAGGTCGCGGCCCTGGCCATCCGCTCCGTCACCCTGCACGGCACCGGCGACGTCACCGGCGCGCTGCACGACGCACAGGCCGCCGTCGCCCTCGCCGAACAGACCGGGATGACCGGTGCCGTGCCCCTGTCCCACATCGCCCTGGGCAACGCCCTGCTCTCCCAGGGCGAGGCCGAGCGGGCCCGCACCGTCCTCGACCGGATCGCCCGCGCCGGCGGCAACCTGGAGGCGCGCATCTGGGAGTGGCACCAGTACCTCTACGCCCGGGGCCGGGTGCTGCGCGAACTCGGCGACCTGGACGGTGCCCTGGACGCCTGGCAGCGCTGCGGGCACAGCCTGGACGAGGCCGGGGTGGCCAACCCCGTGCTCGCCCCCTGGTGGCTGCCCGCCACCGACACCCTCGTCCGGCTCGGCCGCTCCGCGGAGGCCGCCGCCGTCGCCGAGCAGGCCCAGGTGCGGGCACAGCGCTGGGGCACCCCGCGCGCCCTCGGCCTCGGCCTGCTCGCCGCCGCCACCGTGGCCCGCGGCCGGGCCCGGCTGCAGCTGCTCGCCGAGGGCGTCGACGCCCTCGCCGCCTCCCCGGCCCGCCTGGAGCTCGCCAAGGCCGAATACCTGCTGGGCCGCGAGCTGCTGGGCCACGACGACGCCCGCGGGGCCCGCCGCCACCTGCGCCGCGCCATCGAACTGGCCACCCGCTGCGGCTACCACGTCCTCGCCGCGCTCGCCCGCGAACTGCTGGTCACCGCCGGCGGCCGGATGCCGCAGCTCGCCGCCAGCCCGCTCGACTCCCTCACCGAGAGCGAGCGCCGCGTCGCCGCCCTCGCCCAGGGCGGGGTCAGCAACAAGAAGATCGCGGAGGCGCTGTTCATCACCACCCGTACCGTGGAGATGCACCTCACCAACGTCTACCGCAAGCTGGCCGTCCGCGGCCGCGCCGACCTGCCCGGCGGCCTCGGCCTCGCCGTTCCGGGCCACTGACCCGACGGGGGGCCATGAGACGCACGACAACGGCACCACCGGGCAACGCCCCGGACGGAACGTCACCGCTTCCCGGACGCCGGGACGAAGAAGCCCTGCTGCACTCCCTGCTGTCGGCCCTGCAGCAGGGCCGGCCCGCTCTTGCCGACGTGCAGGGCCCGCCCGGCATCGGCCGCAGCGCCCTGCTCGACCGCGCGGCCGTCCTCGCCGAGCGGGCCGGCGTGCGCACCGTCGCGGCCCAGGCCTGCCGCGAGGAGACGGACCTGCCCCACGGCGTCGCCGAGCAATTGCACGCCGCCCTCGGCACCGGTCGCCAACCGGCCGGACTGTACCCGGCGTTGCTCGCCGCCGCCCGCGAACAGCCCCTGCTCGTCGTCGTCGACGACGTCCAGTGGGCCGACACCCCCTCGCTGCGCGCGCTCCAGGCCCTGGCCCGCCGGCTCGCCGGCACCCCCCTGATGCTGCTCACCGCCCGCAGCGACGCCCTGCCCCCGGGCCCGGACGACCACATCGAACCCTGCCCGCTGACCGACGGAGACGCCGTCGCCCGGCACACCCTCGCCCTCGGCCCGCTCGACCAGGGCGCCGTCGGCGAGGTCCTGGCACGGGCCTGGGGCACGGCGGTGGACCCCGGCTTCCGCGAGGCGGCGGCCCGGGCCGTCGGGGGCAACCCCGCCGTACTGCGCTCGGTCGTCCGCCGGTTCGGCCGGCACGGCTGGCACCCGTGGGTCGACCACCTGCCCCACCTGACCGACAGCGCCGCCGAGGCCGTCCGCGAACGCACGCTGCGCACCCTCGCCGTGCTCCCCGAGGAACTCCTGGACGTCCTGCGCGTCGTCGCCGTGGCCGGGGAGGACTGCAGCACCGGTATGATCGCCTCCCTCGCCGAGCCCCGCACCACCGGGGCCGCCCGCGCCCTCACCCTGCTCTCCGGCACCGGCCTGCTCACCCCCGGCCCCCGCCCCGCCTTCCGCGAACCCAAGGCGGCCGAGGCCGTGCTGGCCCGGCTCAGCACCGAGCGGCGCGAGGAACTCCACGCCCGCGCCGCCGACTGGGCGCACCGGGGAGCCGTCCCCGACAGCGGCGTGGCACGGATGCTGCTGGGCGCGCGCGTGCTCGGCGCCGCCTGGGCGGTGGACGTCCTGCGCCGCGAGGCCGCCCGCTGCCGCCTCGCCGGCAAGGGGACCGCCGCAGCCAGGCTGCTCCAACGCGCCCTGCGCGAACCGATGCCCCCGCCGCTGCGCGTGCGGCTGCTGACCGACCTGAGCGCGGCCGTCCTGCCCTCCGAACCCGAGGCCGCCGACCGGCACCTGCGCCAGGCCCTGCTCGTCCCCGCCGACGCCGGCGCCGGGCCGTCCTGGGTGCGGGCCGCCGAACTCCTCGTGGCCCGCGGCGACGTGGTCGCCGCACAGCCGCTGATCGCCCAGTGCATCGGCCGGACGGAGCCGGGCTCGGCCGACCGCGCCGCACTGCGCGCGCTGTACTGGCTCGCCGAACAGAGCCAGCCGGAAGCCGTCCACGAACTGGACCGGCCCCCGGTCGACGAACTCCCCGACCTGCCCGGGCAGCCCGCCGAAGCGGCCGCGGCCGCCTGGCGCACCGCCCTGCTCGGGCGCGACGTCGCCCGCACCCGGCACCTGGCCCGCGCCGCCCTCGGACCCGAGGCCCGGCCGGTCGTCCCGATCACCCTCCAGGTGGCCGCCTGCCACGCGCTCGTGCTCAGCGGCGACTTCGCCGAGGCCCGCGCCGCCCTCGACAGGGTGCTGGTGCACGCCGAGCACACCGACTCCCGAGCGGTCGCCGGGCTCGCGCTGCTCGTCGCGGGCCTCGCCGAACTGCGCCGGGGGCGGCCCGAGGCGGCCACCGTCGCCCTGAACCGGGCCCAGGAGGTCATGCCCCCGCACTGCTGGCACCCGCTGATGACCCCGGGCCTCATCGCCCTCAAGGCCCTGCTGTACCTGGAGCGCGGCGACCGGGGCGCGGCCGGACGGATCCTCGCCCTGGCCCGGCCGGCCGGCGCCGAGGGCGGCCTGGCCTGGGCCTACCTGCTCTACTCCCGCGGCCGGGTGCGCCTGGCGGGCGGGCAGCGCGAGCAGGCGCTGGCCGACCTGCTGGAGTGCGGGCGGCTGCTGCTCGCCCGCCACGTCGCCAACCCGGCGCTGCTGCCCTGGCGTTCGGCCGCCGCCCTGGCCCAGGGCCCGGTGCCGGACGGTCCGGTGGCCGCCGGGCTGCTCGCCGAGGAACGCCGCCTCGCCCTCGCCTGGGGCGCCCCCGGCATCGTCACCGAGTCCCTGCTCGGCACCATCACCGGCGGCCGGCTGCACCACCCGCACCCGGACGCCGGGGCACCGGCCAGCTGGCAGTACCGGCAGGCACTCCTCGCCCTGGGCACCGCACCCTTCTCCGGCCACCGCACCATCGACTCCCTGCTCGGCAGCGGAACCACGGCCCCCCGCCCGGCCCCCGCGGAACCGCCCGCGGCGCGCGCACCGGGACCGTCGCACGGACTCACCGACGCCGAACGGCGGGTGGCCGTCCTGGCCGCGGACGGCAAGGCCAACCGCGCCATCGCCGCCGAACTGCAGGTCACCCTGCGCACCGTCGAACTCCACCTGACCAAGGCCTACCGCAAACTGGGCATCCGGGGGCGCCCGCAACTGGCCACCGCGCTGGCCACCCCCCTATCTACGGAGACTCCATGACCACCCCGCTGTTCGACCGGCAGCACGAACTCGGCCTGATCACCGCCGCGATGGAGGGAGCGGAGCGGGGTGCCGGATCCCTCGTCGTCTTCACCGGCGGCGTCGGCAACGGCAAGACCGCGCTGCTGCGCGCCCTGCCCGCGCCCGCCGAGCGGCGCGGGATGCAGGTCCTCACCGCCAGCGGCGCCCTGCTCGAACGGGACTTCCCGCTCGGCGTGGTGAGCCAGCTCCTCGACCCGCTGCTGCCCGGCATGCCCGCCGACCCGCCCGGCGACCCCTCCAGCCCCGAGCTGCACGGCGAACTCCTCTCCCTGGTCGCCGAGCACAGCGCGCGCACCCCCCTGCTGATGCTCGTCGACGACCTCCAGTGGGCCGACGCGCCCTCGCTGCGCTGGCTCGGCCGGCTGGCCAAGCGGCTGGGCGGCCTGCACGTCGCCGTGGCAGCCACCGTGCGCGAGGGCGACCCCGGCGCCGACGAGCCGCGCGTGTACGACATCACCGACCGCGCCGCACACGTCGTGCGCCCGGGCCCGCTGTCCCCGGAGAGCACCGCGGCCCTCGTCGCCGACCGCTTCGGACGCGTCGGCGACCCCGCCTACGTGACGGCCTGCCACGAGGCCACCGGCGGCAACCCGATGTTCCTCACCGCCACCCTGGCCGCCCTCGCCGGCACCGGCCAACCCGTGGCCGCCCGCGTGCACACCGTGCGTGAGCCCGGCCTGGCCTCCTTGCGCGAACGGCTCGCCGTCGCCCTGCGCTCCCAGCCCGCGCCCGTGCGCGAACTCGCCAAGGCCCTCGCGGTCCTGGACGAGGCCGCCGACCCCGAGCTGGCCGGCCGCCTCGCCGGACTCGACGGCACCGGCCGCGAGGAGGCGGCCCGGGGGCTGCGCCGGCTCGGGCTGCTGGCCGACGGGCCCGGACTGCGCTTCGCCCACCGGGCCGTGCACGACGCCGTCGAGGAGTCGATGACCCCCGCGGAACAGGAGGACATCCACGTCTACGCCGCCCTGCTCCTGCACAGCGGCGGCCACCCCGCCGAACTGGCCGCCACCCAGCTCCTCGCCGCCACCTCCTGCCACGACACCTGGGCCGTCGAGGTGCTCCGGGCCGCCGCCACGACCGCCGTACGCCGCGGCGCGCCCCGGGACGCGGCCCGCTATCTGCGCCGCGCCCTGCTGGGCAGCGCGCCCGCCGGGCCCGACCGCGCGACCCTCCTGGTCGAACTGGCCGCCGTGGAGCGCGCCTTCGACCCGCAGGCCGCCATGCGGCACCTCTCGCAGGCCCTCCTGCTGCTGCCCACCACCGCCCAACGCGCCCTGGCGGCCGCCCGGATACCGCCCTCGCTGCTCGGCGGCTGCCCCCCGCCGGTCGTCGACGCGGTCGTCAAACTGGCCACGGAACTGGGCGACCCGGACACCCTGCGCGGCACCGAGCGGCAGATGTCCCTGCGCATGGAGGCCAGGGCCCGCCACGTGGCCGTGGCCGGGCCCGAGGAACTGGTCCTGTGCGCCGACCGGTTGCGCAGCCTGGGCCCGGTGCCCCGCCTGGACACCGCGGCCGAGCGGGAGCTCGTCACCGTGCTGCTGCACGGCGCCACCCTGACGCAGCGCATGACCGCGGCCGAGGTCGCCCCGCTGGCCAACCGCGTCCTGCAGTACGAGCCCGCCGCACCGGGCCACGTCCACACCGCCCTGCCGCTGCTCGCCCACGTGCTCGTCGCCGCCGACTCCGTCGAGGCCGTCGCCCCCTGGCTGGAGACCGCACGCGAACGCGCCCGCAGGGAGAACGCCACCGTCCCGCACGCCACGATCTCCCTCGAACTCGCCCACGTCCTGCTCGCCCAGGGCCGCCTGGAGGAGGCCCGTACCCGCGCCGAGGAGGCCCTCGACCTGGGCATCGCGGACTGGGCGACGCTCCAGGCCATGACCGCCGTCGTGCTGGTCGCCCTGCAGACCCGGGACGCCGAGCTGACCCGGCGGCTGCTCTCCCACCGCCGCGACGGCGACGGGCACGGCTACCGGCCCTCCTCGCTCCAGCTCATCCGCGGCTCCAACGCGGCCGCCCGCGGCGACCTGCCCACGGCCCTGGAGTACTTCCTCGACTGGGGCCGCTCGGCGGAGCGCGCCGACTGGTGCAACCCCGCCGTCTTCCCCTGGCGTTCGTGGGCCGCAGGGCTGCACTACCGGCTGGGCCAGCAGGACCGCGCGCACGACCTCGTCGACGAGGAGTACGAGCGCGCCGTGGCCTGGGGCACCCCCGCCGCCATCGGCCGCGCCCAGCGGGTCAAGGGCGCGGTCACCGAGGGGGAGCGCGGCATCGAGCTGCTGCGCGAGTCCGCCGCCACCCTGGAGCGGTCCGCCAACGCCATGGAACGGGCCCGCACCGCGCTGCTCCTCGGGCGGCGGCTGCAGGGGGCGGGGCGGCCCGCCGAGGCCGAGGTGCGGCTGCGCCAGGCCCGCGACCAGGCCCTCGCCTGCGGTGCCCCGTGGATCGTGGAACGGGCGCGCCGCGAACTGCACACCATGGCCTCCGGCCAGACCTCGCTGGCCGTCGAGGCCCTCACCCCCGCCGAACGCCGGGTCGCCGGGCTCGCCGCCCACGGCACCTCCAACAAGGACATCGCCGAGCAGCTGGACGTCAGTTCACGGGCGGTGGAGAAGCACCTCACCCGCGCCTACCGCAAGCTCCAGGTCGCGGGCCGGACGGAACTGGCCGCCCTCGCCCACCTGTTGCCCGGGCCGACCGTGACGGTACGGTCCTAGCCCCCGACCGAACCGAACCCCCCGCCCACCGGTACCGGCGGTAACCGAACCCTGTGCCCGTACCCGCAGGGTTAGCCCGCCGGGGGATCGATCTCGTTGACAGCTTTCACAACGCCTCCATACGGTCATTTCGACGGCGCCGACCAGGCCGATCACTCGTGAAAGGGCATACATGACCCAGGCTGCGCCGGTGACCTTCTCGACAGTCCGTGAGAATTACTTCGGTCCGCCGGCGGAGATGCGGTCACTGCGGCAGAGGGAGCCCGTCACGCGCACGGCGTTCGCCGACGGCCGCCCCGGCTGGCTCGTCACCGGATATTCCGCCGCGCGTGCGGTGTTATCCGATTCCCGCTTCAGCGCCCGCGGGGAACGCGAGCACCCGGCCGTACCGCGCGCGGCGACCCTGGAGGACGACCGCTGCCGCAGGCTCCTCGCCGGACAGTTCACCGCCCGCCGGATGCGGCAGCTGACCGGGGCGACCGCGCGGATCACGCGCGAACAGCTCGACGCCATGGAGCACATGGGCTCCCCGGCCGACCTCGTCGAGCACTTCGCCCTCCCCGTCCCCTCGCTCGTCATCGCCGAACTGCTCGGCGTGCCCCGCGCAGACCGGGAGCAGTTCCAGCGCGACGCCCTCCGGTGGGGCGGATTCGGCCGGTCCACCGAGGAGGTCACCGAGGCCTTCGTCTCCCTCGGCGCCCACCTGCAGCAGCTGGTGCGGCTCAAGCGCACCGAGCCGGCCGACGACCTCCTCAGCGGCCTGATCGCCGCCGACCCCGCGCTCACCGACGAGGAACTCGCCTCGATCGCCTTCCTGTTGCTGGTCGCCGGCCACGGGACCACCGCCCACCAGCTCGCCCTCGGCGCCTTCCTGCTGCTCCAGAACCCCGGGCAACTGGCCGCCCTGCGCGCCGATCCCGCCCTGACGGAGAGCGCGGTGGAGGAGATGCTCCGCTACCTGAGCGTCGTCCACCACGGCCCCACCCGGGCCGCGCTGGAGGACGCCGAGATCGAGGGCACCCCCGTCAAGGCCGGCGAGGTCGTAGTGGTCTCGCTCGGCGCCGCCAACCGCGACCCCGCACGCTTCGAGCGGCCCGAGGCCCTCGACGTCTCCCGCGCGGACACCGGCCACCTCGCCTTCGGGCACGGCATCCACCGGTGCCTCGGCCGGCAACTGGCCCGCATCGAACTGCGCGTCGGCCTCACCGCGCTCCTCGAACGCTTCCCCCAGCTGCGCCTGGCCTGCCCCGTGGCGGAGATCCCGCTCCGCCACGACATGCAGGTCTACGGCGCCGACCGGCTGCCGGTCGCCTGGTGACCGTCCCCGGCACCCCCTGAACCACCTTCCCCACCCCTGAAGAACCGTTTCGGAAAGGTCAGGTAGACCCCGCGTGACTGCACAACAGCACCTGTCCCGCCGCCGCATGCTCGGCATGGCCGCCTTCGGCGCCGCCGCCATCGCCGGGGGCACCTCCATCGCCGCCGCCCCCCGCGCGGCCGCCGCCGCCAAGTCCGTGACCGACAACGGCGGTTTCGTCCCCGCCGTCGTCATCGGCACCGGCTACGGTGCGGCCGTCTCCGCACTGCGCCTCGGCGAGGCGGGTGTGCAGACGATGATGCTCGAGATGGGCCAGCTGTGGAACCAGCCCGGCCCCGACGGCAACGTCTTCTGCGGCATGCTCAACCCGGACAAGCGCTCCAGCTGGTTCAAGAACCGCACCGAGGCCCCGCTCGGCAGCTTCCTCTGGCTCGACGTGGTCAACCGGAACATCGACCCCTACGCGGGCGTCCTGGACCGCGTGAACTACGACCAGATGTCGGTCTACGTGGGCCGCGGCGTCGGCGGCGGCTCGCTCGTCAACGGCGGCATGGCCGTGGAGCCCAAGCGCTCGTACTTCGAGGAGATCCTCCCGCAGGTCGACTCCTCGGAGATGTACGACCAATACTTCCCCCGCGCCAACTCCATGCTCCGCGTCAACCACATCGACACCAAGTGGTTCGAGGACACCGAGTGGTACAAGTTCGCCCGCGTCTCGCGCGAGCAGGCGGCCAAGGCCGGGCTGGGCACCGTCTTCGTCCCCAACGTCTACGACTTCGGCTACATGCAGCGCGAGGCCGCCGGCGAGGTGCCCAAGTCCGCCCTGGCCACCGAGGTCATCTACGGCAACAACCACGGCAAGCAGAGCCTGGACAAGACCTACCTGGCCGCCGCCCTCGGCACCGGCAAGGTCACCATCCAGACCCTGCACCAGGTCAAGACGATCCGCCAGCAGAAGGACGGCGGCTACGTGCTGACCGTCGAGCAGAAGGACACCGACGGCAAGCTCCTGGCCACCAAGGAGATCTCCTGCCGCTACCTGTTCCTCGGCGCCGGCAGCCTCGGCTCCACCGAACTCCTGGTGCGCGCCCGCGACACCGGCACCCTGCCGAACCTCAACTCCGAGGTGGGCGGGGGCTGGGGCCCCAACGGCAACATCATGACCGCCCGGGCGAACCACGTGTGGAACACCACCGGCGCCCACCAGTCCTCGATCCCCGCCCTCGGCATCGACGCGTGGGACAACAGCGACTCCTCCGTCTTCGCGGAGATCGCCCCCATGCCGGCCGGCGTGGAGACGTGGGTCAGCCTCTACCTCGCGATCACCAAGAACCCCCAGCGCGGCCGTTTCGTGTACGACGCCGCGTCGGACCGCGCGAAGCTCAACTGGACCCGTGACCAGAACGCCCCCGCGGTCAACGCCGCCAAGGCGCTGTTCGACCGGATCAATAAGGCGAACACCACGATGTACCGGTACGACCTCTTCGGCAGCCAGCTGAAGGCCTTCGCCGACGACTTCTGCTACCACCCGCTCGGCGGCTGCGTCCTGGGCAAGGCGACCGACGACTACGGCCGCGTCGCCGGTTACAAGAACCTCTACGTGACCGACGGTTCGCTGATCCCGGGCTCCGTCGGCGTCAACCCGTTCGTGACCATCACGGCACTGGCCGAGCGGAACGTCGAGCGCATCATCAAGCAGGACGTCACGGCGTCGTAGTCCGCCGTGAACGGCCAGGAATGCCGGGGGATTTCCCCGGCATTCCTGCATGCCCGAAGCGCGGCCACCGCACCATCCCGGAAGGAACGCAATTCCCGTGAACGCCGACGACAACAGCCTGTGGATCCGCCGGTTCCACCCGCGCCCGGACGCCACCGTCCGGCTGGTCTGCCTGCCGCACGCGGGCGGTTCCGCGAGCTTCTACTTCCCCGTCTCGCGCTCGATGCCGGACTTCGTCGAGGTGCTGTGCGTGCAGTACCCCGGCCGCCAGGACCGCCGCACCGAGCCGCTGATCGACAACATCCCCGACCTCGCCGAGAAGGTCTACGCGGCCCTGCTGCCCTGGACGGACCGGCCGCTGGCCCTGTTCGGCCACAGCATGGGCGCCTCGCTCGGCTTCGAGATCGCCCGCCGCCTCGAGCGCGAGAAGGGCATCACCCCGGCCGCCCTCATCGCCTCCGCCCGCCGGGCCCCGTCCGCGCACCGCCACGAGACGGTGCACCTGCGCGACGACGACGGCATCATCGCCGAGATGAAGACCCTCAGCGGCACCGACGCCCAACTGCTGGGCGACGAGGAGGTGCTGCGCATGATCCTGCCGTCCATCCGCGCCGACTACCGCGCGGCCGAGACCTACACCTACGAGCCGGGGGAGCCGCTGCAGTGCCCCGTGCTCGGCCTGGTCGGCGACGACGACCCGAAGGTGACGGTGGACGAGGCCGCCGCCTGGGAGCGCCACACCGAAGGCCCGTTCTCCCTGCGGGTCTTCCCCGGCGGCCACTTCTACCTGGCACAGCACCAGGCGGAGGTCATCAAGGCGATGGCGGATCAGCTGAGCGCCCCGTAGGGGCGCGGGGAACTGCGCGATCAGCCACGGACGGCCTGCAGACGACGACACCTCACGACGTCTGCAGGTCGCCCAACGTCTTCCCGTTCAGGTCGACCCAGTCACCGAACGCCGCAGCCCCGGGGCTGCGCCCCCGAACGCTGCTGAGCGTCCCGTCCAAGCCGAGCACCACCGCAACGGTGCGGCCCTTCGCATCCTGCGTGAACCCGGCGGTGCGCAGATGCGCAACACCCGCATCCTGCCACGGCCCCGGCCGCCCGGAACCGGCCGACAGCCGGACGAGCCCCTTGTCGTCGCGGGCGGCCAGCACGGTCGTGCGCCCCGCCTGCTCCAGCGCGACCCGCCCGTAGCCGCCGATCGCCTGGCACTGCGCGGTCACCCGCCAACTGCCGTTCTCCGGACGGTCGGAGACGACCACGCGGGCGGTGGACGGCTCGCGCGCGGCCATCCGCACGCCCCCGCCCGGCAGGGCGGCCAGGGCCAGCGGGCCGGTGGTGGCCGGCAGCCGGGTGGGGCCGGCGAGCTGCAGCGTCCCCCCGGACTCGTCGGACATCCAGTGCAGAACGGTCCTGGTGCTTGCGGCGACGAGATGGACGCGGCCCTTGGCGTCGAGCACCGCGTCGAGCCCGTCCTCGATCTTCACGGGGGTGTCGTCCGTCTGCTGGTCGACCTGCTCCCAGTCGCTCCAGTCCCGGCCGCCCGCACCCCGGCGGGTGCTGATGCCGCCCGCGTAGTCCTTGACGAAGACGTGGACCGTGCCGTCCTTTGCCGCCACCGCGACGGGGTAGCCGACCTCCATCGACCGCTCGGGGTCGTCCTCGGGGGAGCCGAGGGACTCCCACGCGCCGAACGCCGGGGTGCCGCCGGGGGAGACCGGGCCGGTCTGCCGGGCGGTGACGACCTCCCGGTGGTGCGGGGTGTCCTGCGCCGGCAGCACCGTGCGGACCGAGAACAGCTGCAGCGTGCCGTCGGAGTGGCGCAGCACCTGCACCTGGCCCTCCAGCATCGAGCCGTCGACCCGGGCGGGCCGGGACCAGACGCCGCTGCCGGCCCGGGTCTCGGTCCAGCACTGCGCCTGCCCGTCCAGCACGGCGAAGGCGGCGAGCCGGCCGTCGGGGAGCGGCTGCACCCAGCGCTGGGTGCCGGTGGCCCGGTGGCGCAGGTTGTCCGACCAGCGGGTGTCCTTCGAGCGGTTGCCGACCTTGCGGTCGCCGCAGCCCGCCGGGTCGCCGCAGTCCTTGCCGTCCGCCCAGCCGTAGATGTCGAGGGCCTCGATCTTGTGCTTGATCGTCGCCCGGTCGAGGTTGACGGGCAGCAGGGAGACCTCGTAGCCCACGTAACTCTCCACGGCCGTGGGCCGGGAGCGCCGGCGTCCCCAGTACTGGGCCAGGGCGGCCTGGGCGAAGTGGGCGGACGTCGTGTGGTCCTGGTGGTCGTAGTGGGATATGCCCTGCAGGACCTGCGGGACGCCGGGGGGCAGGCCGTGCGGCTGCTGCGCCCGGTGGGTGGGGTTGGGGTCCAGGGTGCGCACGACCGTGGGCCGGTAGCGCTCGAAGACGGCGGTGAGCGTGTCGATGACCTGCTGGCGGGTGTAGAGGCAGGGGCGGGTGACCGGGCTCGCGGTCGGCACGAGCGTCGTCAGCTTCGGGGTGGCCCCCAGCCACAGGCCGCGCAGGCTGTCCTTGCGCGGTGCCTTGATGAACCGCGCCTCGATCAGCTCCAGGAAGATCAGCTGGACCTGGGGGGCGGCCTTGAGGGTGTGCAGCTCGGCCTGGAAGCCCGGCAGCAGGGTGGTCGCCTCCACGGTCCACGGGCTGAGCCAGTCGCCGGTGGCCATGTGGGCGGTGGCCTCGCGCAGCCCGTTGATGCGGGCGCGGACGAAGTCGGCGCGCCGCTCCGGGAGACGGGCGTAACCGGGGCTGTGGGACAGGGCGTTGCGGCCGTCGGACTCGCCGCCCGTCATGCAGACGGTCACCGTCGGCGCGCCGCTGGTGACGGCCTGCTCCAGCTCCGGGTTCATGAAGTACAGGGAGTCGTCGGCGTGTGCGATGACGTGGACGAAGGACTCCGTCGTCGCGGCCTTGGCGGGGCGTGCCGACACCTCGCCGGCGCGGCGCTGCTTGTCGTTCCCGGGCGCCAGCCACTGCCAGACGCCCACCCCGCCCGCCCCGAGGGCGAGTCCTCCGCCGGCCACCTGCAGAGCGCGTCGGCGCGCTATTCCCCCCGGCACAGGTGCCTCTCCCATCTCCTGCGCCAACTGAGCGCGGTAGTGCGTAAAAAGGGACAATTGACTTCAAGCGGGTATCAATTGACCTATGGACAATGCAGTCGATCCTATGATCCGCACCCTCCGGTTTTCCGACTGTTGTGTAACAGCCGTGCGTCGGCGAGACATAGATTCCGAGGCGATCGCACGACAGGGCCCGGACACCACCGTCGGCGTCCGGGCCCTGTCGCGCCGCGTTCAGGCCGCCGGCGGCCGGTCGTTGAGAATCCGCTGGAAGAGGACGTGGTCCCGCCACTCCCCGTCGAGGTGCAGGTACTTCCGTGCGTGGCCGACGAGTTCGAACCCGCACTTGGCCAGCACGCGCTGCGAGGCCGCATTGGACGTCACCGTGCCGGCCTCGATCCGGTGCAGCCCCAGGTGCTCGTCCGCCGCCCGGCACACCGCCGTCACCGCCGCCGTGGCCAGCCCCCGGCCCGCGTGGCCGGCGGCGATCCAGTAACCGAGATTGCAGCTGCGCCAGGCGCCCTGGACGATGTTGTTCAGGTTCACCACCCCGACGATGCCGTCCTGTTCATCGGTCACCACCCACGGCGAAGCCCGCCCCGCATGGCGCATCGCCAATAGGTCCCGCACCCGGGCGGCCTGGCCCTCCTCGGTGAAGAACGCCTCGTCCCGGCGCGGTTCCCACGGCCGCAGGTGGTCGCGGTTGCGGGTGTAGGCGAGGGCGAAGGCCCCCGCGTCCTCGGCCGCGAGCGGACGCAGCAGGACGCCGGGGGCCAGCGGGCAGGGCGCGATGTCGTACGCGTCAGAGATCATCCGCCCACCGTAGAGCGGCCGTCAGTCGAGCTCCTGCGGCGGCTTGTCCTTTCCCGGTACGTCGTTGGGCCCGAGGATGTGCGTGTCCCCCGGGTAGGGGCGGCGCCAGCCGGTGGACTCGTACCAGTCGATCCGGTTCAGCTGTGCCGGGTTGACCTGGTCGAGCTGCGGCCGGTTGCCCCCGGTGGACTGCTGGGCGCTCCACAGCTCCCACAGCCGCGCGACGGCCGCCATCCCGTGCGGAACCGCCTCCGTGACCTCGGCCGCCTTCGGCTTCTTGAGCCCGTGGTCCAGCGGCACCCGGTTGGGCAGCGCGGTGAACGGGGCCGTGTCGGCACGGGCGGTGAAGGCGTCGGACATCGGCTCGGCGGCCCGGTCCAGCTGGTTCATCGGCGGGACGCCCAGGATCTGCTCGATCGTCCGGACCACGTTGAGCTGGGAGTAGTACGTGCTCACCACGGCCCCGCGCCGGGCGTAGGGACTGGCGATCCACACCGGCGCCCGGTGCCCGTCGACGTGGTCGACGCCGTCCTGCGAGTCGTCCTCGACGACGAACACGGCCGAGGACTTCCAGAACCGGCTGTGCGAGAGCGCGTCCACGAGCCGCCCCACCGCGAGGTCGTTGTCGGCCACCATGGCGGTCGGGTACGGGTCCTTGCCGCTGCTGCCCGCGGTGTGGTCCTGCGGCAGCGTCATCAGCGTCAGGTTCGGCAGCTTCCCGCTCTTCTCGGCCTGCCGGAAGTGCTGCAGCCACACGTCGACGCGGTACTGGTCGGGGATGTCGGTGTCGAAGGTCGGGAAGTCCGGCCGGCTGACCGCCGTCAGCGAGGGGATGTCGGAGGTGCTGGGGTACTTCCCGGTCGGCACCGGCAGTTGCCCGCTCTCCTTGCCCTCCAGGATGCGCGAGGTCTTGTACCAGTCGGACCACGACGGCACCGCACCGGTCGCCGGCATCTGGAGGCTGACGTACTCGCCGTAGTTCTCCACCGAGCGCCCCGCCCGCCGCGCGGCGTCCCACAGGAAGCCGTTGCGCTGGTACGCGAGGGCGTCCTCGCCCTGGGAGGGATAGCTGCGGTAGAAGGCGCCGAACTCCTTCTCGACGTAGTCGTTGGCGTCGGCCTGCATCAGCCAGTTGTGCCCGTCGGCCGACAGGGTCCCCTCGTCGTAGAAGTTGTCGAAGAGCCCGAACCGCTCGGCCAGCGCATGGTGGTTGGGCGTGACGCGCCTGCCGAACTGCGCCAGCGAGGGATCGCCGTCACCCTTGCCCATGTCGCCGAGCACCTGGTCGTAGGTCCGGTTCTCCTTGACGATCAGGAAGACGTGGTCGATCGTCGACGGCTCCCCGAGATGCGCCGGCACCGGCACGGGCCGGGCCCTGCGGTCGGGGCCGCTGCCGCGCGCCAGCAGTTTCTCCCAGTCGTTGTCGACGAACACCTGGTGGGTGAGCCTGCCGAGCTGCGCCCCGCTGGGCGGGGCGAAGGCGGTCAGCGTCCCGGTGTCGTCGTAGGTGTTGTGCCCGGTCGCGGGCTCGGTGTCGGGGCCGTCGTGCACGGTGGAGGCGGGGCCGCGCGAGCCGATGCCCCGGGCGTTGGTGACGACGACCTTGCGCAGGGCCTTGTCGTACTGGACGGTGACCGGATACCAGTCGGTGGGGATCAGCCCCTCGTAGTGGACGGGCGAACGCGGCCCGTCCCAGCGGTACTGGGCCAGTGCGTTGTCCCGGCCGAGCGAGACCAGCACGTGGTGCGCGTCCGGCATCGTCAGCCCGTTGGGGTGGCTGCCGACCGTGGAGCCGGGCAGCGGATTGGTGTTGAACGTCTGGGTGACGCGCTGCTTGCCGGTGTCGACGACCGAGACGGAGTCGTCGTTGCTGTCGGCCACGAGCAGCGAACTGCCGTTCAGATACAGGGCGGTGGGCTGCAGGCCCACCTTCACCGTCGCCGTCTCCTTCTCCGCCGCGAGGTCGACGACGGAGACGGTGCCGGTGCTCGCCGCGCCCGTCGTGCGGTCGGCGACGAGCGGGGTGCCGTCGGAGAGGTTGGTGAAGTCCCCGGCGGCGGCCGGGCGGCCGCCCTCGTTGGAGACGAACGCCTTGCCGCCGGAGAGGACGACCTGCCGGGGCGCGTTGCCGACCTTGATCTCCTTCACCAGCTTGTTCGTCCGCGTGTCGACGACCCCCAGGGTGTTGCTCCCGTTGAGGGCGGCGTAGAGACGGGAGCCGTCGGGGGAGAGGGCCATGCCGCCCGGCAGGGCACTGCCGTGCGGGCCCGTGAGCTTGACGACCACCGGCTTCGAGACCTTGCCGTCGCGGCCGACGGTGAACCGCACCACGTCGCTGGCCTGCGGGAACCACAGGGTGCGGCCGTCGGGCGCATACAGGGGCGCGTCGGTGCCGGCGGAGCCGTCGCCGATCCGCTGGTCCTTGCCCTGCCCGGTGCCCGTCTGCTGGACCACCTTGCCGGTGCGGGCGTCGAAGACGGTGAGGAAGCCGGTGAAGTTCTCCCAGGTGACGGCCGCGATGCGGGTGCCGTCCGGGCTGACGGTGCTCGACAACAGCCGTCCGTTGTCGATGCGGTGGCGTGCACCGAAGGGGGTGATGCGCTGGTTGGAGGGGAGCAGGATGCCTTTGGCGGTCTCGGTGCCGACCTTGTCCTTGCCGAAGCCGCCACTGATGCCGACGGCGGTGGCGCCGGCGGTGGTGACGAAGGCGGTGGCGACGGCCAGGGCGGCAACGAGGGTGCCTCTGTGTCTGGCTCGGCTCGCTCTAGCGCCCCGCAAGGGGCGCGAGGAACTGCGCGACCAGCCACGACTGGCCCGCAGCCGAAGAACTGCATCACGAGCGGTGCGCTCAGTCATGGCGAAGACCGTAGAGCCGCAACGGAGTTGCCGGTAGTCAACGGACGGTGTCGAAACAACCATCGAAAGCGTACAAAGGATTGGTGTGCCGTTCCCCGTCGGCACCGACAACCCGCTGCTGCCCCACCGCCCCCGCCGGCCCCTGGGCCGCGAAACACCCGTTCGGCTTCACCTCCACCTCATAGCTGATCGGCCGGGTGATGCCGCCCCCGGAGGGCCACCGCACCACGCACGCCCAATCGTTGTCCGGACCGCCCTTCGTGCAGCGGGCCCAGCCGTCGGGGGCCACCCCGTTGAGCTCGCCGTGCAGCACGGTCTGCTGCCGGACGTAGAGATTGCGGAACTCCGGCCCGACGGCGGCCTCCAGCCGGGCCGCGGTGATGCCACCGCCACCGCCACCGCAGCCCGCGGCCATCAGGGCCAGGGCCGCCACGGCGGCCGCTCCCGCCCCGGTCCGTGCACGCCTGCTGCCCACCGCTCACCCCTTGCCGAAGTCGCGCCGCCGGAACAGGACATACGCGCCCGTCAGGCACACCAGGGCGTAACCGGCGCTCACCGCGCACCCCTCGGTCAGCGGTCCGTGGTACGGACGTTCCGTCGCCAGTCCGTGCCAGGCGTCGAACGGCGTGGTCAGCAGGGAACGCCGGACGAAGTCCACCCCGTTGACGTACGAGGACAACTGCATCAGCAGCCCCACGACCACCGGCCCCAGAATGCCGGCGGCGCTGTGCCGGGCCGCCACCGAGAACAGCACCCCCAGAGCCGTGAACCCCAGCACCGGGGGCAGCGCCGTCAGCCACGCCCACACCGCCAGCTCCGCCGCCCGGCCCGAGGCCAGTTGCGAGCCGTCCAGCACCACCAGCGGCTGATGCCCGATCAGCAGCACCCCCGCCGCGAGCGAGGCCGCCCCCGCCAGCGCCACGGCGACCAGGGCGAAGACGACCGCCGCCAGCACCTTGCCGCCGAAGAGCGCGGCGCGCGACCGGGACCGGGTCAGGATCGTCTTCCACGTGCCGTGATGGTCCTCGGACGCGAAGATGTCGCCCGCCACCAGACAGGTCAGCAGCGGAAACGCCCACTGCCCGGCGAAGCCGAGCACCACCAGCGGCACCGCGTACCCCGAGTCGTGCACCCACCGCCCGAACAGCGTGTCCGAGGGGACCGCCGACTGCGAGCGCAGGGCCAGCACGAAGGCGAACGGCGCGAGCAGGCACACCGCGAGCACCGCACGCACCCGCCACTGGGCGACGAGCTTCTCCAGCTCCCACAGGCACACGGTCCTCATGCGTCCTCCGCGGGCACGTCTTCGGTGAGCGCGCCCTCGGTGAGCCGGAAGAACAGCGACTCCAGCGGGGTCGCCTCCAGCCGCAGCGCGCGCACCGCGACCCCGGCCCGCCCCAGCGCCACCGTGAAGGCGTCGAGGGCCGGCTGCTCCGCGTGCACCGTCAGCCCGCCCTCCGGATGCGGGCCGACCCGCACCCCCGGCAGCCCGCCGGCCAGGGTGAGCGCCTCGGCGTCGTCGCTCGTGCGCAGCCGGTGCGAGGGGTCGGGAGCCCGGCCGCGCAGCTCCTCCACGGTGCCCGAGTACACCACCCGGCCCGCGCGCATGACGGTCACGGTGTCGCACAACTCCTCGGCCTCGGCCATGTGATGGCTGCTGAGCAGCACCGTCCGCCCGTCCCCGGCGAGTTCGCCGACGAGCGCGCGCATGTCGCGGATGCCCGCGGGGTCGAGCCCGTCCGCCGGCTCGTCCAGCACCAGCAGCCGCGGCGCGCGCAGCAGCGCCGCCGCGATCCCCAGCCGCTGCCGCATACCGTGCGAATAGCCCCCGGCCTTCTCCCTGCGGCGCGCGTCGAGCCCGACCCGCTGCAGGGCGCCGTCGATCCGGTCCGCCGCGTCGCCGCCGTCCAGGTCGGCCAGGAGCGCGAGGTTCCGTTCGCCGCTGAGGTACGGGTAGAAGCGCGGGCTCTCCACGAACCCGGCCACGCCCTCGCAGACCCGCAGCGTCCCCGCGTCCGGCCGGACCAGGCCGAGGATCATGCGCAGGAACGTGGTCTTCCCCGCGCCGTTGGGCCCCAGCAGGCCGTGCACCCCGCCCTCGGGCACGACGAGGTCGATCCCGTCGGCCGCCACGACGTCCCCGTACCGCTTGGTCAGACCCCGCGCCTCGACCGCCGTCACCCAGGGCACCTCCTTCGCGCAGGGAGCATCCTCCTGCGGCGCCACGCGCGCAACACCGCCTGGTCGCCCGGGCCGTGTTCAACTGCGAAGGCTTCTTCGCGAAAATCCCTTTGCGAAGATGTCTTCGCGATCTAGGCTCCCGGTCCATGACCACCGAACACCCGCCGCACGGCGCCCCGTTGCACCCGGACCCCGCCGCCGACGTCGTCCTCGACGCCAAGGGCCTGCGCGCCCTCGCCCACCCGGTGCGCGTCCAGCTCGTCAGCCTCCTGCGCACCCACGGCCCGTCCACCGCCACCCGCCTCGCGGAGCGCCTCGGCGTCGGCTCCGGCGTCACCAGCTACCACCTCCGCCAGCTCGGCGCGGCCGGGTTCGTCGACGAGGACCCGGGGCGCGGCAACGGCCGCGAGCGCTGGTGGAAGGCGGCCCACCGGGCCACCTGGTTCAGCGACAAGGAGCTGATGGACCAGGAGCCCGAGGCCACCGCCGCCTACCTCGGCTCCATCGCCACCCTCCACGCCCTGCGCACCCAACTCGCGCTCAGTCAGATGCCGTCCATGCCCAGGCCGTGGCGTCACACCCTCGGCCTCGGCGACCACCGTCTGTTCCTCACCCCGGAGGAGACCGAGCGTCTCAAGGCGGAGCTGCGCGAGGTGATATCCCGCTACCGCACCGAGGCACCGGAGGACGCGGAACAGGTCCTGCTGGTGACGCACTTCCTCCCCGAGCCCGAGGCGTCCGACGAGACCCCGTCATGACCGTCGCCGAACACCTCGCCGCGCCCCCGGCGCCCGGACGGCTCCGAAGACTCCGCCCGCTGGCCGGTGTGCTCGCCGCCATGACCGTGTCCCTCACCGGTACGCGGGTCTCGGCCATCGCCATCCCCTGGTTCGTCCTGGTCACCACCGGCAGCGCCACGCGGACGGGCCTGGTGGCCTGCTGCGAGCTGGCGCCCTACGTGGTGGTCAAGACGCTCGTCGGCCCGCTGGTCGACCGCGTCGGACCGCGCCGGGTCTCCTGGGCCGCGGACGCGCTGAGCGCTGCCGCCGCCCTGCTCGTCCCGCTCTGCCACGCCCTGGGCGTGCTCCATCTCTGGCTGCTGCTGGCCCTGGTGGCCCTCATCGGCTCGGTGCGCGGGCCCGGCGACCTGGCCAAGGATGTCATGGTCCTGGAGGCGGCCGAACGCGCCGGCGTCCCGCTGGAGCGCGCCACCGGGTGCGCCGGGGTCATCGAGCAGCTCGCCGCCACGGTCGGCCCGGCCGTCGGCGGCGCTCTGGTCGCCCTGGCCGGCCCGCTCGGCGCCCTGTTCGTCAACGCGGCCTGCTTCGCCCTCGGTTCGCTGACCGTCGCCTGCTCGCTGCCGCGGGGCATGGGGCGCAAGGCACCGGACGCGGAGGAGCGCGACGGCTACGGGCGGCAGCTGCGCCAGGGCTACGCCTTCCTGCGGGGCGAGCCCCTGCTGCTGACCATCGCCGTGGTCGTCGGCTGCACCAACATGCTGAACGCCGCCTTCTCCCAGGTGTTCATGCCCGTCTGGGCACGGGAATCCGGGCACGGGCCCGCTGCGATCGGGCTCAACAACAGCATGTTCGGGGCGGCGGCGGTCTGCGGAAGTCTCATCGCGGCCGCGGTGGCCCGCCGGCTGCGCCGCCGCGCGGTGTTCTTCGCCGGCTATGTGCTCTCGGGCCCGACGATGTTCGTCATCCTCTTCTCCGGAATGCCGTTGTGGGCGGTGGCGGCGCTCCTGGCGGTGGCGGGGTTCGGCGCGGGATTCCTCAATCCGATCCTGGGGGCGATCTCCTACGAGCGGGTGCCGCGGCCGATGCTGGGGCGCGTCAGGGCGCTGAGCAGCGGACTGGCCTGGGCGGGCATCCCGTTCGGGGGGCTGCTCGCGGGCGCAGCGGTCGCGGCCGTCGGACTCGGCCCGGCTCTGCTGGCGGGCGGAGGTCTCTATTTGTTCACGATCTTCGTGGGCGGACTGCGCCCTGAATGGCGGGAGATGGACGAATAGAGGGGGGCGGGAACCGAGTTCCGGCCATTTTGATCTTGGATGGGTGGCCGAAACGATTTGTATGATCGGCGCGGTCTCCGATTGGATCTGTCACGTGAGCAATTACCAGCAGCCTCCGCAGAACCCCTACGGTTACGGTCCTCCGCAGCCGCCCCAGTACCCCCAGGCCCCGCCGCCCGGCATGCCGCCGATGGGCGGCGGTTACCCGATGGGCTACCCCGCGCAGGGCCCGCCCGAGCAGGCCCTCGCCAACCAGGGTGCCCGGCTCGGCGCGCGCCTGCTCGACGCCGTCTTCGTGGCGGTGCCCCTGGTCGTCCTCGGCGTGATCAACGCGGCCGTGGTCTCGTCGAGCAAGGGTGCGGGCATCGTCACGGCGATCATCTTCTTCGTCGGCCTGCTCGCCGCGGTCCTGTTCTACGAGCCCTACATGAACTCCAAGTACGGGGCCACGTTCGGCAAGCGCATCTGCGGCCTGCGCGTCGCCCGCCTCTCCGACGGCCAGAACCTCTCCTTCGGTGCCGCCCTCGGACGTGTGCTCATCGCCTATGTGCTGGGCTTCCTGCCCTTCGGCGGTCTGCTCAACGTCCTGTGGTGCCTTTGGGACAAGCCCTACCGCCAGTGCCTGCACGACAAGGTCGTCAGCAGCGTCGTGGTGAACGCCAAGGCCTGACCCCGGTGTCGGCCCCTCAGAGGCGCCGCTCCACCAGGAACGCGGAGAGCTCCCCGAGCTCGGCGACCGCGCCCGGTGCGAGCGGCGCGCTCTCCAGGCACCGGCGCGCCGCCGTCACCGCGCGGTGCGCCTCCGCCAGCACCGCCTCCCGGCCCCCGGCCTCCTCCACCAGCCGTGCCGCGCCCGCCGCTTCGGCGGCCCGGAGCGGGCCCCCGCCGAGGAGCCCGGCGAGCCGGTGACCCGCCTCCGTCCCGGAGGCCAGTGCCGTGAGCACCGGGAGCGTCTTCTTCCCCCGCAGCAGGTCGCTGTGCACGGGCTTCCCGGTGACCTGCGGGTCGCCCCAGATGCCGAGCAGGTCGTCCACGGCCTGGAAGGCGGCCCCCAACTGCCGCCCCGCCTCCGCCAGGGCCTCCGCCCTGCCGGGTGCGGCCCCCGCCAGCACGGGGCCGAGGGACAGGGCGCAGCTCAGCAGCGAGCCCGTCTTCCGCACCGCCATGTCCCGGTACTCGGCGGTGCCCACCGCCTCCGGGCCCGCCCACGGCCGCGTCTCGAAGAGCAGGTCGTCGGTCTGGCCGTGCACCAACTCGCCCAGTGCGCCGGACAGTTCGCGCACCGCCGCGGCGCCGTGTGCGCTGCCGGCCCCGGCCAGCGCCCCGACGGCGAGGGCGTACAGCGCGTCCCCGGCCAGCACCGCGGGGCCCGTGCCGAAGGCCTTCCACACGCTCTCGCGGTGCCGGCGCCGCTCGTCGCCGTCCATGATGTCGTCGTGCACCAGCGAGAACGCATGCACCAGTTCGACCGCGACCGCCGCCGTGATGCCGTCGGACGCGGGCGCGCCCACCGCCTCGGCGCCCAGCACCGCGAGGGCCTGCCGGACGCCCTTGCCGCCGCTGCCGCCGGCGCTCGGGGCGCCGTCCGCGTCGCACCAGCCGAACGCGTAGGAGGCCATCTGCTGCGGCCAGGGGTGCAGCCGTGTCACTGCTGCGCGCAGGGCGGGTCCGACCGCGTCCCTGCTGCGGACCAGGGCCGGGGGCGGGGTGTGCGGGAGGGTGGAGACGGAGGTCATCTCAGGCCGCCGTCCCCGCACCGGCGGGCACGAGTCCCAGCTCGGCGCGCGCCTTGTCGACCATCTCCTGCGCGTGCTGCAGACCGAACCCGCCGAGCGTGCGGGAGAGTTCGTCGAGTTCGGCCGCGGTCTCCGTGCCGTCCCGGCCCAGCCGGGCACGGGACTTGACCAGGCCGAGCCTGGCGAGGGCCTCGCCCCGCGGCTCGCCCATGGCCCGGAACTCCTCCAGCGCGCCGCTGTAGCAGTCGCGCGCCTCCTCGTGGCGGCCGGCCCGGAAGAGCACGTTGCCGCGCATCTTGTGGTTGTAGGCCAGCGCACTGACCAGCCGCATCTCCCGGCAGGTGCGCTCGGCGCGGGAGAGCAGCTCCAGTGCCCGTTCCGTCTCGCCGCGCAGGGAGACCACGTCGGCTATGCCCCGCAGGGCCCAGGCGTGGCCGCGGGCGTCGTCGGCCTGCTCGGCTATGACGGCGGATTCCTCGAACATGGCCAGGGCGGTGTCGTACGAGCCGGTGTTGCGGTGCATCTGCGCGATGCCCTCCAGTGCCCACACGGTGTGCCGGGCCTCGCCGCGCCGGCGGGCCTCGGCGAGCAGTTTCTCGTGCAGTTCGCCGACGGCCCGGTAGTCGCCCTGGATGCGGCCGGTCTCGGCGAGTCCGGCGAGCGAGTAGCCGCGGGCCACGATGTCCCCGCCCTGCTCGGCGAGTTCGGCGGCCTGGGCCAGCAGGCGGCGGGCGAGGGCGAGTGCACCGCGCTGCCGGGCGAGCGTGCCACCGCTCCACACCGCCCACGCCATGGCGCCCCGGTCCCCGGCCCGGCGTGCCGCCCGGTAGCTCGCCCGCCAGGCGTCCTCGGCCTCCGCCACCCGGCCGAGCCGCCGGCTCGCCTCGGCCACGGCGAGCCCCGCATGCGCCGACTCCAGGGCGCTGCCGTCCCGTTCGGCCCGGGCCCGTTGCTCCAGCGCCTTCGCCAGGACCTCCTCCAGCGAGGAGTTGACCGAGAGCTCGCCCAGCGCGCCGCGGTATTCGGGAGCGAATGCCTTGCCGTACATGCAGTGCCTCTTTTCGTGACCGTTGATCACGAAGCTATGGCCAGGGGCGGGGGCGGGGCATCCGTCTGCGAGGCCGACCGCCGTCCCTCTGGGGACTGGTGCGGCAGTGGCGTGTCATACGTGAGATGTACGGGCGATGGCCGGAACGTGGCTGGCCGAAACTGGTGCATGGTGAACCACTAGCCGCTGAACGGTGCCTTCCGGCAAGATGATCGCCACATGGATGCAAAGCGTCCGGTTCTCATCAACTTCGTCCAAAAGGGAAGTGTCTTGGCCCGCAACACCCTGCGCCGCTCACGCCGCCTCGTGCGCGGCGCGACGGCCTCGGCCGTCGTCCTCGCCGTGCTGCCCGCGGCCCCCGCGTTCGCCGACGGCTCCGCCACCCCGCACCTCGACTCCATCGAGCGGACGCTGCGTCAGGTCTCGCCCGGCCTCGAGGGCAGCGTGTGGGAGCGCACCGACGGCAACAAGCTGGACACCTCCGACGGGGACCCCGCGGGCTGGCTGCTGCAGACCCCGGAGTGCTGGGGCGACGCGTCGTGCACCGACCGGCAGGGCACGAAGAGGCTGCTCGCCCGGATGACGGAGAACATCTCCAAGGCGAAGCGCACGGTGGACATCTCCACCCTCGCGCCCTTCCCCGACGGCGCCTTCCAGGACGCCATAGCCGCCGGCCTGAAGGCCTCGGTCGAGGCCGGGAACAAGCCCAAGGTCCGCGTGATGGTCGGCGCCGCCCCGGTCTACCACCTCAACGTGCTGCCCTCGTCCTACCGGGACGACCTCAAGAAGCGGCTCGGCAAGGCCTACGACAGCATCACGCTCAACGTCGCGTCGATGACCACCTCCAAGACCGGCTTCTCCTGGAACCACTCCAAACTCCTCGTCACCGACGGGGAGTCGGTGATCGCCGGCGGCATCAACGGCTGGAAGGGCGACTACATCGACACCTCCAGCCCGGTGTCCGACGTCGACCTCGCCCTGAGCGGCCCCGGCGCCGCCTCGGCCGGCCGCTACCTGGACACGCTCTGGACGTGGACGTGCCAGAACAAGAGCAACGTGGCCAGCGTCTGGTTCACGGGGTCGGGCGGCGACTGCATGCCCACCATGGAGAAGGACGCCAACCCCGCCGCCCCGAAGCCGGCCGGCAACGTGCCCGTGATCGCCGTCGGCGGCCTGGGCGTCGGCATCAAGGACAAGGACGCCTCCTCGGCGTTCAGCCCCGACCTGCCCACCGCCTCGGACACCAAGTGCGTCGTCGGCGTGCACGACAGCACCAACGCCGACCGCGACTACGACACGGTCAACCCCGAGGAGAGCGCCCTGCGCGCCCTGGTGGCCAGCGCGACCGACCACGTCGAGATCTCGCAGCAGGACCTCAACGCCACCTGCCCGCCCATCGCCCGCTACGACATCCGCCTCTACGACGCCATCGCCGCCAAGATGGCCGCCGGCGTGAAGGTGCGCATCGTCGTCAGCGACCCCGCCAACCGCGGCACGGTCGGCAGCGGCGGCTACTCGCAGATCAAGTCCCTCAACGAGGTCAGCGACACCCTGCGCAACCGCCTCGCCCTCGTCACCGGAAGCCAGGACAAGGCCAAGGCGGCCATGTGCTCCACCCTCCAGCTCGGGACGTTCCGCAGCTCCGACAGCGCCAACTGGGCCGACGGCAAGCCCTACCGCCTGCACCACAAGCTGGTCTCCGTGGACGGCTCCGCCTTCTACGTCGGGTCCAAGAACCTCTACCCGTCGTGGCTGCAGGACTTCGGCTACGTCGTCGAGAACCAGGACGCGGCCAAGCAGCTGCAGACCAAGCTGCTCGACCCCGAGTGGACGTACTCCAAGGCGACGGCCACCTTCGACTACGAGCGTGGCGTCTGCCAGGGCTGAACCCCGCAGCGCAGCACCGCAGATGCCCGTACCGCGAGGTGCGGGCATCTCTGCATTCGATCCGCATTCAGACGATCCTTTTTCACTCTTTGGTGTCCGGAATTTCTCCCTGGCCCGCACCGGGTGCAACCATGCCGTCCCTCAACGCATGCCGCTGCACGAGGAATTCGGGAGACTCAATGGAACGACGTGGGGGAAGTGCGGTCCGTCGCTGGGGAGCGGCGCTGACCGCGTCGACGGCGGTCGTCGCCGTCGCCCTCCCGACGGCCACCGCCGGAGCCGCGGACGGCCCGGCCGGGATCAACGCCAAGGGCGCGTACCTGCTGGACGGCAAGGCCGGACGGCTGTGGGGCAAGGAGGCCGACACCGAGCGGCCGATGGCCAGCACCACCAAGATCATGACCGCGGTCGTGGTCCTCGACGACCACGCCGGGGAACTGGACCGGCAGGTCACCATCCAGCAGTCCTACCGCGACTACGTCGCCCGCACCCAGGCGAGCACGGCCGACCTGCGCACCGGCGACAGGCTCACCGTGCGGCAGCTGCTCTACGGCCTGATGCTGCCCTCCGGCTGCGACGCCGCCTACGCCCTCGCCGACACCTTCGGCACCGGCGACACCGAGACGGAGCGCACCGAGTCGTTCATCGCCCGGATGAACGAGAAGGCGCGTGAACTGGGCCTGCACCACACCCGGTTCGACTCCTTCGACGGCAACTCCTCGCACGGCGACAACGTCGCCTCCCCACGCGACCTGGCCGTGCTCTCCCGGCACGCGCTCGGCAACCGGACCTTCTCCGAGGTCGTGAGGTCCGTGCGCAGCGAGCAGAAGGCGAAGAACGTCAACCGCCTCTACACCTGGTACAACACCAACAAGCTGCTCGGCTCCTACGACGGGGTGATCGGCGTCAAGACCGGCTCGACCCGCTCCGCGGGCCCCTGCCTGGTGTTCGCGGCGAAGCGCTCCGGCCGGGAGGTCGTCGGTGTCGTCCTCAACGACCAGGCGAGCCGCTTCCCGGACGCCGCCAGGATGCTGGACTACGCCTTCCGCACCCGTACGGCGCTGAAGCTGCGCCGGCTGCCCGCCTCGGCGCACGAGGACTGAGGCGCACGGGCGACCGGCGGAGCCCGGCCCTCCCGTCGGAGGGCCGGGCGCTCAACTGCCGTGCGAGGGACGGGGGGAGGGCAGTGTCCCGCCCGTCTGCTGCCGCAGGTACTCGACCGGGTGGCAGTAGTCGAGACCGGCGAGGGACTCGCCGGAGAAGAAGCGGATCAGCAGATCCACGATCTCCGTGGGGCGTTCGAGGTGGACGAGGTGGTCCGCGTCCTTGAGCGTGGTGAACCGGGCGTCCGGGCACCGGGTGGCGGCCTCCCGGCTCAGCGCCGGGGTGGTCAGCGGATCGTGCTCGCCGGTCGCGACGAGCACCGGGGCACGGACGGCGTACCCGCGGGGGAGCTCCGCGTGCATCAGCAGCCGCAGGGTGTTGTCGCGGTATTTCGCGACGTCGTCGGCGGTGAGCTCGTTGAGCGCACGCGTCAGGCACCGGACGACGGTGGGCCGGCGCAGCACCGTGGCACGCGGCGCGAAGCACACCATCGTGTGCAGCACGCTGTTGACGAACTCGGTCCGGCTGCCGTGCTCCGCCAGCCGCAGCAGGTGCGACACCCGCGCCCGCGCGTGGTCCGTCAGATGCGCCATGGTGCCCACGAGCGCCACCCGCTCGGCCCGGCCCGGGTGTTCGCACGCCCACTGGTGGGCCACCGCACTGCCGTACGAGGTGCCGAGGACGTTCACCGGGCCGGGCGCCACCTTGGACAGCAGCTGGTCGAGCGCCTCGGCCAGGAAGTCGAATCCGTACCGCGCGGGCAGCCGGTCCGCGCTGCCCCAGCCCGGCAGGTCCACGGTGATCACGCTCGCCGCCTCCAGGAAGGCCCGCTCCACCCGGCCCCACCCGTTCTGGTGCTGGAAGGCCCCGCCCACCAGGACGATGGGCGCCACTCTGGCATCCGGCCGGTGGACGATGCGGCCGCTGTACGCGTAACCGTGGAGGGTGAGCGGGATGACCTCTTCCAAGAGTGCGGTGCGCGTCGTCACGGCCGGTCTCCGTTCGTGGGGGGATTCACCAGGGGGAACGAGAGCCGGTGGCTTGACGTTACTGCCCATGTACCGCCCGCAGCCCGGGTTTTCGGGGAACGGACGTCCGGCTCAGCCGCGCAGCGCATCGATCTCCTCCCGGATGAGACCGGGCAGCCGCGCCGCCAGGTGACGGTGCGCGTGATCGGTGACGACCGTCACGACCGCGTTCTCGTCGTGCAGCAGCATCGACACCGCCAGGGGGTGCCCCGGGCTCAGCGGGGGCAGCCCCGAGAGCGCGGTGAACCGCGCGGGCCCCAGCGCCAGTTGCCCCGCATAGCTGGCCGCGCTGCTGCACAGCAGCGAGGAGAAGAGCGGGGAGTCGGCATAGCGGCCGAGCAGGGCGTCGAAGCGGCCGTGCCGCTGCGGCCGGGAGGCCACCAGCCGGGACTGGGCCTGCGCCCGCTGCTTGAGCGCCGAGCGCCGGGTGAAGCCGTCCACGGTGGCGAGCCGCCGCCGCGCGTCCCCGCCCGCCGGGAGCGGCACCCGGACCGTCGCGTAGTGGTTGCCCAGCATCACCGGCCCGGCGCCGTCCCGGACGTCGACCGGCACCATCGCGCACACCCCCGGCAGCCGGGGCACCCGCCCGGTCAGCCCCGCGGTGCGCAGGGCGCCCGCGGCCGCGGTCAGGAAGACCGCGTTGGCCGAGGCCCGCCCGGAGGCCAGGGCGTCGCGGGCCGCGCTCAGTCCGGACACCGGCACCCGGCTCCACGACACCGCGCGCCGCGCGTCCACCGGACCGTGGAAGGGCAGGGGCCGCGCCCGCGGCAGCACGTCCGCCACCGCCCGCAGCCGGTCCAGCCGGGACGGGACGGGGGACGCCGCGCCGCCCGGGGAGCGCGGCCGGGGCACGGCCGCCGGGGCGTCCAGCAGGGCGCGCAGCAGCGTGACCATCGACACCCCGTCGAGCAGGGCGTGGTGGGCGAGGAGGAAGAGGGCGAACCCGCCGTCGGCGGGCAGCAGATGGAGCTGCCAGGGCGGCCGGGCCGGGCCCAGGGGGTGGGCGAGCAGCTGCGCCGCGAGGGTCTCCAGCGCGGCGGGGGAGGTGTCGTGGGCGGCCACGTGGTGTGCGGGATCCCACTGCGGGCCCGGCGCCCACTGCGGCCAGGCGGGGTTCTCGACGGCCGTCAGGCACAGCCGTTCGTGCACCGCCCAGCGCTGCCGCACCCGTTCCCGCAGCTCGTACAGCGTCGGCGGAGGGCCCTCGAACCAGGCCAGGATGCCGGCGGTCATGCAGATCGCGCCGCTGCTCTGGTGCCGGAACAACCAGGCGTCCAGCGGCGGCATGTCCACCGTGGACCGCCGTGCGGCACCGGGTGCGATGAGGGCGGGCAACTGGGCTCGGGGTCTCACGGGTCTCCTCGTCTCGCGGTTCTCCGGCTGCCGTGCGACCACGGTCCCGGCAGCCCGTGCTCCGTCACCGGGCCGTCTCCGCGACGGCCCGGGCGACGGTCCCCGCCCCGTCCTCCCGGCCCAGCCGGCCGGCCAGCTCCACCGCCCGCCGGGCGAACCGGGGTTCGGCCGTCACGCGCCGCAGCGCCTCGGCCAGCCGGCCGGCCGTCAGCTGCTCGTACGGCAGCACCCCCGGGCTCACGCCCAGCCGGGTCAGCCGCGCGGCCCACCACGGCTGGTCCGTGAAGACCGGCACCGGGACCGCCGGCACCCCGGCCCGCAGGCCCGCCGCCGTGGTCCCGGCGCCCGCGTGGTGCACCACGGCGGCCGTGCGCGGCATCAGCCAGCCGTGCGGCAGCGCGCCGACGGTGAGGACGTCGTCCCCCTGCACCGACAGCCCGGCCCAGCCGGACTGCACGATGCCCCGCAGCCCGGCCCGGCGCAGTGCGTCCGTCGCGACGGCGCCCAGCCGTTCGGGATCGCCGGGCATCATGCTGCCGAAGCCGATGAACACCGGGGGCGGGCCGGCCGCCAGGAAGTCGGCGACCTGCTGCGGCGGTTCCCAGCCCGGACACTCGTGCGGCCACCAGTAGCCGGCGACCTTCAGCCCGGGCCGCCAGTCCGCGGGGCGGGGGACGACCGACGGGCTGTACCCGTGCCAGATGGGCCACCGGCTGCGCTCCCGCTCCTGCCGCAGCCGGTGCCCGCTGCGGTGCGCCAGCCCGAGCCGGGCGTGCAGATTGCGGTGGGCGGCGGAGTACAGGGCGTCCAGCACGGCGTTGGCAGCGCGCCCGCGCAGCCGGTTGCCGTACCCCGGCGGCCGCCAGGCGCTCGTGCAGGGCGGGAACGCGGCGGTGGGGACGTCGGGCTGGAGGAAGACGCCCATGCTCGGCACGGAGTGGTACTGGGCCACCACCCGGCCGACCGGCGCGGCCAGCGTCGACAGCAGGAACACGTCGGCCTTGGGATCCGCCGCCCCGAGAACGCCGTCGACGAGCGCCAGCGCGGCCCGCTCGGTCGCCCGCGCGAGCCGGAGGACCGCGCCCGGCGAGCGCTGCCCGCCCCGGAACCGGCTGTGCGCGCCGATCAGTTCCTCGAACGGGTCCGCCTCCAGCGGACGCATCCGCAGCCCGCCGCAGCACGTCACCATCGGCGCGAACTTCGGGTGCGTGGCGATCTCCACGTCGTGCCCCTCCGCCACGAGCCGGTGGCCGAGACCGGTGTACGGAGCGACGGAACCCGTGGTGCCCGCCGTGATGATCTGGATGCGCATGTCCGGCCCTCCCGCCGCCTGCACAGGTCAACGAGGCGGCCCCCGCACCGGATACGGTGCAGGGGCCGCCACGTCGGGGCCGGGGCCCGGCTACTTCGCCGCCGCGCCCGCGGGAACGGGCAGCGGCTTGCTCTCGCACGTGGTGTCGTGCGCCGGCGCCTTGCCGGTGAGGAGGTAGTCGTCGACGATGCCGTCCACACAGGCGTTCCGGTTGAGGAACTGGCCGTGGTCGCCGCCGCCGGTGACCGTGACCAGACGGGAGTTGCGCAGCGCACGGTGGGCCCGCACAGCGCCCTCGTAGTAGGTGGCCGGATCGTGCACCGAGTTGAGCATCAGCGTGGTGGGCAGCCCCTTCCCGGTGACCTTCACCTCGGGCGCCGGGGAGGTGGGCCAGTACGCGCACACCGAGGCGAAGGCCAGTTCGCGGGCGCCCATCAGCGGCAGGGCCCCGGCGTCCTTGGCGCTGTAGTCCGTCCAGTACCGCACGTTCTTGTTCCACGGGGTGTCGTTGCAGGTCACCGAGAAGAACTCGGCGAGGAACCCGGGGCTGAGGTACGAGCCGAACAACTGCCCCACCAGCTTCTGTTCGTCCGCGTTCGCGGTGTCCCAGTGGTCGAGCGCGGCGAGCGACGAGGCCAGCGCGGGGAAGCCCTGGTCGGCCGAGTACATCGCCTGGATCGTGCCGTTGTCGAGCTGGTTGGGGCCCAGCGTCAGGGTGCCCACCGTCAGCGGGTGGTCGTGCAGCGCCTGCCGCCGCTGCTCCCACTTCGCCTTGGCCTCGGCGGCCGTCCGCCCGTAGTGGTACACGTCGTCGTACTTGGCCAGCCACGGGAGGAAGTCCTGCTCGAAGCGGCGCTGGAAGCTCTTCGGCTGGCCCTTCTCCCACTCCTCCCAGCGGCCCTGGAAGCCTATGTTGCTGTCCAGCACGGCGCGTTCGACGTGCTGCGGGTAGAGCGTCGCGTAGTAGGCGCCGATCATCGTGGCGTAGGAGGGCCCGTAGTACGCGATCTTCTTCTCGCCGAGCAGGGAGCGGAAGAGGTCCATGTCGCGGGTCGTCTGCTCGGTGGTCAGATAGGGCAGCAGCCCGCCGCTGCGCTGCTCGCAGTCGTTCACGAACTTGCGGGAGTTGTTCAGGACCCGCTGGATGCCGGCGGGGGAGCGGTCCCGGAAGTCGCCGGCGAAGAAGTCGGTGAACTCCGCGTCCGTCTGACATGTCGGCTTGGTGCTCTCCCCGACGCCGCGCTGGTCGAAGCTCACCACGTCGTAGGCGGCGCCCACGGCGGGCGCGCCCTTGACGAAACCTGCGGGCCGCATCAGACCCGAACCGCCGGGCCCGCCGGCCGCCATCATCAGCACGCCGCGCCGCTTGCCCGGGTCGCCCGCCCGGTGCCGGGAGACCTTGATGGTGAGGTCCGGGCCGGTGTCCGGGTGGTGCCAGTCGCGCGGGACGGCCATCGAGGCGCACTCCAGGCCCTGGCCGCAGGACTGCCAGTCCAGCTTCTGGGACGCGTAGCGGGAGGGCACGGTGGGGGCCGCGGGCGTGCGGGCGAGTGCCGCGGACGCCGGAAGGACGGCGGCCGTCACGGCCGCCACGGCCACGCCCGTCACGGCGGCAGCGGTACGCCGGGACTTCCGGATCTTCAACATCGGTCCTCCTGGGACGGTTTCGGTTGCATCACCGATGTTTCCGTCCCGGGAGATTCCGATCGATCCCGCCAGTATCCGTCCTGGGGGTGGTGCCAGTGCCACCCCCCCCGGAGGGTCAGGAGCGCTGCGCCCGCTCGTACACCTGGCGGGCCGTCGCACCCAGGACCGGGCCGGACATGGTCGTGCTGTGCTCCAGCGCATCGCCGTGGCTGTTGACGGACACCAGCGTGCCCAGGCCCGACGCGGCGTCGAAGTCCGCCAGCCAGGGGCCGCCGCTGGAGCCGCCCGTCATGTCGCAGGGCATGCGCATCTCGTCGTCCGGCGCGGCCTCGGTGCGGCCCGCGCAGTACAGCAGTTCCTCACCGTGCTGCGGGGCCGAGGCCGGGTAGCCGAAGGCGGTCACGTCGCCGCCGGGCTTGCGGCCGAACGCCACCTGCTGGCCGCCGACCGTGTCCGTGAGCGCCTTGCCCCGTACCGGGTCGACGGCCAGTGCGGAGACGTCGTTGACCGACTGGTGCGCCCAGGAGGCGGGCGTCACCGCGGCCCGCACCGGGAACACCCCGTACGGCGCCCTTCCGTTGGCGTAGCCGGGGGCGAACACCAGGTCCATGTACGTGTTGTCGGGAGAGGATCCGAGTCGCACGCAGTGACCGGCCGCCATGACGACCGAACGGTTGCCGCTCTTGACGGCGGCGGCCGTGCACCAGGTGTCGGCCCCCTGGGCGTTGACGAAGAACAGCCGCCCGACGGTCTTCACCGGCGCCCCCTTCCAGGTCTTCGTCAACGGCCCGGTCGGCCCGAGATCCACGGTGCCGCCGACCTCCTTCATGCGCTCCGGCGTCCAGTAGGCGAGCGCCGCCCGCCGCTCCTGCGGCGTGTAGGCGACCTCGGCAGTGACCGGCGCAGGGGACGGCGGGGCCGCTCCCAGCGTCGCCGCGGCGGCGAGGGCCAGGACGGACAGTCGACCGGATGTACGTAAGTCGGGCATGGTGAACCAGCATCCTCCGAAGTGGTGTTGTCCGGTCATTCTTGCCGCTGCCCCGAAAACGCCGGAAACCGGGCGCGTCGGGGCGCCTGCCCCCGCGGAGCACCCGGCATGGTCGGTGCATGGACATCGCCGCACTGCGCCGTGACACCCCCGGCTGCGCCCACCGCGTGCACCTCGACAACGCGGGCAGCGGCCTGCTCTCGCGCCGGACGCTGGAGACCGTGGTCTCCCACCTCGAACTCGAGGCCCGCATCGGCGGATACGCGGCCGCGACCCAGGAGCGGCGGGCCGTCGAGGCGACGTACGAGGACATCGCGGCCCTCGTCGGCGGGCTCCCCGAGGAGGTCGCGCTCTTCGACAACGCCACCCACGCCTGGCAGGCCGCCTTCTCCGCGCTCCCCTTCGGCCCCGGCGACCGGATCCTCACCGGCCGCGCCGAGTACGGCAGCAACGTCCTGGCCTACCTGCAGACCGCGCAGCGCACCGGGGCGGAGGTCGTGGTGGTCCCCAACGACTCCTCCGGCGCCCTGGACACCGCCGCGCTGGACGCCCTCATGGACGAGCGGGTGAAGCTCGTCGGCGTCACCCACGTGCCCGCCGGAGGAGGTCTGGTCAACCCGGTTGCCGAGATCGGGGCGATCACCCGCCGGGCCGGGGTGCCGTTCCTGCTGGACGCCACGCAGTCGGTGGGCCAGTTCCCCGTCGACGTCCGAGCGATCGGCTGCGACATGCTGGCCGCCACCGGCCGCAAGTTCCTCCGCGGCCCGCGCGGCACCGGCTTCCTGTGGGTGCGCACCGCCATGCTGGAACACCTCGCCCCGCGCGTCGCCGAGATCGGCTCCGCCACCTGGGACGGCGCCCGGGGCTTCACCTGGCACCGCGGGGCACGGCGGTTCGGCACCTGGGAGATGAGCCACGCCAACGTCCTCGGACTGGGCAGCGCGGTCCACCAGGCGCTGCAGCTCGGACCGGAGCACATCGGGCGCCGCACCGCCGCCCTCGGCGAACACCTGCGCCGGCGCCTCGCCGCCGTGCCCCGGGTGACCACGCACGACCTGGGCGGCGAACGGTGCGCCATCGTCACCGCCAAGGCCGACGGCGTTCCCACCGACGACGTCGTCACCGCCCTGACCCGGCACGGGATCACCGTGCGCATCACGGTGCCCGCTTCCGAGCCGTTCGACACGGAGGACCGCGGCGCGCACCCGCTGGTGCGGTTCTCGCCGCACTACTACAACACCGAGGACGAACTCGACCGGGCCGTCGAGGTGTTGACGCTCTTCCTGGAGAAGGGTCAGCCCAGGTAGTCGATCTGGTAGATGTGCAGGGTCTTCGTCTGGTGGCCCAGGTAGATGACGACGAAGACCTCGTCGAGGACGAGCATGCGCATGATCCCGTCGTCCTCGCCGTACGGGATGGTCGCGGCCAGCGGGTCCGCGCAGGCCGCGGCGAGACCGTTGTTCAACTGCTCGCTGACGGTCTGAGGCAGCGCGTCCCAGACGGCAGCTATCGTCGCGTCGTACTTGAGCGCGTACACCGTTCCAGGGTGTCAGCCGCAGGCCGCTCCGCGGGAGCGAATCAGCGCAGCTTCCTCCTGCACCTTCCGGGTGATGTCGATCCACTCGCCGGGCACCTCCCGGCCCGCCGCCTCGGCCTCGGCGGCCTGCCGGCCGCGCTCGACCGCGGCCAGGGTGCGCTCGGCGATGCCCTGCCACTTCGCGAACACGGCCAGCACCCGGTGCGCCGGCGCGTTGCCGATCTCGTCGGTGAAGCGCTGGGCGAGATCGGGGCTGCCGAGGGCCTCGCGGATGCGCTCGATGCTCCACGGCCGGGCAGTGCTCATGGGTCCCTCCCGCGTAGGCGTGGGCGGCGGTTCGGCCGACCACAGTAGCGAAAGGGGTGGCGTGATTTCAGGAGAACGGGGTGCGGGCGCGCACGACCGGCGTGCGGTCCGCGCACCGGGCCACGAACATGACGCTGCGAAAGGTCTCGTACCCGTACCAGCGGGACGGGAAGTACACGGCGGCGCCGCGGCAGCCGTCGGTGTCGTAGAGGTAGGCGTCGTGGTCCGTCTCGTTGCCGGTGACGCCGGTCGCCTCGCCCACCGGGTAACACCGGCCGTCCACCGGGCCGGTGAGGGTGTGCCGCTCCGCTCCCTGCCCGGTGTAGTAGACGAACGTGCCGTCGGCCGCGCGGGCGCCCGTGGGCGTGACGGCACCGAGCAGCCCGGCGAGGGCCAGGGCCTCCAGGGCCCGGATGGGACGTCGCATGGGCTCTCCTACGGTTCTCGCGCCCCGAAGGGGCGCGGGGCTGCCGTCGACATGCGGCTCCGCCGCGTGGGCGCGACCAGCCACGGACGGCCCGCAGCCGACCCACGGCACTGGCACCCTCAGCGGAGCGCGTCGGCTGCCCGGTCCGCCGTGACGCTACGGGCGGACGGCGGCCGGGCAGGGCCGTTCGGCGGAAGCTTCACCCGAACGACGGCGTGCGCCCGTCAGCCGCCCGGGCCGTCCAGGCCGTACAGGCGCCGGGCGTTGCCGCCGCCGGCCATGGCCGCCACCCGCTCGGCGTCGGCCGCGGACCAGGCGCCCTCGGCCGTCCACTCGGCCAGCAGGCCGGCCAGCCCCCGGCGGAAGAGCTCGGTGCCGGCGACGAACAGTTCGGGCAGGCCGTGGGCGTCGGTGGAGAACAGCAGCTTGCCGAACGGCGTCAGCTCCAGCGCCTCGGCCAGGACCGCGCGCGCCCGGGCCCCGGTGTAGCTCAGGGACAGCCCGAAGTCGGCGTACACGTGCGGGTACACGTGGGCGAGGTATCCGGCGCTGCGCAGGTAGGGATAGCCGTGCAGGAGCACCACCGGGCAGCCCGTGGGGCGCACGGCGCGGATGAAGTCGGTGAGCAGCAGCGGGTCGCAGCGGTGCAGCCGCAGGTCCGGGTCGCCGAAGCCGGTGTGCAGCTGGAGCGGCAGCCCGGTCTCCGCGGCCGACCACAGCAGGTGCCGCAGCAGGACGGGGTCGGTCAGCCGGCCGCCCGGCGCCCGGCCGTCCAGCCAGCGGCCGGCCGCCGCGCGGACCTCGGCCGGGGACGGGGCCGCGGGGTCGAGGTCGAGGCCGTGGCGGTACGCGGCGATGGACTTGAAGCCGACGGCGGTGCGGGCCGCCTCCCGGACGACGTCGGCCAGGCCGTCGGCGAAGGCCTCGGCGCTGCCGGCCGTGTCGGCGGCGCGCTCCGCCAGGCTCTCCAGCCGGGCGATCTCGTGGACGGCGGCGCCGGCGGCGGCCGCGAACCCGGACAGGTCCAGCAGGCCGCCGTCCAGGCCTGTGTCTATCAGGTAGTCGGTGATCCCGGTGCTTCCGAGCAGCCGGCGGTTGACCTCGTCGGCGCCCAACTCCCTTCTGCGGTCGAGGTAGTGGCCGGGCGGGCAGTGCGGTTCGAGGCCGAGCAGCGGTGGGCACCAGCGGCGCACCGCGAAGCCGAGCTGGGTGTCGAGGTGGGTCGTGCCGGGTGCGGGAGGCGCGTCGGACTCGGTCAGGTACGCGGCGAAGGAGTCCGCGGTGGGGTCGTCGCGGAGCACGCTGTGGCAGTGCTGGTCCACCAGCGGGGACAGGTGCGGCGCGGTCATGTCAGTACCGCCGGAGGACGGCGTCGGCGATGTCCTGCGGGGCGGCGCCGGCGTACTGTTCCGCCTCCGCCCGGCGCACGGCGAGGATGGCCTGGAACAGCGGTTCGCCCAGTGTCTCGCGCAGCAGTGACGAGCGTTCGAAGTGCTCCAGCGCCTCGTCCGGCGTGGCCGGCAGGCGCTGCTGCCCGGCGGCGGAGACGGGGTCGCCCGCGACGGGCGGCGGCAGCGTCAGCGCCGCGTCCATGCCGGCGAGCCCGGCGGCCGTCACGGCGCCGGTCACCAGGTACGGGTTGGCGGCCGCGTCGAAGCACTTGACCTCGGCGTTGGCGCCCGTGGCGTGGTCCGGGGCGCCGGTGATGAAGCGCAGGGCGGCCTCGCGGTTCTCCAGCCCCCAGCACTGGAACACCCCTGCCCAGCGCGAGGGTTCGAGCCGCAGGTGGCTGGCGGGCGACGGAGCGCCGAGGAGCATCAGGGCGGGCAGCTCGGCGAGCACGCCGGCGAGGAAGGACTCGCACACCTTCGTCATGCCGTACGGGCCGTCCCCGCCGCGGCACAGGTTCCGCCCGTCCTCCCAGAGGCTGAGGTGCAGGTGCGCGCCGTTGCCGACCTTGCCCACCTCGACCACGGGGGCGAAGCCGGCGTCCAGGCCGTGCCGGGCGGACACCGCGCGGATCGTCTCGCGGACGAGGACCACGAGATCGGCCGCGCCCACCGGGTCGGCGGGGGCGACGGAGACCTCGAACTGCCCGGGGGAGTACTCGGGGTGGAGCTGCAGCACGTCGACGCTCTGTGCCGCGAAGGTCTCCAGCAGGTCGCGCAGGTAGTCCGAGAGCTCCACCACCCGCGCCATGCTGTAGGCGGGGCCGGTGCCCGCGTAGGCGGGTGCGGGGCCCGGGGCGCCGGCGCGGGTGACGACCCACTCGGTCTCGAAGCCCATGCTCAGCCGCAGCCCGCGCTCCGCCGCGCGGTCGGCCATCCGGCGCGCGAACTGCCGCTGGCACGCGGCGTACGGGCGGCCGTCCTGCTCGTACCGGTCGACGGGCGCCCAGGCCCAGCCCGGCTGTGCGGCCAGCAGGGTGAGCCGGTCCAGGTCGGGGAAGAGCCGCAGGTCCCCGTCGGGGCCGCCGATGTGGGGGCTCATGACGGAGGAGTCGTCGGTGAGGTAGACGTCGAAGACCGGTGACATGCCCACGCCCCACCGGGCGGTGTGAGCGAGCCGGGAGACGGGGACGGCCTTGACGCGCGTGAGGCCCGAGTTGTCGACCCACGTGAGGGCGACGCCGTGCACGTTCTGCGCGGTGAGCTGGGCGGCCTCCTGCCGTGCCGCCGACTCCGCCCGCTCCCGCTGTGCTCTCTGCATACCGGCTCCTCCGCAACACTCCGTCCAGAGATTCTGGACCGTCGCTTCTCCGATTACACATTGATCGGGCCGACGGGCGGTGCCGCCCGTCGGCCCGTGCCGTCCGGCGCCGGGGTCAGCGCAGTGCGGCGAGCCGGGTCAGGGCGCTGCGCGCCGCGGCGTCGTCCGTCTTCGCGGTGCCGCAGTACTCGGCCAGGAGCATGCCGGTGGTGTCACCCGTCCAGTCGCCGTTGAAGTTGAACGCGGCGGTGTGGCGGCCGTCCGCGGTGGAGGAGGCCATGGAGGTGGAGCCGTGGATGCCGCCGCCGTGGAACCAGAGGACCGTCCCGCAGGGGAGCACGGCGGCGGAGACGCCGAGCCCGTAGCGCCCGATGCCCTTCTCGTCCATGGGCACGGTGGTCATGAGCTCCTTCTGCTGCTGTTCCGGCAGCAGCCTGCCGCCGAGGAGTGCGTGGTAGAAGCGGTTGAGGTCGCCGGTTGTCGAGATGATCTCGCCCGCGGACCCGCCCCAGGAGGGGTTGAGCTCGGTCACGTCGTAGATCTTCGCGTCGGGCTTCGTGCTCAGGAGCTTGCTGTAGGCCCGGCCGTGCGGGCGGGGCATCCGGGGCGAGGTGCCGGGGAGCGTGGTGGCGTCCAGGTGCAGGGGCTCGATGATGCGCTCGCGGATCTCGGTGGCGTAGGAGCGGCCGGTCACCTTTTCGACGATCATTCCGGCCAGGATGTAGTTGGTGTTGGAGTAGTGCCACTTCTCGCCCGGCGCGGCGTACGGCGCGTGGGTCATGGCGATGTCCACCAGCTGCCGGGGCGTCGCGGTGTCGTAGCGGTGCCGGAGGAAGCCCGTCGAGAGCCGGGCGAACATGGCGGGATCCTCGGTGTAGTTGAAGATCCCGCTGGTGTGGTCGAGGACTTGGCGGACGGTGATGCGGCTGCCGTCGTGGCCGTGGCCGTGGACCACGCCCGGCAGCCACTGCTCGACGGTGTCGTCGAGACCGATCCTGCCCTCGCTCTCCAGCTGCAGCAGGACGGTCGAGGTGAAGGCCTTGCTGATGCTGCCGACCCGGAAGCGGTCGTGGGCGAGGCGCGGGCGGTGCGTGGTGAGGTCGGCGACCCCGGAGGAGCCGTGCCAGACGTCCCGGCCGTCCCGGGCCTCGCCCAGGACTCCCGGCACGCCGGCCGCGACCTGGGCGTCCATCGCGGCCCGGGTGGCGTCGTGCGAGCCGGCCGGCGCGGCCTGGGCCGTCGTGGTCAGGGCGGTGGCGGTGAGCACTGCGGACACCACTGCCGCGGCCAGGGCTCTGCGTGCGGTCTGTTTGCGCATCGGTGCGGACCTGCCTCTCCGATCACGGTGACGCGTGGGTGCGCCGGTACGGAAGGACACCGCCAACTGCTGCCGGGTTGAGCGGGGTTCGGTGCACGGGGCCGGATCCGGCCACGGGTGCCGGACTCCGCTTCGGTAACTCACTCTTTCGGTGGAATGCACCCAAGGTAATCGGTCGACTACTCTAGGTGTGTGCGGCGCGGGGGTGCCGCAGAAGGCCCCAGGGGTGTTCCGCGTCCCGGGAGGGTGGGGGCGGCCGGCGGGCGGTGGGGTCCGCCCGCCGGCGCGTACGCGGACATGCAGATCCCGATATGTGCCCATAGGGTGGGCCTGCCCTCGTCGTCACCCCCTTCGAGGAGGGGCCCATGCCCACGCACACGCTCAAGGACAAGGTCGTCGTGATCGGCGGCGCATCGAGGAACCTCGGCAGTCTCATCGCGAAGGAAGTCGCGGCGGACGGCGCCAAGGTGGTCGTCCACTACAACAGCCCGTCCTCCAAGGACGGTGCGCAGCGCACCGCCGAGGCCGTCAAGGCGGCGGGCGGCGAAGCCGTCGTCCACGAGGCCGACTTGACCAGGGTGTCCGAGGTCGAGGGGCTCTTCGAAGTGGCGGTCGGCGCCTTCGACAAGGTCGACTGCATGGTGAACACCGCCGGCATGGTCGTCAAGAAGCCGATGACGGAGGTCACCGAGGAGGAATACGACCGGATGTTCGCGGTCAACTCCAAGGCCGCGTACTTCATGATGCAGGAGGCGGCCAAGCGGCTGGAGGACGGCGGCAAGATCGTCACCATCGTCACCTCGCTGCTCGCCGCCTACACCGGCCTCTACTCCGTGTACGCGGGCAGCAAGGCGCCCGTCGAGCACTTCACGCGCGCCCTCTCCAAGGAGCTGTTCGGCCGCAACATCTCGGTCAACAACATTGCGCCGGGCCCGATGGACACCTCGTTCTTCTACCCCGCCGAGACCGACGACTCCGTCGCCTTCCACAAGTCCTCGTCCATGAACGGCGAACTCACCAAGATCGAGGACATCGTGCCGTACGTGAAGTTCCTGCTCACCGACGGCTGGTGGCTCAACGGGCAGACCCTCTTCGTCAACGGCGGTTACACCACCCGCTGATCCCGCGCATGGCGCGAATGCCGTATGGACACCGCGGCGCGCGGTGTCCAGGGTCGAGGCATGCGCCCAGCGGCAACTCGCCTTCCCCACGCCCGTGATGTCGTCCTCGCCGTGCACGGAGGCGCCGGCGCCGCCCTGCGCCGCGAGACCACCGACGCCCGGACCGAACGGGCCTACCGCGCCGGGCTGGCCGGTGCCCTGCAGGCCGGCTACGAGGTGCTGCGCGGCGACGGCAGCAGCGTGGACGCCGTCGAGGCGGCCGTGCGCGTACTGGAGGACGACGCGTTGTTCAACGCGGGCCGGGGCTCGGTGTTCACCGAGGACGCCGATCACGAACTCGACGCCTCCGTCATGCGCGGCGCCGACCTGGCCGCCGGGGCGGTCGTGGGCGTGCGGCACGTGCGCAACCCCGTCTCCGCGGCCCGACTGGTGATGGAGCGGACGGGGCATGTGATGCTCGCGGGGCGCGGCGCCGACGCGTTCGCCGAGCGCAGCGGCCTGGTGCCCGTGCCGCAGGACTACTTCCGGACGCAACGGCGCCGGGACGAGCTGATGAAGGCCAGGGCGGGAGCGGCGGCGGACCACGGCATCACCGGCACCGTGGGCGCGGTCGCCCTCGACGGCGCGCAGAGCCTCGCCGCGGCGACGTCGACCGGGGGCATGACCGGCAAGCAGGCCGGCCGCGTGGGGGATTCACCCGTCATCGGAGCAGGTACGTATGCGCACGACGGCACGGCAGCCGTCAGCACCACCGGGAAGGGTGAGGGCTTCCTGCGCGGTGCGGCGGCCGTGGCCGTGGTGCACCTGATGGAGTTCGGGGGCAGGGACGTGGCGTCGGCCGCGTACGAGGTCGTCATGAAACGGCTGCCCCCGTTGGGCGGCACAGGCGGGCTCATCGCCCTGGACGCCCACGGCACGCTGGCGGCCCCGTACAGCAGCCAGGGCATGGTGCACGGCCACGTGACACGGGACGGCACGCTCGTCACCCGGGTGTTCCCCGACGAGTGAGTACGACGCACACCTCGCTTGAGCAGATTGCACTGGAATCACACCTCGATGCGGCAGAAGATGACTCCATGACCCCCAACACGCCGCAGAACGGCGCTCCTTCGGCATCCGGCCGCGACCTGCTGGCCGTCGCCTCCCAGACCGGACCGACCGTCACCTTCTTCGACGCCGTCACCCACGAGCGGGTCGACGTCGTCGAAGTCCCCGCCCAGCCCCACGAGTTGTGCTTCGACCCGGACCAGCGCCTGCTCTACTGCGCCAGCACCTACGTCTCCGGCTATTACGGCGCCCACGCAGGCCGCGCCCGGCAGGTGAGCGTCATCGACGTCGCCACCCGCAGGGTCGTGGACGTCCTGGACACCGCCCCGGACCACGCGCCGCACGGCCTCGCCCTCGACCGCGCCCGCAACCGGCTCTACGTCACCGTCGAGGCGACCGCGGACGCCCCCGGCGGCGTGCTCGTCTTCGACACCCGGACCCGGCGGCGGCTCGGCCGGATACCGGTCATGGCCGACGGCCCGCACTGGTTCGCGGTCACCCCGGACGGCCGCCGGGGGTACACGGCGAACAAGGAGGCGCCGTTCGTGTCCGTCGTGGACCTGGAGCGCGACGCCTTCGCGGGCCGGATCGCCGTGGCCGGAAGCGAGGGGCTGGCCGTCTCCCCGGACGGCGCCCACGTCTACGTCGCCGTCCCCCAGGGCGGCTTCGACTCCGGGCCCGCCGTGCAGCCGGGCGTCCGGGTCGTGGCCAGCGCCACCGGCGAGACCGTCCGCACCCTTGCGACCGAGGGCGTCGTCCTCCCCGTCCACACCATGGCGACCGGCGCGGTGCTCGCGGGCGAGCTGCGCACGGTGCCGGGGGAGAGCGGCCTCCTCGCGCAGACCGACGGCGTGCTCACCGTCTTCGCGCCCGGCACCCTCGAGCCCGCCGGGCAGGTCCCCGTCGGCCGGTTCCCGCTCACGATCACCTCGTCCCCGGACGGCACCCGTGCCTACGTCTCCGCCATCCTGTCCTCGACCGTGACCGTGGTCGACCTGGTGGGCCTGCGCGTGCTCGACACCCTCGACGTCGACTGCAAGGGCGAGGCCGGGGCCCACGGCCTCGCGTACATCCCCGGGACCGCTTCCTGACGATTTGTCGCCTTGTCACCCGACACGCCGAACAGGCCACCCGGGCGGCCGAACGACGCGCGGCCCCGCGGTTGCGCGGGGCCCCGGCTGCCGGGAGTGTGGAGGCGAAGATCACCCAATCTGCTCGGTGTGTCCGCCCGGGCGCGGCGTCCCGTCCGCGCCCCGGTGCCCCGGGTGCGGTGCGGACCGTGCGCCTGGCGGTCCGTCACCCGTGAGGAGTCGCGCATGTCCGGATACCGTGCAGCCCTCAGGAGAGGCAGCGGACGGCACCGGCGCCGCCGGCGCCCGCCGGTGAAGTCGGCGGCCGCCGTCACGGTGCTGGTCACCTGCTCCGCGTTCGCGGCCGCCTCGCTCGACGATCCGCCCCCGGAATGCAGCAAGAAGGGCCCGGGCGCCTCCTGCAGCGGGCGCAACGCCCAGCGGGCGGCCGGCATACGCAGGACGGGCGGTCCGGACGACGCCCCCCGCAACGGTTCGGACCAGAACGCCGCGGAGCCGGACGGCGTCTACGACCGCGAGCGCTGCGGCAACACCTCCAACCGGATCCTGCTGACCCTGGACGACTGGCCGTACAACGACCCGGACCGCGCCGTGCGCGTCGGGGCGCAGTTGCAGTCGCAGGGCATCCGCGCCGCCTTCTTCCTGATCAACCAGTTCGCCGCCAGGTACCCGCAGATCGTCGCCACCCTGCGGCAGCAGGGTCACTGGGTGGCCAACCACTCCTTCTCGCACGCCAAGCTGAGCTCGCTCTCCGATCAGGCCCTGAAGGACGAGATCGCCGGCGGCCTGCCCAGCAACGTGCTCCGCCCGCCCTACGGGGACGCCGGGGAGCGGGAGCAGGACATCGCGGCCGACATGGGCTACCGGCTCTGCAACTGGACCATCGACACCCACGACTGGGAGAAGCCGGGCGGCAGTTTCACGAGCGTGGACGCGATCCGCATCAACGTGCGCAACGCCACCCCCGAGGAGAAGCACAACGGCGTGATCCTCGGCCACCTCTTCAGCAACTTCCCCGATGCCCTGCCCGGCATCATCGGCGACCTCCACGACCAGGGCTATCACCTGTGCCGCAACACCGGCCCCGTCGGCGACCGGGTGCCCTATCCGCTGCAGTGCTGAACGCACCGCACGGGCAGGGGAGTTGCGTCACCGGTCGGCCGCGCGCGTGAGGAGCCACAGCGCCGGTACGAGCCAGCAGACCGCGAACAGCCAGCCGGCGGCCACGTCGGTGGGCCAGTGGACACCCAGGTACACGCGCGTCGCCCCCACCCCGGCCGCCCACAGCCCGCAGCACACGGCGGCGGCCCGGCCCGCGCCCCCCGGCAGCGCCCGGAGCACCGCCCAGGCCAGCAGCCCCGCGACGAGCGCGCTCGTCGCGGAGTGCCCGGAGGGGAAGGATGCGCCGGAGGCCGGGGTGACCCAGTCGGCGGCGGCCGGCCGCGGCCGGGAGACCGCGTCCCGCGCGGCGATGCGGGCCAGCTGACCGAGCAGCAGCACCGCCGGCGCGGCGCACACCACCGGCACCCGGCGCCGCGCGGCGGTGTGCGGCCGGCACGCGATCCAGCCCGCGACCGCCGCCAGCAGGTACGGCACCACGCCCGTGCCGGTCGAGGTGAGGGCCTTCGCGGCGGTGTTCACGGCGCCGCTCCGGTGGGCGAGCGCGGCACGGTGCAGGACGGTGTCAACGGCCAGCGGGGCACCGTGCGCGGCGGTCACGGCCGCCGTCAGGGCGGTCAGGCCCAGGGCCGCGCATGCGAAGGCCACGGCAGCCGGGGCTGCCGTGGCCGGGAGACGCTTCACACCGTGGCGGTCAGCAGGGACCGCAACGGACCGCTGCGCGCCCGTACCACCAAGGGCGCGGCCCGCGTCGCCAGCAGCGTCAGGATCGGCGCCAGGACGATGCCGACCAGCGCGCCGGCGAGGACGTCGTGCGGATAGTGGGCGCCCACCCACACCCGGGAGAAGCCCATCGCCACCGCGGCGAGCAACCCGACCGCCCCGAGCCTGCGGTCGATCATCCACAGGGCCGCCGCCGCGGAGAAGGCGATCACCGAGTGGTTGCTGGGGAAGGACCAGTCACCCGGCGCAGGGCAGGCCTCCAGAGTGAAGCTGCCCGGCAGGGAACGGCACGGCCGGTCCTCCTGCACCAGCGACTTCAGCACCATGTCCACCCCGAACACGGCGACCACCACCACGGGCACCGCCAGGGCCCGGGCCATCACCGGGGCGTCCTGTCGCCGGGCCCGCCACCAGGCCGCGAGCATCAGCACGGCGAACAGGGCCAGGCCGTAGGAGGTCCAGGCGGAGATGACATCGTTCAGTAGTGCGGGGGCGTGCCGGGCCTCCTCGGTGACGTCCGTGTAGAGGCTGCCGTCGATGCCCGAGCCGTCGAAGGCGGGCGCAGTGCCCGCCGCCAGGCCGATGGTTGTTGCAGTCATTCCCGTCATTTCTGTCGTTACTGTCCGTCCGTGCTCCCCGGGGCGGCCGGCGCCGCCCCGGCTGCGGCCCGGCGCCGGCCGCGCAGCAGCTCGATGCCGACCGGCAGCAGAGACAGCAGCACTACAACGCCGACGACGGGGAGCAGGTAGCGGTCCACGTTCGGGACGACCGACCCCAGGGCGTAACCGCCCAGGACCAGCCCGACCGTCCAGACCGTACCTCCGGCCGCCTGCCACACCGCAAACGTCCGAGGGGTGATCTCTAGTGCCCCGGCCAGTGGATTGAGCACGGTGCGCACCACGGGCACGAACCGGGCCAGCACGATCGCGCGGGCGTGCCCGTACCTGCCCAGCAGTTCCTCGGCCCGCTCCACGCCCTCGTGCAGGCGCTTGTTGCGGGAGCGGGAGAGCAGCGCCCGGCCGCCGCGCCGGCCGAGCACGTAACCGCACTGGGCGCCGGCCAGCGCCCCGACGACGGCCGCGGCCAGTACCTGCACCAGGTTCAGGTGCGGCCCGGAGTGTGCTCCCGGCCGGCACAGCAGGCCGGCGGTGAACAGCAGCGAGTCGCCGGGCAGGAAGAAGCCGACGAGCAGACCCGTCTCCGCGAACAGGACGACGGCGATGCCGAGCGCCCCGAAGGCCGCCAGCAGTGAGGACGCATCCAGGACATTGACGGCCAAGGTGGCCACGGGGGGTGCGGGCACGAGTGCGAGGCCTCCCATAATCGAGGACAGGGCCGGACGGCCCCGACTGTCTACAATCCCGTAGACGGTCTACGTGACTGTAGACGATCCCAGGGAGGGAGCGGTTCCCGTGACCGAGTCCATACGCCGCCCGGCGGGCGAACTCGAGGCCGCAGTGCTCTCCGCACTCTGGGCGGCCGACGGCCCGCTGACCCCGCCCGAGGTCCAGCAGGTGCTCGGCGGCCCGCTGGCCCGCACGACCGTGGCGACGATCCTGGCCCGGCTCCACGACAAGGGAACCGTGCGGCGCATCCGCAGCGGGCGCGCCTACGCGTACAGCCCGGCCGTCGAGGACCACGCGGCCCTCGCCGCCCAGCGCATGCACACCGAACTCGACAAGGGGGCGGACCGGACCGGCGTGCTCGCCCGCTTCGTCTCCCGGCTCTCCACCGACGACGAGGCGCTCCTGCGCGACCTGCTGCGCCGGGCCCACGGCTCCGGGGAGCCGGGATGATCTGGGCGGTCTGGGCGCCGCTGCTCGCGCCCTTCCTCGCGGTTCCCGCCGCCCGCAGGCTGGCGGCGCTGCTGCCGCCGCGCGCCGCGGCCCTGCTGCTGGCCGCCTCCGCGGCCGCCCTGGGGGTGTTCGGCGCCGCGGCACTGGCCCTGCTGACGGTCGCCGCACTGCTGCACCTGCCGGTCGTGGCCGCGCTCGGCCACGTCAGGGTGGACCTGCTGCCGCACGACCCCGCCTTCGCCGTCCCGCTCGGGCTGGCCGCGACCGCGGCCGCCCTCGCCGTGACCGTGCACACCGCCCGCACCCTCCTGCGCCACGTCCGGCAGCTGCTGCGCGCCGGGGCGGAGACGGCTGGCCGCTCCAGCGCGGGCGACCTGACGGTGCTGCCCGACGCGGCCGCGGACGCCTACGCCCTGCCAGGGCGGCCCGGCCGGGTCGTCGTCACCGCGGGGATGCTGCGCAGCCTGGACGCCGACGAGCGCGCGGTGCTGCTCGCCCACGAGCGCGCCCACCTCGCCGGGCGCCACCACCTGCTGCTGCTCTGTGCGGAGCTCGCCGGATGCCTGCACCCGGCCCTGCGGGCACTGCGCGCGCCGCTGGCCTTCCAGCTGGAGCGCTGGGCGGACGAGGCGGCCGCCGCCACCGTCGGCGACCGCTGCCTGGCCGCCCGCGCGGTCGGCCGCGCGGCCCTGGCCGCCTCCGCGACCCCGTCCCGCCACCGCCCCGCGACGGCCCTGACCGCGACGGCTGGCCCCGTACCCCGCCGCGTCGCGGCCCTCCTGGAGACCCCCGCCGCAACCCGCGCCCTCCCGGCGGGCCGCACGGCGCGGGCCGTAGCGCTCCTGCTGGGCGCCTGTCTCCTCGCCTCCGGCGCCGCCGCGGCGGACGCGACGAGCGACCTGCACGACAACATCGAGACGGCGCAGCACGCCGGCCCGCCGGGCCGATGAAAACCCATGAAAACCTATGAAAACGGGTCCGGGGCTGCGCGCCCCGGACCCGGTCAGCCCTGTCCCCGCCGGAACCGTTCCCCGATCGCGCCCTGATCGGTCTCCCACCACGGCCGCATCATCTCGGGCTCGGGCGCCGCCGCTCCGGCGTCGTCACCCGCCGCCGCGGGCTGCGGTGCAGCCGCCACGGCCAGCTCCTCGTCCAGCCGCCGGTCCAGCGCCGCCGTGGCGCCCTTCTCGGCACGCACCCACTCGACGAACACCGCGATCAGGAACGGCAGTCCCACCAGCTCCGCGATCGTGAGCATCAGCCCGCCCCCGATCTGCTGGTCCCGCTCGGGCCCCGGCCCCCACTCCGGCGCGTGCGCCCGGTACCAGCCGCCCGCGATCAGCGTGCTGCTGGTCATCACGACGATGCCCGGCACCGCGTCGACGAGCCCGTCGACGAAGACGAACAGCGCCCGCACCGGATGCCCGCACCACGAGGGCAGCATCTCCTCGTGCGAGAGCATCGGCAGCACGAACAGACAGCCGGTCAGCACGAGCTGCAGATACATCACCTGGTGCACGGCCTCGTGCCGCAGGGCCGCCTCGAAGTACGGGGTGAAGTAGATGCTCAGCTCGCTGGCCAGCACCAGCACCGTGCTGAGCAGCGGGAAGGTCAGCGTGCGCACCACCCGGCCGCGCAGCACCCGCTCCAGCCGCTCCCCGGACCGCGCGGGCAGCGCCCGCCGGGCCAGTGCCAGCGGGTCGCCGAGGGCCAGGCCCAGCGGGGCGATCAGGTCGAGCAGGATGTTCTGCACGCCGGCGGGCCAGAACAGCACCCGGTCGTACACCGCGAGCGCGGACATGGTCGCGACGGCCGTCGTCCCCAGGCCCAGCACCGCGAACGCGAGCGTCCGGGCGAGCGGCCAGCGCTCCCCGCGCCGCGCCAGCCTGGTGATGCCCCACGCATACAGCCCGCCCAGTACGACGACGGCCGCGAGTCCGAACGGATCGGCCTGCCACGTCCCGAGCATGCGCCCGGGCGTGAGCTCAGGAAGGTTTGCCACTGCCACGGACGCTCAGCGTAGAGGCGGCGGAAAAGGATCACCCGGCGGGTTCGTTCTCTTTACCAAGGCACAAGAGAAGGCCGTATTCGGCCAAGTGTGCGTCAAGGGGAAACCATGGAAACGTCCTCTCACGGTGAAGTTTGGTCAAGTCCCCGAACGGGCGCGGGAGCATGTGGCAGGGGTGCGACGCGGGGGCGTGCACCGGGAGGAGGACGACAGGTGACGCACGAGCAGGGACCGGTGCCCGCTCCGGGGGTACGGCACAAGAAGCGCCGGCTGCAGTACGAGCTGATCGGGTGCGGCCTGCACGGGCACCGCCTCGTCGGCACCGACGCCGCGCAGGTGCGCCCCGGGGACGCGCTGCTGGTGCGCGAGACGGACGACGGGATGCGCTGGCACCGCTGCCTGCGCTGCGACGCCTGGTTGCCGCTGCCGCCACCGGGCCGCCCCGCGGCGCAGACCGTGCCGGAGCGGCACACGATCGATCTCCCGTTGCGCGGCCGCCCGTTGCGCGACCGCTACGTCCTGCGGCTCATCGCCGTCGACCGGCTGGTGCACTTCGTGGTCCTCGCCGTGCTGGCCGTCGCCGTCTTCGCCTTCGCGCACGAACGGGAGCGGCTGCGGGGCCCGTTCTACCGGATCATCGACGCCGTGCAGAACGGCGTCGGCGGCCCGAGCGGCACCGGCCGCCACGGCTTCCTGGGGGACCTGGACAAGGCCTTCGCCGCCCACACCTCCACGCTCTGGGTGATCGGCGCGGTCGTCGCGGCGTACGCGCTGCTCGAAGGGGTCGAGGCGGTAGGCCTCTGGCTGGCGAAGCGGTGGGCCGAGTACCTCACCTTCGTGGCGACGGCCGTGCTGCTCGCGCCCGAGATCTACGAGCTCACCGGGCGCATCAGCGCCACGAAGATCCTCACCCTGCTCATCAACGTCGCGGTCCTGGTCTACCTGCTGTTCGCCAAGCGGCTGTTCGGAGTGCGCGGCGGCGGGCGCGCGGAAGAGGCCGCGCGGGAGCGGGACATGGGCTGGGAGGCCCTGGAACGGGTCCACCCGGGCCCGCTGCGGAACGGCTCCTGAATGACGGTGCAGCGAGTGGAGCACCGCCCGGCGGACCTGCTGCGGCGGCTGCCCGCGACCACGGTGTACGTGGCCGTCCTGCTGGCCACCGCCGGCTGGATGGCCACCCAGTCCAGATCCGGGCAGGCGCGGTTCATCCGGCACATCAGCAGCAATGTGCACCACCTGAAGGTGGGCAAGTGGTGGACCCTGCTCGCCAGCGGGCTCGTCGTGGACGGCGTCCCCGCGCTGCTCGGCATCGGTGCGGTGGCCGCGGCCCTGGGCCTGGCCGAGTGGCGCTGGGGCGCGCTGCGCGGGATGGGCATCTTCCTCTTCGGCCACCTCGTCGCGACCCTGCTCACCGAGGGCGCCATGTGGCTGATGCGCCTGGCCCACCTGCCCGGCGCCCTCAGCCGGGCCCGGGACGTGGGCATCAGCTACGGACTGGTGGCGACCGTCGCCTGCCTGCTCGCCGTCGGCGGCGAACGGACGCGGCGCTACGGGCTCGGCCTGCTCACCGCCGCACTCACGGCCGCCTGGACCATCGACCACGGACTCGCCGACGCGGGCCACCTCGTGGCCCTCGGCCTCGGCGTCCTGGCCGCCCGCAGCCCCTGGCTGTCAGCGCACCCGGACCGTGGTCACGGGTGAGGTCCGCAGCACACTGGGGTGCCTGTCGTCGGGGCCGTCCATCTTGTACAGCACACCCCGGAACTGCACCGTCCCGCGCCGCTGCGGCGTGATACGGGTGTCGACCCTGGCCCCCGCGCCGGAGCTCGCCGGGCTGCCGCACGACACGACGTGCCAGACCTCCTGTCCGCCGTCGCGCTCCTCGACGCAGGCCTGCAGATAGTGCGCCGCATCGTCGTCACCCGCACCGCTGACCCGCACGACCTGCCCGGACCGCACGGTGTGCGCGGCGGCGCTGATCTCGATGGCACCCTTGGCGACGGCGGGTCCAGCCGCCAGGAGCACCACCGCGGCGGCGACGAGTACGTGGCGCACTGTGCGTCCTTTCCCTAGTACCGCGCCCCAAAGGGGCGCGGGGCCGTTTCGATTTGCGGCTCCGCCGCGTGAGCGCGACCAGCCACAACGAACCCGCACCCGAATGCTCCGAACCCCAGTGGAACGCTAACCGCTGCGCGGCCGTCTGGAGTCGATCCGAATGGACTGCAGAAGCCCGACGGCCCCGCAGACGGCGAACATCGACGAGCCTCCGTAGGAGACGAACGGGAGCGGGATCCCGGCGACCGGCATGATGCCCAGCGTCATCCCGATGTTCTCGAAGGACTGGAACGCCAGCCAGCACACGACCCCGACGGCGAGCAGCATGGCGAACATGTCCCCCGCCCGGCGGGCGATGACCATCGCACGCCACAGCACCACACCGACGAGGGCGATGATGGCGCCCGCCCCGAGGAAGCCGAGCTCCTCGCCGGCGACGGTGAAGATGAAGTCGGTCTGCTGCTCGGGGACGAAGCCCCCGTTGGTCTGGTTGCCGTGGAAGAGGCCCTGCCCGACCAGTCCGCCGGCCCCGATGGCGATCCGGGCCTGGTGGGTGTTGTAGCCGACGCCGCCCGGGTCCAGCCCGGGGTCGGCGAAGGCGGCGAAGCGGTTCAACTGATAGGCGCTGAGCAGGTGCAGGGAGAAGACGGCCGCGACCACGGTCGCCGCCACGCCCCCCAGCGCGGCCAGGTACCGGGCGGGGACCCCGGCGGCGAACAGTATCCCCGCCGTGACCGCGGCCAGCACCAGGCTGGTGCCCAGCTCGTGGCTGGCCATGATAACCATGGCGGGCACCCCGAACAGGGCCAGGGCCGCCAGCATGTGCCGCGGCCCCGGCGCGGGTGTGTCACGGGCGTCCTTCGCCTCGGCCAGCAGTGCCGCCAGCATCACCACCAGGGCGAGCTTGACGAACTCCGAGGGCTGCAGGGAGAAGCCGCCGCCGATCACGATCCACGAGTGGGCGCCGTTGATGGTGCTCGCCAGCGGGGTGAGCACCGTGGCGAGGAAGAGCAGCGCGGCGCCGTAGAACACCGGGGCGTAGCCGCGCAGCCGGCGGTAGTCCACGATGCTGAGGGCGAGGCACAGGACGAGCCCGATGAGCAGGTTGAGCAGATGCCGTTTGAGGTAGGTGTGCGGGTCCGTGCCGGTGACGTCCTCGCGGTGCATGGTGGCCGACCAGGTCAGCAGCCCGCCGATCGTGCCGAGCGTCACCACGGCGCCGAGCAGGATCCAGTCCAGGCGCCACAGCGGCGAGGCGCGGCCGAAGGCCCGCAGGGCGGGCCGACGGGCAGCGGCCTGTGCATGCACGAGCGAGGTTCTCACGGTCACGCCCTCCGGATTCGCCGCGGGGAACAGCCAAAGCGGTGGGGCAGACTCTACAGTTAACGGCTTGCGCAACCGTTGAAGCTATTGTCGTTCTAATGTGTCCTTGCGTCCGTGCTCGTGAAGGGCGCGAAGGCGTGGCTGAAGTCCCAGGTGTCCTGCTGCAGTCCGGAGCAGGTGTCCGACCCCTTGGTGCCCGGGCAGCCGCCGTTGTCCCGCTGGAGTGCCCAGAACGACAGGGTGTTGACGCCCTGTGAGGCCGCCCATCCGGCCACCTTGGCCGCGTTCTGGGCGGTGAACGTCTCGGCGGGCCCGTAGTCGTCGATGCCCGGCATCTCCGTCACACCGGTCATGGCCCACAGTGCGTCCGAGGACTTGTCCGGGTAGAGCTGCGCCAGCTGGTCGTGGAGCCCGTTCACTGCCGAGACGGTGTCGGCGGCCATGTCGTGCGTGGCACCGTCGTAGTAGTCGAAGGTCATGAGGTTGACGACGTCGACGCGGGTGCCGTTGGCGACGGCGTTGTTGACGACCGCGAGGCCGCTGTCGGCCAGGCCGTGCGTGGTCGTCGGCAGGGTGTAGGAGAACTGCACGGTGCGGCCCGTGCTCGTGGCCCAGTCCTGCACCTGCCGGACGGCCTTGTTGCGGCGGTCGATTCCGGCCGTGTTGGTCAGGGAGTTGTCCTCGATGTCCAGGTCCAGGCGGGTCACCCCGTAGGTGGCGATCACGCTCTCGTAGGCCCGGGCGATGCTGTCGACGTCCGTGCAGCTGTCGGCGAGTTCGGTGCCGCCGTTGTCGGCCGCGTAACCGCCGAAGGACGGGATGACGTCGCCGCCGTTCGCGCGGATGGTGCTCACGTCGGACCCGAACACGGCCTGCGACACGGGCTTGTTGGTGTCGCCGTTCCAGTACGGGGTGCACGAACCCCGGGCTTCGGTCTGCAGGAAGGCCAGCGTCAAGTACTTGGCCCCCGACTGGGCGGAGAGCGCGGCGGGGCTTCCCGGGGTGTAGGTCTCGTAGTAGGGCGCGAAGACGTGCGGCGGCAGCGCGGGCGCGGCCGCCCGCGCCGTACCGCTGCCGCCGCCCAGGACCAGAGTTGCGGCTGCGGCCGTGGTGGCCACGACGGCCGTCACGGTGCGGAAGGGTATGAGTCGTCTCACGGAGGCTCCCGGTGGCCGATGTCGAGCACTGAGGTGGGGGCTCTTGTGCGGGGAACATCGTTGGACCGGACCAATGCCGTGTCAAGAGGCGGAACATGCCGCGTGCGCAGAGGAATTGAGCGGATGGGCGAGACGGGCGGCGGACCTCTGTGGGCACACCTGCGGGCGCATCTGCGGCACAGAAGAATCCCCCCGCTCCGGGTGCCCGTACACCCGGAGCGGGGGGAATTCCGTCCGATTACCGCGATCGTCAGCCGTTGGCCGAGCCGTTGCCCGACAGGATCGGGATCTCGTCCAGGATGTGCGACAGCGCGTCGTCGCCGTCGTTGATCGTCGAGTTGTCGGTGCACTGCTGCTGCTGTTGCGAGGTGAGGATCGGCACGTCCTGAACCCCGACGTTGATGAGGCCGATGACCGACTGGAGACCGAGCTTGCCGATGGCGATGCAAGGCTTGTTGAGCGTGCCCTGGATCAGGCTCATCTGCGGGCTCTCCTGGCCCCCGGTCTTGGTGTTGCCGTAACCGGTCTTGGCACCGTTCGCGTTGGCGACGTCGGTGTCGTTGCCGATGGCCATCGCCGGGGCGGCCATCGTGCCGACCGCGGTAGCCGTCATGGCCGCCGTGGCGAGTACCTTCTTGAGCACTTCTCTAGCCTTTCGATCGATCGAGCGTTTCCCACTGGGAAGTGATCTGAGTAACTCCGGGCAAATTAAGAAGTTCCGGACTTTCACTCATTCGACCCATTGCACCCCGCACCGGTTCGGCGCAGTGTGTCCCATCCGGCGTGTCCGGCCGGGCCGTTCGGCCACGGATCGCGACAAGAGGCAATGGGTTTCGCCATGCTGGGGCCCGTTCCGGCCCGACCCGGTGGAGCCGATGGAGGCGCACCCATGACCGTCGAATACGTCCGCTACCGCATTGCGGACCCCGAGCGCCGCACCGCCTTCGAGAAGGCGTACGCGGCCGCGGTGCAGCACCTGTACTCCGCGCCCCAGTGCCTGGGCTACGAACTCTCCCGCGGAGTCGAGGAGCCCGAGCGCTACGTCCTGCGCATCGAATGGACCTCGGTGGAGGACCACGAGAACGGGTTCCGCCGCGGTCCGCACTTCCCGCCGTTCCTCGCGGAGATCCGGCCGTTCACCGGCGACATCGAGGAGATGAAGCACTACGAGCGGACGCTGGTGGTCGACAAGGGGAGGGGGCGGCCGGGGGTGTGACGGGCCCCACCCGTCCCGGGTGTTGGATCCCGGCGTGAACGTATTACCCTCAGGGATGTGAATCAGCTCGTCAAGCGCCGCCACGTGGACTTCGTCCGCGTCACGACCATGTCCTGTCGTCGCTCCGCCTGACACTTCACGCTGCCGGCCGGCCCCTCTGCGGCCGAGGCCTTTTTCTGCTCTTCCTGCTCCTCCCGCATTTCGAGCTCTGCCAGCTTTTCCTGCTTTCCTAGCCGCTTCCCGGCCCCGCGCTTCCGCACACCTGCGGCGGCTTCGCGGGCCACCCGGTCACCACCGGGTGCGACCGGGCCTTCACGCTGTGGGACACCCCATGATCAACGAGCTTCCCGTCATCGACCTCTCCGCCGCCTCCGGTGGGCCCGACGCCCGCGCACGCCTCCACGACGCGCTGCACACCGCCGCCCGCGACGTCGGCTTCTTCCACCTGACCGGCCATGGCATCACCCCCGCCGAGACCGATGCACTGATGAGCGCCCTGCGCGCCTTCTTCGCCCTGCCCGAGGCCGAGCGGCTGGCCATCAGCAACCTCAACTCCCCCCATTTCCGCGGCTACACGCGCACCGGCGACGAGCGCACCGGCGGCAGCCAGGACTGGCGCGACCAGCTCGACATAGGCGCCGAGCGGACCCCGCACATACCCGTCGGCGACGAGCCCGGCTACTGGTGGCTGGAGGGCCCCAACCAGTGGCCCGCCTCCCTGCCCGAACTGCGCACCACCGCCCTGCACTGGATCGACCGGCTCAGCTCCGTGGCCCGGCAGCTGCTCCACGAACTGCTCGCGTCGATCGGCGCCCCGGCGGACTTCTACGACGAGGCCTTCGCCGAGCGTCCCCACCTGCACCTGAAGCTGGTCCGCTACCCCGGCAGCGCCCCCGACGGCGCGGGGCAGGGCGTCGGCGCCCACAAGGACTACGGTTTCCTGACCCTGCTGCTGCAGGACCAGGTGGGCGGCCTCCAGGTGGAGAACCCGGACGGCACCTTCATCGAGGTGCCGCCGCTGCCGGGCGCCTTCGTCGTCAACCTCGGCGAGCTGCTCGAAGTGGCCACCAACGGCTACCTCAAGGCCACCAATCACCGGGTGGTCAGCCCGCCCGGACAGCGGGAGCGCTTCTCGGTCCCGTTCTTCTACAACCCGCGGCTGGACGCCCGGATCGCCCCGGTGCCCTTCCCGCACGCCGGCCGCGCACCCGGCGTCACCCAGGACGCGGCCAACCCGCTGTTCGCCGAGTACGGCCGCAACGAGATCAAGGGCTGGCTGCGGGCGCACCCCGGGGTCGCACGCCGCCACCACGCGGACCTGGTCGAGGCGGGTGCGGCCGTCGGCTGACGAAACGATCCGGCGGAAAGATCACACGCGGATCCCGTCTTTTCTCCCCGGTCAAGGGTTAGTAAAGTCCGGGGAGGGAATCACTCTCCGTACAGGGCGCTGGGCGCCACGGGGGAGAGCACGAGGGGCGGGATCATGAAAGTGCTGGGGACGGGCATCGGCTGGCGTCCGGAGATCGCCGAGACGGTCGAAGGGCTGCCGGGCATCGACTGGGTGGAGGTCGTGGCGGAGAACATCTGCCCCGGCCACCTCCCCGACTCTTTGAGGCGGCTGCGCGAGCGCGGCACGCCCGTCGTCCCGCACGGCGTCTCCCTGGGCCTGGGCGGCGCCGACCGCCCCGACCTCGGCCGCCTGGTCGAGCTGGCCGAGCGGGCCGAGGCGCTGGAGGCACCGCTGGTCACCGAGCACATCGCGTTCGTCCGGGCCGGCACGCCCGGCATGGAGGCCGGGCACCTGCTCCCGGTGCCCCGCACCCGCGACGCCCTGGACGTGCTCTGCGAGAACGTGCGCATCGCGCAGGACGTACTCCCGGTCCCCCTGGCCCTGGAGAACGTCGCGGCCTTCCTGACCTGGCCGGACGAGGAGTTCACCGAAGGCCGGTTCCTGGCCGAACTGGTGGAGCGGACCGGCGTGCGGCTCCTCGTCGACGTCGCCAACCTCCACACCAACCACGTCAACCGCGGCGAAGATCCCGCGGCCGTCCTGGACGAACTGCCCGTCGAGGCCATCGCCTACGTGCACGTGGCGGGCGGCTTCGAGCGCGAGGGCCTGTGGCACGACAGCCACGCCCATCCGGTACCGCGCCCGGTGCTGGAGATCCTGGCCGGGCTGTGCGAGCGGGCCACACCTCCCGGCGTTCTGCTGGAGCGGGACGACAACTTCCCCGAAGCGAGCGTGCTCTCGGCGGAACTCGACGCGATACGGGCCGTGGTGGCCGGGGGAGCGCCCCACCGTGTCTGACCCCGGCACCACGGCGGCCCGGCAACGGCTCGCCCAGGCGCAGTCCGCGCTGCTCCGCTCCCTCGTGGCCGGCGCTCCGCCGCCGGCCGGCTTCGACCCCGGGCGGCTGGGTGCACAGCGCCGTGCACTGCTCGACAAACGGGCCGGGGTGGCGGCCAAGGTGGCCCCCGAGCTGCGGGAGATCCTGGGCCGGGACTTCCGGCGCCTGTTCCTCGCCCACGCACAGGGGTGGCCCATGACCGACGGCTACCGCCGGGACGCGCTCGACTTCGCCCGCGCGCTGCTGAGTACTCCCGACGCCGTCCCCGAACCGGAGCGGCGCCGCCGCCTCGCCGCCTGGGTGGCGGAGCAGACGGCTCCGCCCACGCCTCCCGGACTTCTTCGCCGCCTGGCCACGGCACTGCGCCCGACGCGTGCCGCGCGCTGAACGAAAGGCAATCAACCGATGATCATCGCTGCCCTCGGGGCACTGCTGTGCCTGCTTCCCCCTTCCGCATGGCTGATGCGGATACGGTGGCAGGCGCGGGGATCCGGCTTCCTCGACCCCGAACCGAGTCTGGTGGAAGTGGCCTACCTGCGCGGCGGCGCGGGCAGGGTCGCTGACACCGTCATCACCAAGATGTACGACGACAAACGCATCACGGTGAAGAACGACAAGGTCATGGTGCTCGATCCCACAACCCACAACGCCGTGGAGCGCGCGCTGTTGAAGCGCTGTTCCACTTGGAGCAACACCCTGCGCGGAGTGCGCACGGCATTGCGGCGCGACCCGGCCCTGGAATCCGTGCACGACTCGCTGGTGAAGCAAGGGCTGTTGCTGACGGCGAAGACATGGCGCATATGGCGCCGGGTTGTCGTCGTACAGCGGACAGGGCTCTTCGTCGCAGGCTTCATCACGTTCCTGCTGCTGTTCAACCCTCGTTCCTACCCTGCACCGTTGATCCTCCTGCCGCTGACGGTTGCCGGGATCGTGGTGCAGGTGATGTGCCGCCCCGGCAAGGGCTGGATCCCGTACACCGATCGCGGCCGGTCCCTGGCCCGGGACTTGGAGACGGCGGACCCCTGGAAGGAGAGCAACCCCGCAGTCCATCCCGAAGGCCCCGCCGGAATCGTTGCCGTACGCGGTTTCACGGCCCTGACCGACACCGCGCTGCGCAAGCAGTTCGAAAAGGCGGCCGAGCAGAGTGAGGCCGCACGTCGTGTCGCCCGGCGCAACCGAAGGAGTTACTACGGCTCCTCGTCCTCAGTCTCCTCCTGCTCGGCGGTCTTCGTCGGAGCCTCCTGTGACGTCGGCGGCGGCTCCGGCTCCAGTTGTTCGAGCTCGTCGAGCTCCTCCAGCAGCTGCTCCTCCTCCAGCTGCAGCAGCAGTAGCTGCTCCTGAGTCCACTGCACCGCCGATCGCCCGCAGTGCCGGCGCCGTGAGGCGCCACCGCCGGGTGAGCAGGACGGCTGCGAGAGCCAGGTACAGGTACGTCAGGACCGGACGTGCGCTCTCGGACGGCAGGAGGAACTGGGTGACGAACAGGCCGAACAGGCCCGCCGCCTCCCACGCCCGGAAGCGGAGGCCGAGGAGGACGACCACGGCCAGCACGGTCTGGGCCGCCGTCAGGGCGACTTCGTCGACCTGACGCTCGACGAGGGGGAGACCGCCGGATGAGCCTCCTCCGGCGAGGTAGGCGACCGGCAGCAGGCCGACCAGCAGGGTCCATTGGTTGACCTTGCTGCTCAGCAGTGCCCCGAGACCGTCGTCGCCGCGCAGGCGCCACGCGAAGACGACGGCGACGAGGAGTTCGGGTGCCTCGGTCGCCAGTGGCGCCACCCACTGGACGAGCAGGAAGCGGTCGATGCCCAGCGAACTGCCTGCTCCCACGAGGGAGTTCGCGAAGGGCTCGGCCGAGGCGAAGACGGCCACGGCGGCTGCTGTGAAGAGTGCGGCTGTCATCAGCCGGCGCCGGGACGCGGGCAGTCCGGCCAGCCGGGCCGGCACGCCCACCGGCTCCTCGTCCGTGTCGGCGCCGCTGCGGGCGATGCGCCACAGGTAGAACGCGTACCACGGCACCAGGAACAGCGGTACGTACCAGGCGATCTGCCGCGTGAACGGCATCACGAAGGCGAACACGGCGGCCACCGCGAGGAAGCCGAGGTCGATCCGGCGGTGCGGCCCCAGCACCACGTCCGACGGGACCCGTCGCCCGCGCCGCCCGGTGCGGCGCGCCGCGAGGAATCCCGCGAGGGCGACCAGCGGCCAGCCGACGCCGATGAGGAGCCGGTTGGCGCCGGTCATGTTGGCCGCGGCGTAGGCGGCGTTCCCGGGTGTGCCGGCCGCACTGTAGGCGAAGTACAGGTCGACGGCGTACTCGGGCAGCACGGCGACGAAGGCCAGCAAGGACAGGGCCAGCGCGCCGGACATGTCGGCGCGGGCGGTCTCCGCCGCCCACATCAGCAGGACGGCCGCCGCGAGGACCCCGAGGCCGAAGACGAGCATGCCGCCGACGGCCCCGGGGTCCGTGCCGGTCAGGCGCACGGCCAGGGCCGGGGCGGTGGCGAGCAGGGCCACCGCCAGGCGTCCGCGGACTGCCGCGGCGCCGGGCGGCACCGTCCCTGTCGTGGTGGCCATGGAGCTCTCCTCTCCGTCCGGATCTCCACTGTGCGCGGGCGGGTGAGCGGTATGCGAGGTATGTTCGGGCGCAGTCATGGTCGAAAACGGACATCCGGCTCCGGCGCCGATCGTCGACATCGGCTACCGCAATCCGCACTGCCCGGCGCTCGGGATGGACATCGAGACCCTCGCCGACGCCCGCCGCCGTGTGCCGCCGGGCGAGGAGGGCGTTCCGCAGCGGCTCGACTTCCACCTGCTCGTCCTGGTGACCCGCGGCCGGGGGACGCACATGATCGATTTCGCCGGGCACGCCTGCCGGCCCGGCACGCTGCTGTGGATCCGCCCGGGCCAGGTCCACCGGTACGCCCCCGAGGCGGGTCTGCGGGCCCGTCTCGTCCTCTTCACCCCGGACTTCCCGTCGCCCTCGGCGGCCCGGGGCCTGCTGGACGACCCCCACGGCCCGGCGCACTGGCAGCTGTCGGAGCCCGACCGGGACGAACTCGCCCTGCACACCGACCTGATCGCCGCCGCCCACGCCGTGCACGAGCGGCAGCCGGCCACCGAGCTGCTGCGGCACCTGCTCACGGCCCTGCTGCTGAGGATCGCCCTGCTGCCCGGCCCCGAACGCGGGCCCGCCCCGGCCGGAGCAGCCCAGCTCTTCGCCCGGTTCCGGGCCGCGCTGGAGGAGACGTACGCCGACCACCGGTCCGTCGCCGCCCACGCCGCCGCCCTGGCCACGACGCCGAAGACCCTCACCAGGGCCTGTCACCAGGTGGCGGGGATGTCCGCGAAGGCCGTCGTCGACGCCCGGGTGGCGCTGGAGGCCAAACGCCTGCTCGCGCACACGGACCTGTCCGCCGCCGCGGTCGGGCGGCGCCTGGGCTTCACCGAGGCGGCCAACTTCGGCAAGTTCTTCACGCGGGCCACCGGACAGTCGCCCGGGGACTTCCGGCGCGACTTCTTTGCCGCGGCGGTTGGGCCGTCCGGGTGAATATGGTCCACGAGCGTTTGGCCTCCTGTGGGTTGTCGGCACCAGGCGGGACAACCCCGGCAACGATACGTCGTGGACCAACAGGCGGACCGGCGAGGAGCGTCGTGAAAAGACTCGGGCAGGCGATGGGCTTCACCGGGGCATGCGGTCTGGTGCTGTTCGGCAGCGGCGTCGCACAGGCGCAGACGACGACTCCGGCCAGTCCGGACTCCCTGCTGGGCGCCGCGGTGGGTGCCGATCTCGGTACCCTCACGCAGATGGTGTCGGGAGTGGTCTGCAACAACCGCCTGGTCGAGTACAACTACTACTCGCCGAGAGTCATGTCGCCGCATCCGTGCATCAACGGTCCGGTCGACAGCGGCAACAACGAGAACAGCAACAACTTCCTCAACCACGGGAACCCGGTGGACAGCGGCAACATCAAGAACGCCGCCGGTTCCACCAACAGTCTCAACGAGGTCAACGGGCCGAGGTCCAACAGCAGCAACGACACGTCGCTGGGGGCCCACCCGCTCATCCCGTTCCCCATCCACTGACGGGGGTCCGGGCAACGCCCGGACCCCGCAGGGCTCATGTGAACTGGCCGCCGCCTCCGCCGGTGTGCTGCAGGTTGTTGGAGCTGTGCGACGAGGCACCTGTCGTGGACGAACCGGAGTTGACGGACCCACTGCTGCTCGTGGGACTGCCGCTGCTGGTGGGAGTTCCGCTCAGCCGGACATTCTGCGAGTGCTTGGTGTTGCCGCTGTTCACCGGTCCGTTGATGCAGGTCCGGGCCGCCCGGCCTTCGCAGGAGAAGCCGGCGGAGATGTGGACGTACGTGTTGCCCTCGGCGCCGTACGGCCCGTGGCCCCAGCCCCAGGCCATGGCGGGCGACGCCGTGCCCCCGGCCAGAAGCAGGCCGAGAAGACCTGCGGCCGCCGTCTTCGTGCTACTGGTTCTCTTCACTGTGTGGTCCTGACCCTCGCGGTTGGTGAATCCCACAGTCTCCCTACCGGGAGCGCCGATGCGGGCCAAGTCTGCGCAGCACTCGGTCCGCCACGTTCACCCGCCCCGACCACCGCATTCACCGTGACGGCCCTTCAGTCCGCGGCCGCCTCCACGATCGAGGCGAAGCCGGGCGTGGGCAGGGTACGGACATGGCGCAGTCCGGAGCGGGCGAAGAGGGCGTCGAGTTCGGCGGGGGTGCGGGTGCTGCCGCCGAGGGCGGTCATCATCAGGAGGTCGAGGTCCTTGCCCGGGTGCGGGTCGTTGCCCGGCGGCGGGACGGCGTCGACGACCAGGACCCGGCCGCCCGGGGCCAGGGCCCGGCGGCAGGAACGCAGGATGCGGACGCAGTCCTCGTCGCTCCAGTCGGGCAGGACGTGCTTGAGGAGGAGGACGTCGCCGTCGGGGACGGCGGCGAAGAAGTCCCCCGGCTCGGCCCGCCAGCGCCCGGCCAACTCCTGCGTGGCGAGCAGGGGTTCGCGTACCGCTGCAGCCCGGTCGAAGAGGACGCCCGACAGGCCGGGGTGGCGCAGCAGTACGGCCCGGAGGAGTCCGCCGCGGCCGCCGCCGACGTCCACGACCGTGCCCCGCTCCGGGAACGGGTACGCGGCCGCGACCACGTCGTCGAGCGGACCGGAGAAGGCCGCCATCCCGGCGTCGAAGACCTCCCGGGCCGCGCTGTCGGCTTCGAGGTGCCGGAAGAAGGGGGTGCCGAAGACTCTGGGGAAGGCGGATTCCCCGGTGCGCACGGTCCCGGTGAGGTCGGCCGAGGAGCGCAGGAACATGTCGTCGGTGAGCAGGAGCACCGCCGGGTGCAGCGATCCCGGGACGTCGGTGCGCAGGGCGTGCGCGGCGGGCGTCAGCCCGAAGGCGCCCGCGTCGTCCTCCTGGAAGACGCCCCGCGAGGCCAGGTGCCGCAGCAGCCGCCGCAGTGCCGCGCCGTCGGTGCCGGTGTCGGCGGCGAGTTCGGCGACGGTGCGCGGCCCGTCGGCGAGCCGGTCGGCGAGCCGGAGCGAGGCGGCGGTCCGCAGCGCGGCGGAGTGGAGGAACCCGAAGGCCTCCTCCAGCAGCCGCAGCGCTCCGGACATGTCGGGGGCGGTCGAGTCAGGGCTGGGCGAGGGCTCCACGATGATCTCCCGGGGTCGGCCGGCGGGTACCGGAGGACCGCCACCCTGCCAGCCGCCTGCCGGGTCCTGGCACCGGCGCTGTGCGGATCTTCGGCTGGGACTTCCGCCCTAAGACGCTCACAGCAGCCGGTACGCGGAGTCCTTCGCGTCGGTGATGAACATGTGCCCGGGGGCGTGGGTGATGGCGAACGGCGGGGCCGAGGCCGTGAGGGCGGCCTGGGGTGTCACTCCGCAGGCCCAGAAGACGGGGACCTCGCCGCTGCGGATCTCGACCGGGTCGCCGAAGTCGGGTGCACCGAGGTCCGTGACGCCGATCGCGGCGGGGTCGCCGACGTGCACGGGGGCGCCGTGGACGGCGGGCATGAGGGCGGTCAGCCGGCGGGCCTCCGCGACTTGCCGCGTGGGGACGGGCCGCATGGAGACCACCAGCGGTCCGTGCAGCCGCCCGGCGGGCCGGCACGGGCGGTTGGTGACGTACATGGAGACGTTGCGGCCCTGTTCGATGTGGCGCAGCGGGATGCCCGCCGCGCTCAGGGTCGCTTCGAAGGTGAAGCTGCAGCCGATGAGGAAGGCCACCAGGTCGTCGCGCCACAGGCCGGTGACGTCGGTGGGTTCCGCCACGAGCCGGCCGTCCTCCCACACCCGGTACTTGGGCAGGTCGGTGCGCAGGTCGGCGCCGGGGGCGAGCGGCGTGCCGGGGACGCCGGGCTCGGTGACGTCGAGGACGGGGCAGGGCTGGGGGTTGCGCTGGGCGAACAGCAGGACGTCGTAGGCCCAGTCCTGCGGAACGGCGATCAGGTTGGCCTGGGTCCGGCCGTCCGCCCAGCCCGCGGTGGGTACGGCCGTGCCGGACCGGAAGGCCGCCCGGGCCTCGGCCGGAGTTGCGGACGCCTGCGGTCCGGACAGACGGGGGGCGATGGTTCCCATACGCACCTCGCGGAGGTGAGAGGGTGGAGGGCGGCGAACGGCCGCCGGATACGGCAGCGTAGAGGATTGTTGAACAAAATCGCAAGGCCTGTTCGAGGCCCCAACTCGTCGATGTGCAAACGCAATTGATGGCCACTCACAGCGCAGCACGGACGACCTCCAGCGGATGCCAGGCCCTCCGCCCCGTCCCGTGGAGGAGCTGCTGCCGGCACGAGGTCCCCGTGGCGACGATCACCGTGGTGTCGGGCTCGGCCCGCACCGCGGGGAAGAGCCGGTCCGCCCCCACGGTCATGGACAGGCCGTAGTGCTCCGACTCGTAGCCGAAGGAGCCCGCCATGCCGCAGCAGCCCGCGTCCGGCTCGACGACCTCGGTGCCGGGGACGGACCTGAGCAGGGCGACGGTGGCCGCGGTGCCGACCTCGGCCTTCTGGTGGCAGTGGCCGTGGAACAGCAGGCGCCGGCCGGCGGGCCAGGAGTCGGCGCGCAGCCGGAGCCGACCGTCGGCGATCGCCTCCAGGAGGAGTTCCTCGGCCTGGCGAACCCGTCCGGCGAGGTCCTGGATCACCGGGTCGTCGGGGTGCATCGCCAGGTGTTCGTCCCGCAAGGTCATCAGGCAGGAGGGTTCGCAGCCGACGACCGGCGTGCCGGGGGCGGAGGAGGCGGCGATGCGGTGGGCGAGCGCGCGGGCCTGTTCCTTGGCATCGTCCACCAGGCCCTTGGAGAGCGCGGCGCGGCCGCAGCAGCCGCCGCTCTCCAAGTGGACCTCCCAGCCGCAGTGTTCCAGTAGTTCCACGGCCGCGCGGCCGATGCCCGGCTCGGTGTAGGTCGTGAACGAGTCCGCGAGGAAGGTGAGTTGGCCCATAGGGGCGGGCTGCACCGTGCGGCTCCGCTGCCGGGACCAGCGTACGAGGCTGCTGCGGGCGAAGACCGGCAGCGGCCGGTGCGGGGTGATGCCCAGGGTCCGGTCGAGGAGGGTGCGCAGCAGCGGGATCCGGCCGGGGAGGTTGGACAGGGGAGCGGTGGCGGAGCCGAGCCGGTTGAGGGCGCGGGCGGCGGCGAAGAGGCGGGAGCGGGCCGGGACGCCGTGCAGGTCGTGGTGGTGGGAGAGGGTCTCGGCCTTGAGTGCGGCCATATCGACGCCGAGCGGGCATTCGCTCTTGCACGCCTTGCACATCAGGCACAGGTCGAGGATCCCGTGGAGGCGCTCGTCGCCCAGGGCGCGCCGGGGGTCGGGGGAGGAGAGGGCCTTGACCAGGGCGCCGGCGCGGCCGCGGGTGGAGTCGTGCTCCTCGCGGGTGGCCATGTAGGACGGGCACATGGTGCCGGCGCCGGTCTTGCGGCAGGCGCCGATGTTCATGCAGCGGTCGGCGGCGCCGCGCATGCCGTCGACGACGGGGAAGGAGAGCCGGGTGCGCAGCGGTGCGGCGGGGGTGAGGGCGGCGTCGCGCAGGTGGTCGGTCAGGGCGGGGGCGTCGACGATCTTGCCGGGGTTGAAGCGGTTGTCGGGGTCGAAGAGCCGTTTGACCTCGCGCATGGCCTCGTAGAGGCGGGGGCCGAAGATCTCCCGGTTGAACTCGCTGCGGGCCAGACCGTCGCCGTGCTCACTGGAGTTGACGCCGCCGTACTCGCCCACCAGGTCCTTGATCTCCTCGGCGACGGCGCGCAGGGTGCGGACCTGTGCGGGGTCGGCGAGGTCGACGAAGGGCCGGATGTGCAGGCAGCCGACGGAGCAGTGGCCGTAGAAGCCGGCGGTGAGGCCGTGCCGGTCGAGGACGGCGCGGAACCGGCGGGTGTACGCGGCGAGTTGAGAGGGGTGGACGGCCGTGTCCTCGACGAATGCGAGGGGGCGTCGGGTGCCCTCGCCGGCGGACATCAGCAGGCCGAGTCCCGCTTTGCGGACCTTGAGGAGTGCGGCCTGCCGGTCGGGTGTGGTGGCGTGCAGGGTGTGATAGCCGTGGCCGTGGCGGGCCCACAGGGCGGTCAGTTCGCCCAGGCGGGCGTCCAGTTCGTCGGCGTCGTCGCCGGTGAAGGCGACGAAGAGCAGGGCGCCTGGGTCGCCTTCGAGGAGGGCGCCCAGCGCGGCGTATTCGATCTTCTGCCGGGAGAGGTCGAGGATGGTGCGGTCGAGGAGTTCGACGGTGGCGGGGTCGCAGGCCAGGGCGTCCTCGGTGGCCTCGACGGCGGCGTCGACGGAGGTGAAGTGCCCGACGGCGATGACCGTCCGGGCGGGGGCGGGGACGAGGGCGACCTCGGCGCGGGTGGTGAGCGCGAGGGTGCCTTCGGAGCCGACGAGGAGCTGGGCCGGGTCGAAGGGGGCGCTGCGGGCGAGGCGGTCGAGCCGGTAGCCGCAGGCGCGCCGCCAGAAGGCGGGGAAGTCCTCGGCGATCGCCCGGGAGTTGGCGGCGAGGAGGGGCGGAAGGTCGCGGTGGATGCGGCCGTCGAGGGTGGGCAGGGCTGCACGGCGGGCGCGTTCGGCCTCGGTGACGGGTGCGAGGCGGGCGCAGGTCGCGTCGGAGAGGACGACGTCCAGGGCGCGGACGTGGTCGACGGTCATGCCGTGGCGCAGGGAGCCGCTGCCCGCGGAGTTGTTGCCGATCATGCCGCCGACGGTGGCCCGGTTGCCGGTGGATGTGTCGGGGCCGAACATCAGCCCGTGTGCGGCGGCGGCCCGGTTGAGCTGCTCCTGGACGACCCCGGGTTCCACCACGGCGGTACGGGCCTCGGGGTCGAGGCCGACGATGCGGTGCATGTGGCGGGAGAGGTCGAGGACGAGGCCTGCGCCGACGGTCTGTCCGGCGAGGCTGGTGCCTGCGCCGCGCGCGGTGACGGACACGCCGTGCTCGGCGGCCGCGGCGACGGCCGCGCGGACGTCCTCGGCGTGCCGGGGGAAGGCGACGCCGAGCGGGGTGATGGCGTACATGCTGGCGTCGCGGGAGTACAGGTGGCGGGTGTAGTCGTCGAAGCGGGCCTCGCCGTCGAGGTCGCGGCGGAGCCGCTGGGCGAGGCCGTCGGCCGTGCTGCGGGAGGGGGACGAGGAGTTCGGCACGCGGGTCTCCCTTCAGGGGGCGCGGAGCAGGTCGAGGGCGGCGTCGAGTCCGCGCGGGTCGAGGGGGACGCCGGCGAGCTGGAGCCCCATCTGCACGCCGGCCAGGGTGCCGGCGAGCGTCAGGTCGCCGATCCGGCCGAGGTGTCCGATGCGCAGGACGCGCCCGGCGAGCCGGCCCAGGCCCGCGCCCAGGGACATCCCGAAGCGCTCCAGGATGACGGCGCGCACGTGATCGGCGTCGTGGCCGTAGGGCAGGACGACGGCGGTGAGGGTCGCGGAGTACTCGCGCTCGTCGGCGCAGAGCACCTCGAGTCCCCAGCCGTGCACGGCGGCCCGGGTGGCGGCGCCGTGCCGGGCGTGCCGGGCGAAGACCTGCGGCAGGCCCTCGGCGTGCAGCAGGCGCAGGGCCTCCTCCAGTCCGTAGAGGAGGTTGGTGGCGGGGGTGCTGGGGAAGCGGCCGTGCCGGTTGGCCTCGATGACGGGCCGCCAGTCCCAGTAGGACTTGGGCAGCCGGGCGGTGCGGGCGGCGTCGAGCGCCTTGCGGCTGACGGCGTTGAAGCCCAGCCCGGGCGGGAGCATGAGGCCCTTCTGCGACCCGGCCACCGTGACGTCGACGCCCCAGGCGTCGTGGCGGTAGTCGATGGAGGCGAGCGAGGAGACGACGTCGACGAGTAGCAGCGCCGGGTGGCCGGCGGCGTCGAGGGCCTGCCGGATCCCGGGGACGCGGCTGGTGACACCGGTGGAGGTCTCGTTGTGCACGACGCACACCGCCTTGATCAACCTGCCGGTGTCGGCGTCGAGTTCGCGGCGCACGGCGTCCGGGTCGGCGCCGTGGCGCCAGTCGCCGGGCAGGACGACGACGTCGAGGCCGAGGGAGCGGGCCATCCGCTGCCAGAGGTCGGCGAAGTGGCCGGTCTCGCAGAAGAGCACCCGGTCGCCGGGGCTGAGCGTGTTGACCAGGGCGGCCTCCCAGGCGCCGGTGCCGGAGGCCGGGTGGATCACGACGGGGCCGTCGGTGCCGAACACCGGCTTGAGGGCGTCGAGCAGCCGGAGGGTGAGGGCGGCGAACTCGGGGCCCCGGTGGTCGATCGTCGGTGCCGCGATGGCGCGCAGCACCTGGTAGGGGACGGGGGTGGGGCCGGGGATCTGGAGGAAGTGCTGTCCGATGCGGGAGGCCATGACGATCAACTCCCAAGCCATTGTGCCGTGTTGTGGCACGCCGTACCGTGATGAGGCATGCCGGAGGGTAGGCACCGCGAGCGGGAGGAGTCAATGGATGCAGAACGTCCTCAACGCCCTGCGCACCCTGGAGGAGGTCGCCGCCCGCCAGCCGGCCGGCGTCGCGGAGCTGGCCAGGACGCTGGGCCTGCCGAAGAGTTCGGTGCAGCGCGCGCTGGTCACCCTGCACGGCGCGGGCTGGATCCGGCCCACGGGGGAGCCGGTCACCCGCTGGGTGGTCACCACCAAGGCGCTGCAGGTGGGCCGCAGCGCCACCGGCGAGCTCGGGCTGCGCGACATCGCCCTCCCGGTGCTGGAGGAACTGCGCCGGCGCACCGACGAGACCGTCCACCTGACGGTGCCGGAGGGCGGCAAGGTCGTACTGATCGAGCGGCTGGAGACGTCCCAACCCGTACGCATCGTCCTGCCGTTGGGGCAGCTGCTGCCGCTGCACGCCTCCTCGAACGGCAAGGCCGTGCTCGCCGCGAGCCCGCCGGAGACGATCGAGCGCTACCTCGCCGAGGGCCTGCCCCGCTACACCGGCACCACCATCACCGACCCGGAACGGCTGCGGGCGGAACTGACCGTCATCCGGGCGCGGGGCTACGCGACCAACAGCGGCGAATGGCGCTCGGACGTCTCGGCGGTCGCGGCGGCGGTAGTCGGCGCAGCCGGGCTGCCGGTGGCCGGCATCAGCGTCAACGTCCCCACGAGCCGGATGAGCGAGACCTCGCGCACGGCGTTCGGCGCGCTGGTCGCGGAGGCGGCGAAGACGCTGGGCGCTGCGCTGACAGGCCGTTGAAACCAGGTAGTCGAAGGCAGGCCGTTGAAGGGTCGTGCGTGGCCCGGCCGTCGAGGCCGGGCGGAAAGCGAGACGCCTCCGTGTTCCGACAAGTCCCCGACCCCCTCGGGCACCCCGCCCTCAGTGCACTCCTCGCCTCCCTGCCCCTGCTGGTGCTCCTCACCCTGCTCGGCGTCCTGCGCACCGCCTCCCACCGCGCGGCACTCGGCGGCCTGGCCACCGCGGCCCTGATCGCCGCGACCGTCTACCGCATGCCGCTGCCCCAGGTCGCCGACGGCGCGGCCGAAGGAGCGGCCTTCGGGCTGTTCCCCATCGTCTGGATCGTCGTCAACGCCGTCTGGATCAACCGGCTGCAGCGCGTCGGCGGCCACTTCGACATCGTGGGCAGGACGTTCTCCTCGCTCTCCGGCGACCTGCGCGTGCAGGCCATCCTCATCGCCTACTGCTTCGGCGCCATGGTCGAATCCCTCTCCGGCTTCGGCACCCCGATCGCGATCACCTCGCTGCTGCTGCTCGCCCTCGGCCTGGGACCGCTCAAGGCGGCAACGGTCGCCACCTTCGCCAACACCGCACCCGCGGCCTTCGGTTCGGTCGGCAACCCCATCCAGGCCCTGGCCAAGGTGACCGGGTACCCCGCGCACGACCTCGGCGCCATGGTCGGCCGGCAGTCCGCCGTCATCGCGGCGCTCGTGCCGTTCGTCCTGCTGCTCATGCTCGACGGCCGCAGGGGCCTGGCGGAGGCGTGGCCCGCGGCACTGGCCGCCGGCGTGGGCTTCGGCACCGGACAGTTCCTGTGCTCGAACTACTTCGCCTACCAACTCACCGACATCGTCGCCGCGTCGGTCTCGACGGCAGCGCTGATCACGCTGCTGCGGGTGTGGAGACCACGCTGCGGCGAACCACCGCAGCGCTCCGACCGCCCCTCGGAGATCCTCCGGGCCTTCTCCCCGTACGTGCTCCTGATCGCCCTGTTCGCCCTGACCTCGTACCATGGCCCCGTCCAGCGCTTCCTCGCAGCGCAGGAAGTGACCTTCTCCTGGCCCGGCCTGAGAGTCCTCGGCACCGACGGCCGCCCGCTCAGCATCACGGTCTTCGACTTCGGCTGGCTCGGCGCCTCCGGCACCCTGCTGCTGATCGCCGGAGTCCTCACCGCCGTCATCCTGCGCGTACCGGCCCGCCAAGCGGTGCGCTGCTACGCGGAGACCCTGTACGGGCTGCGCCGGGCCGCCCTCGCCATCGCCTGCGTACTCGCCCTGTCCTACGTCATGAACCTCTCGGGCATGGCCGTCTCCCTGGGCACCTGGCTGGCCGGCCTCGGCCGCGCCTTCGCCCTGCTCTCCGGCTTCCTCGGCTGGTTCGGCGTGGCCCTGACCGGTTCGGACACGTCCTCCAATGCCCTGTTCGGCGCCATGCAGGTGTCCGCCGCCCGGCAGGCAGGCCTGTCCCCCCTGCTCATGGCCGCCACCAACAGCACCGGCGGCGTCCAGGGCAAGGCCGCCGCCATGCAGAACCTGGTGATCGCCGCCGGCGCACTGGGCATCTCCGGCCGCGAGGGCGAGATCCTCCGCAAGGTGATCGGCTGGAGCCTCGGCGTGCTGGCTGCACTGTGCCTGCTGGCGTGGCTGCAGTCCACGCCGGTCCTGAGCTGGACGGTGCCGGGCGGCTGAACGACCGTTGGATCAGTAGCTGGTGACCCAGCCCCGCTTCACCTCGGTGCCCGCCGGGCAGTACACCCACACCTCTTGGAAGTTGGTCATGGGGCCGGCGCTCTTGACGGTGCCGTCCGAGCAGGCGGCGTTCGCGTACCAGGTCGCCTGCCCGATGACGCCGCACTGGACGTGGTAGAAGGGCTGCCCGTTGTTGAACCCGATGTACTCGTTCACACAGTTGAGGTTCGGGGCCCCCGCAGTGGCGGCCTGAGCGGACGGAACGGCCCCGAACAGGGCTCCGGTGAGGGCAAGTCCGGCCACCAGGCCGCCCGTTATGCGCCGACGCATGTGCTGAATCCGATCTGTGATGGTGCGGGAGGGTACGACGGCGTTGATCATTTCAGGGCGGTAGGACCGGGACGAGGGAGGATCCGGCCATATGCGCAGCTCGTTCCGGTCTGTTCGTGCTGCCTGCGGCGGAAGCCCTAGCCGAGGGCGAGCGGCAGCCGGGCGGCTGGCTCGCCGAGTCCGGCCCTCTCCGCGTCGGTCGGGGCACGGCGCCCCGTGCCGATCAGGAGCGCGTCCTCGTCGGAGAACGACGCCGGGAACGCGACCCCGGCGATCTGCTCCAGCATCGCGCGGGAGCGGGACAGACCCTCGGCGGGCGGCTCGGCCGCGTCCGGGACGTGCGCGATCAGGTCGAGATGGTGGAGCGTCCATTCCAGGACATACGCGCCGAGGTAGTCGCCCGCGGTGAGCACCTGGCCTCGGGTGTCGACCCGGACGTCCGGATCCGCGAGTCCGGCGGCGCGCCCGGCGGCCGACCCCACGTCGTCGAGGTGGAACTTGAGCAGTGCAGGGTCCCCGTACGCGGCGGCCAGCCGGACGATCAGTGCGTCGAGCGGGTCGTCGCCGGCCGGGGTGTCGACGACCTCCCAGTACGTCACCGCGTCCCTGGTCGGTTCCGTCTCGGCAGGGGTCACGAGAGTGATCAGGACGTCCTGCGCATCGATGATCAGGTGGCACACCAGGTCCCGCACGAGCCAGCCGGTGCAGCCGGACGGCCGCTCGAAGTCGTCGTCCGCGAGTGCGGCGACCGCCGTGCGCAACGCCGTCCACGTGTGGGAGAAGAGATCCACTGCAGCAAGCTATCAGCGCGCCACGCCACCGGCGACCGGATTCTCCGCCCCTGCGAACGTCAGACAGGTGACGGAGGGCGCGCCATCCCGCCGCAGTCGGCCCGACCCTCGGTTCCGGGCTGGCACTGGCAACAGTTCTTTGCTTGCGGGGACTTCATCCCAGGAGGAGGCAAAGGGGCGGGGTTGGGGAGCGACGTGTTTCGCAGGCACCCTTCGGCCAGGACGGGGCTGAGCCAAGAACGCCTCTACGGACGATGGAGGCATCGCCAACCTTTCAGGTTATGCAGAGCAGTTCATAAGACGATGCCCACTGGCCTTCTCGCGCACCAATATCGGAGTCACGCACCGCGAGAGCGGCGTAGACAACTCAACACGGGCCATCGGTTTCGACTGCGAATGTCGATATCAGGGGACCTGGGAGGCATCCGGCCCAGCGTCTGGCATCAATAGGAGGCTCACCTTCCGGATCGGGCTGCGGGATCCGGAAGGGATAGCCCACAGCAGCTGGGCCCGCTCCTTGTCCGTAGACCCGGGGCTGTCTGGCCGCCACCGCCCCTCGTGGTGCAGCCCTGCACCCGCTGTTGAGCCGGCGGATCAGCGAGAGGAGTTCAACATGGTTGCGTCCGTGCTGGTGGTAGGCGCTCAAAAAGATATCAGGCAGAAATTGTGCCTGCGTGTAGACTCGACGTCAGAATTCCGCGTGGTTGCCAAGGCGAGCGATGGCGTCGGAGCCATCGCAACAGCACATGCTCATCAGCCTGATCTGGCCCTGATCGATACTCACCTGCTGGATACCGATGGCGCCACGGTGACTCGTGAACTGATGAATCTTGATGAGCACCCCAAAGTTCTGTTGCTTTCGGACTGTGACGTCCATGATTGTGCCCTGGATGCGCTGATGGTGGGCGCTTCGGGCGTCCTGCGGCGCGATCTGCCTGCCCGCCAGTTGACAGCTGCTCTTCGGGCGGTATTGCTCGGTGCTTGCACTGTCGTCCCTGAAGCGCTGGACGAACTGGTGCGCAGGGCCAGAGAGCAGGACAACAGACGTGCACGGAACCGGAGATCGCTGGCCCAGCTCGGCGATGACGAGCTGCTGATGCTTGAACTCATCGGGGCCGGCCTCGCAAACACCCAGATCGCTCGGCGGCTTTGCATGTCGAAAACCACCGTGAAATCCCAGGCGTCGCAGATCTTCACCAAGCTGAACCTGAAGAACCGTATCGAGGCGGCCGCCCTGGCCTGCGAGCTGGGCCTGGTGCCGACCGGTGCGAGCGGGTCCTCGCACCATGCGGCGGGTGCTTGGTGGGCTCGCTGATCAGCCAGTGGATGGTGGGTTGACGATGCCCAACTCGCTCTGTATCGGTCGAAGATCATGCAAGCGCGCATGATGACGGTGATAGTGATATTGCGCGCTAACGGGACGGCCGCGGTCATCGCATTCACTCACCGCCCTGTTCATCATCGTGACAGGTCGACTTTTCGCTCTGCCTCGCGATGGCGCTGCTCCTGCCCACCAGGGTGCCGAGATGCCCCCGTGGTAATAGTCAGGGGCTCTCCTCAAGCTGGTTGAAGCGCCCGGCGCCGCCGGCAACCGGACATCAGCGTCCGGCGCAGCCGGTCGGCCTGAGGGGAAACTGCTTTGAGGGCGTCATCGACGGTCTTCGGCTCCTCACGACCAGGGCGGACCCATACGCGCGCGGCGCTGCGGGCTCAAGGCCGCAGCGCCGCTTGGTGGCCTGGTGGTCAGACCAGGGTGGCATTCAGCGTGATGTCGACGCCGGTGAGGGCCTGGCTGACGGGGCAGTTGTTCTTGGCGCCCTCGGCCGCCGCGACGAAGGCCTGCTCGTCGAGGCCGGGGACCTGGCCCTGGACGGTGAGTTGGATGCCGGTAATGCCTTCGCCGGGCTGGAAGTCCACGTCGGCCTTCGTCTCCAGCCGGGTGGGCGGAGTGCCGGCTTCGGTCAGGCCGTGCGAGAGGGCCATCGAGAAGCAGCTGGAATGGGCGGCGGCGATCAGCTCTTCGGGGCTGGTGCTGCCATTCGCCTGCTCGGCACGGGAGGGCCAGGACACGGCCTGGGTGCCGATGCCGGACGAGTCGAAGGTGACCTCGCCGCTGCCGTCGACGAGGTTGCCGTTCCATACCGTGTGTGCGGTACGCGTGGTGGCCATGGTCAATGCCTCCTGATATCGGTCGGACGGGTCGTCCGGGACCAATGATTTCCTGCCGTACGGTCGTATCCATGGGACGAAAGAATGATTCATGGAGGCACGATGGAGTAACTGGCGCGTTGACGCCTTCCCATAGCCGGACGCCATGCAGGCGGCATCATCTGCCGGAACAGGTAGGCCGCCAGAGCACACGACGATGGCAGGCCTGCCTGTTCATTGCTCGGTTGACTCCTGGCCCAGGCCGGCCGTGTAGGCAAGGAGCGCGGCCTGCACGCGGTTGGTCGTGCCGAGCTTGTTGAAGATGCTGCTGAGGTGGGATTTCACGGTGCCTTCGCTCATGAAGAGTTCCTGGGCGATATCGGCGTTGGACAGCCCCCGGGCCACGGCAGTGAGGACCTCCCGCTCGCGTTCGGTGAGTGTGCCCAGGGCCTCGGCGTTGTTCTGGCTGACGGTCGGAATGGCCGCGTACGACGCGATCAGGTGCCGGGTGACGGCCGGGGAGAGCATGGCGTCGCCCGCGTGCACGACATGGATGGCGCGGATGAGCTCTTCGGGCTCGCTGTCCTTGAGCAGGAAGCCGGCCGCGCCGGAACGCAGCGCCGTGCGGACGTAGTCGTCCTGGCCGAAGGTGGTGAGGACCACGACCCTGGGCGGGTCGGCCAGCTCCGTCATCAGCGCTTCCGTGGCGGCCAGGCCGTTCATCTGAGGCATGCGGATGTCCATGAGCACGACGTCCGGCAGGAGCTTGCGAGCCGTGTCCACGGCCTGCGAGCCGTCGCCGATCTGTGCCACGACGTGGATGTCGTTCGCCGCCTCCAAGATGGTGACGAGCCCTTGGCGCACGATGCTGTCGTCGTCAACCAGCATTACCTTGATCATTGTTCTCCTTGGACAGCCGGTCCGGTGCCGACTCGGTGGTGAGGGGAATCGTCGCCGCGATGCGGAATCCCCCGTCCGGGCCCGGGGCCGCACGGAAGTCTCCGCCCAGTTCCTCGACGCGCCTGCGCAACCCGGCCAGGCCGTGCCCGCCGCTCGGCAGGGGAGCAGCTGCGGTGACAGGAGGGCCGTTGGTCACGCTGACCTTGAGTGAATGCGGGCCATGGTGCAGCTCGACTTCGACGGGCGCTCCGGGCGCGTACCGGACGGCATTGGTGAGCCCTTCCTGGACGAACCGGTAGACCACGGCCCGGATGCTGACGGGAACCGGTTCCGGCGCCTCGTTCATCGTCAGGGTCACGGGTGTGCCGGTGGCACGGGTGCCCTCGACGAGGCGTTCCAGGGCGCGGACGCCTGGTGGCTCCAGGGGCGAGGGCTTGTCCGCGCTGCCGGGCGGCTGGAGGACGCCGAGGATGCCGCGCAGCTCGTCCAGCGCCTGGATCCCGGCCCGGCGGATGAGGTCGGCCTGCTCGGTGACCCACTGCGGGCCACGCTCAGGGTGCATTTTCAGGGCACCGGCGTGGATGACCACGTGAGTGACGCGGTGCGCCACGACATCGTGCATCTCCTGGGCAATGCGGGTGCGCTCCTGCGCCTGGGCCCGCTCGGCGAGGAGCTGTTGCTCCCGCTCGAGCTGGGCGGTGTGCTCGGAGAGGGTCAGGATGCTGACCTGGCCGGCGTGAAAGGCTCTGCCGACGAGGATGGGGATGAGCAGGTACGAGAGCGTCCGGGCGAGGTAGTACCCCCAGAAGGTGAGGGTGTACGACATGCCCGTGGCCTCGGGGGTGAGCGACCCGGCCACTGCGGAAGCTGCTCCCAGGATCCAGGCGATGCGCAAGCTGCCCTGCTGGGCGACGGTGAACAGGGCGAGGAACATGACGCCGGGGGCGAAGACGAACCAGTCGCCCACCGCGGCGATGACGGCGGTGGTGATGGGGTAGCGCAAGCGGAAGACCATCAGGAGGCTGAGGGCCGAAACCGCGGCGGCCGCCACGCCGGCCCTGCCGGCGAGGAGCCCGTTTGCGGGGCCCGAGAGTACGCGGGCAAGGCTGTAGACCAGAGCCGCCAGCGCGGGCAGAACCTCCGACCGGGTGAACCTCCGGCCCGATCCTGCTGGAGAAGACAGAGGCATCTGCGTGTTCCTCGCCGTATGTGCTCATGTGAGACGTTGCCGCGACGACACGAGGGGCAACGACAGCAGCCGATTTGGGCGTGCCCGGAGTCTGCACCTCGGTATTCCTTCCAGTCCGGGCTTCACCTCATTGGTCGACAGTGCGTGGATGCTCTTTCGGAGTGGACGTGTCGGGAGAGGGACCCCCACTCCCCCTCGGGGTGAGCGGGCGGGGCATCGTCTTCTCCCAGCCCGACACCCAGCCCATCTGTTCACGTCGTTGTCAAATGGGTCAGGGCGTGACCGAGATCGTGCGTCGCGGGTCGTCCTCGACGACCCCGGCAAGTACGTCGTCGATCGCCGCCATCAGATCGGCATCGAGCCGTACGCCGACGGCCCCGACGTTCTCGGCTATCTGCGCGGGCTGGGAAGCGCCGATGACTGCCGACGACACATGCGGGTTCTGCAGCACCCAGGCGATGGCGAGTTGGGACATCGTCAGTCCAGCCTGTTCCGCGAGCGGGCGCAGTTGCTGGACCTTGGCGAGGACTTCGTCCCGTATGAGTGCATCGATGAACGGGTTGTAGGCGTCGTAGGAGCAGCGGGAGCCGGTCGGCGGCGGCTGTCCCGGCCTGTACTTGCCCGTGAGTACGCCTTGAGCCAGCGGTGACCAAGCCAACTGGCCGATCCCTTCGCGCTCGGATGCCGGGAACACCTGCGCCTCGGCGGCCCGCCACAGCAGGGAGTACTGAGGCTGGTTGGAGATGAAGGGGACGTGCAGTTCGCGGGCCAGTGCGGCGCCGCGCGTGATCTCCTCGGCGGTCCACTCCGAGACGCCGATGTAGAGGGCCTTGCCCTGTCTGACGAGGTCGGCGAAGGCCAGCATCGTCTCTTCCAGAGGCACAGTGCGGTCGAAGCGGTGCGCCTGGTAGACGTCGACGTAATCGGTCCGGAGCCGGCGCAGTGAGGCGTGGCACGACTCGATGACGTGCTTGCGGCCCAGGCCTCGGTCGTTCGCACCGGGGCCGGTCGGCCAGAAGACCTTGGTCATGATTTCCAGGCCTTCCCGTCGCTCTGCGGCCAGGGCCCGGCCGAGTACCGTTTCGGCGAGGGTCTTGGAGTACAGGTCCGCCGTGTCGAACGTCGTGATGCCCGCATCGAGGGCGGCTCGCACACAGGCGACGGCGTGGTCGTCCTGGAGCTGGAAGCCGTGGGTGAACCAGTTGCCGTACGCGATGGCGCTGACGGACAGGCCGCTGCGGCCGAGTCGCCGGAATTCCATGAGGATTCGCCTTTCCTTACTTCGTGCTCCGCGGCGTGCCGCAGAGTCCTTCCAATGCGCGATGCAGCCCCTGGCGGTAAGGGGTTTCGAGTCGCATGTCCTCGGCCACACGGGTACGTGCCTCGTTGCGTGCGGCCGGGAACTCCGGTGCGGTCAGCAGGTGTTGGGCTTCCTGGGTGACGGTCAGCATTTCCGCGTTGATGCGGTTGATCCGGTCGCGGACCCGGGTGAGGTCGGGGGCTTCCGTGGGGGCTTCCTGGGGGTTGGCGCGCCAGCGGTCGTGCAGGCGGCGCTGGACGAGCTTGCTGGCCGCGATCTGGTCCTCGAAGATTCGCTGTGCGGTGGCGCGGTCGACGCCGAGTTCGCGGGCCCGGACGTCCATGTCGGCCAGGACCTGCTGCTCGCGCGCCGGGTCCTCGATGGGGCGGCCGCTCACCCACTTGGATGCGGCGACCTGGTCGGCGGTGAGTACGCGCTCGGCGGCGAGGCGCGCGAGCTCGGTAACTGCCTGGCCCGGTCGGCTGCCGGCCGTCGTGGCAATGCCCGGAGCCGGACTGAGCATGCGGGAAAGACGGGGGAGAGCCCGGCGCGACGCACCGAGAGCCGAGCCCGCCCTGAGTACGGCCGTCCGCTGACGGAAGGGCCGGCCTCGGCGGATGGGGAAGGACAGCGGGGCGTGCATTTTCATTCCTTGCGTTTCTTGGGGATTCAAGCCCGGCCCGACCGGACCGGCGCACGGCCGTCCAGTCGTGCGTTGTAGGCGACGAGGGCGGCTTGGACGCGGTTGTTCGCGCCGAGTTTCGTAAGGATGTGGCTGACATGGGTCTTCACCGTGGGCTCGCTGACGGTCAGCGCTGTGGCGATGTCGGCGTTCGACTTGCCCTCGGCGATCCCTTGCAGCACTTCGCGTTCGCGAGAGCTGAGGGAGTCCAAGGCTTGCAGCTCGGCCTCGGTGGGGCGGGGGAGCGTGGTGTACGAGGCGATCAAGTGCCGTGTGATGGCAGGGGAGAGCATCGCCTCGCCGGCGAAGACGATGCGGACGGCCTGGATCAGTTCTTCCGGCTCGCAGTCCTTGAGGAGGAAGCCGGCTGCTCCCGCTCGCAGCGCGGAGCGCAGGTACGCATCCTGGCTGAAGGTCGTCAGCATGATGATCTTGGGGGGATCGCTCAGCTCGGACGTCAGGGCACACGCGGCCGTCAAGCCGTCCATGCGAGGCATGCGGATGTCCATGAGCACCACGTCGGGCTGCAGCGCGCGGGCCGCCTCGACGGCCTTGGTGCCGTCGTTGAGCTGCCCCACGACGTGAATGCCGTCGGCAGCTTCCAGGATGGTCGTCAGGCCCTGGCGGACGATGCTGTCGTCGTCGACGAGCAGTACCTTGATCATCTCTCACTTGCTTTCGGAGCGGGGGCCAAGGCCCCGGAATCGTTGAGATTGTTGGGGTCGCTGAAAGGGAGCAAGGCTTCGACGGCGAAGCCGCCCCCGCTCCGGGGCCTCGCGCTGAAAGCGCCGCCCAGGTCTTGTACGCGCTTCCGCAGGCCCACCAGGCCGTTGCCGCCGCTGGGAACCACGGGTACCGGCCCGCGGGGTGGCTCGTTGGCCACGCGCACCCGGTACAGGCCCTCGGCGCAGCGCAGTTCGACCTCCACGGGGGCCCTGGGCGCGTACCGGATCGCGTTGGTCAGCGCCTCCTGCACGATGCGGTAGACCGCGTGTCGTACTTCGGCCGGTACGATGACGGCTGCTTTCTCGACCGTCAGCTCCACGGGAGTGCCGGTCGCACGGGTCCTGTCGACCAGCCGTTCCACGGCCCGCACGGCCGGCGGCTTTAGGGGGGCCGGGACGTCTTCCGTGCCCGGCGGGCGCAGTACACCCAGCACTGCGCGGAGCTCCTCGAGAGCCTCGATCCCGGACTGGCGTATGAGATCGGCCTGTTGGACCACCCAGTCGGGACCTCGGTGGGCACCCACTTTCAATGCCCCTGCATAGAGCAGGACATGAGTGACCTGGTGCGCCACGACATCGTGCATCTCGCTGGCGATGCGGTTGCGTTCCTCTGCCTGGGCCCGCGCGGTCACCAGAGCCTGCTCGCGTTCCAAATGCGCTGTGTACTCCGCCAGTGAAACGAGGCGCACATGCCGCTTGCGCAGATAGGTACCCGCCGCGATCGGTGCCACGACATAGATCAGTGCGCGGGCGATGCTGTTCGCGCCGTCGAGGACGAATTCGAAGGGCCTGCCGGCGATCCACGGCGTGAAGACGGGGCCGATGACGGCGATCAGGCCCGCACAGCATGCCCGGCGTATCGCTCCGTCCTGCGCCAGCGTGAGCAGGGCGCAGATCAGGCCGCTGGGTGCCTGGAATATCCAGTCACCGATGACGAAGAGTACGGTCGTCGCGATCGGGTACCGCTGTCTGAAGACCAGCAGGAGGCCGAGCGCGAACGCCCCGGTCAGGTCGACAGCGAGGTGATCGGTCACGAGCCCGCTGCTCGGTACCGACAGGACATCCGCGACGTTGTAGAACGCCGCGAACAGCGCTGTCAGGCACTCCCCACGGGAGATCTGCCACCGGTACATCATCGTGGAGACCTCCTGGAGGGTGGTGGAAAGGGACCTCATCCACTTTCACGTGCGAAAACCGGCCATCGGGTCGACCGATGGTTGTTGATCTCCTGCCACCAAAGTCGGGGGCGATGTGCCCGGAAGACAGAGGAGGCTGCATGCCTGCTGTGTCTTCGGCGCTGTGGGCACACCGGGCCGCGGGTGCGATGGGTCAGCCCGCGTTGGGGTCCACGCGGTATCCGCGACCGTGCACCGTGCGGATGGAGTTCCTGCCGAACGGAGCATCGATCTTCTTGCGCAATGAGGAGACGTAGACCTCGACGATGTTGGGGTCGAGGTCGGATGCGGGAGCCCAGACCTCCTGGAGGATGTCGCTCTTGGACACCACCGTGCCGTCGGCCGACATCAGGCAGGCGAGGACTTCGGTTTCCCGCGCGGTGAGCTCGATGGACTTCTCGCCGCGCTTGCACAGGGCAGCAGCCGTGTCGAGGACGAGGTCGCCCGACTGAAGGGTCGCGGGGCGTTCGCGGCTGCTGCGGCGGCTCAGCGCGCGCAGTCGGGCAAGCAGTACCACGAAGGAGAAGGGCTTGGTGAGGTAGTCGTCGGCGCCGGAGTCGAGTCCTTCGGCCTCGTCGTATTCGCCGTCCTTCGCGGTCAGCATGAGGATGGGCGTGTCGATGCCCAGGGTGCGCAGCTGTCGGCAGACGCGATAGCCGTTGAGGCCGGGCAGCATCACGTCCAGCATGATGACGTCGTAATCCTCGGTCAGGGCCCTGGTCAGTCCGGTATTGCCGTCGTGCACAACGTCGACCCAATGCCCGTCGGCTGCGATGCCGCGCCGCAGGGTGTCGGCCAGCGCCTCTTCGTCCTCCACTACCAGGATTCGCATGCGGCAATCCTTGCACGCCGTGCAGTGAATCGGCCTGAAGAATTACTGAAGATTCTCTTCAGGGTCCGCTCAGGAATTGGCTTTTCTTTTGACGCAGTCCGGTGGACCGTGTAAGGGTGGCGGCGTGGCCGGACCGAAATGGTTTGCGGCCCGGAATTTTTCTCTCTTCACGCGAACGGAGGTGGTCGTTGTGATCTTCAGCGAACCTCCCAGTCGTGTTTCTTCGCACTGCCGCTGACGCAGGCCTTTTACGTATCGCCGTCGTCCCGTACGGGCCCGGCTTCCTTTCTGCTGCTCCCGAAACCCCCGGTCTTGTGAGCAGCTCGCGCGCTTCACAGTTACAGGTTCACCATGTCGAAAATCCGCGAATTCACTTCGCGTGACACCCGTCTCCGCCTGGTCGACGTACTCGTCCTCTGCGGAATCGTCGCCCTCTTCTACGGGCTGGTCAGGGTGAGTGCCACCACGGATCAGCCCTTCCGCCCGGACCGTCCGCCAGCCGTTTCCACCGACCCGCGAGAGCTGCCTTACTACGCGGCCCGATCCGTCTTCCGTATGTTCGCCGGACTTGTTCCGTCCGTGCTGTTCACCTTCGTCTTCGGCACCTGGGCGGCTCGCTCCCGCCGAGCAGCGAAAGTGATCGTACCTGCTGTCGATATTCTCCAGTCCGTCCCGGTGCTCACTTTTCTGAGCGTCACCGTGACCGGGTTCATCGCGTTGTTCCCGCACTCCACGCTCGGCCTGGAATGCGCATCGATATTCGCGGTCTTCACCGCGCTCGTCTGGAACATGACCCTTGCGTTCTACCAGTCGCTGACCACTCAGCCCAAGGAGATCGACGAAGCGGCCCGGCTGCTGCGCCTGACGCGTTGGCAGCGCTTCTGGACCGTCGACGTGCCCAGCGGCATGATCGCCCAGGTCTGGAACGGCATGATCAGCTTCGGGGCCGCCTGGTTCGCCCTGTCTGCCTCCGAGACCATCAGCGTGGGCGGCACCGACAACGCCCTGCCCGGGGTCGGCTCGTACGTCGCCCAGGCCCTCGGCAACGGAGAAGGCGGCCGCGTCGCCCTGGCCATCGCCGTCATGGTCATCATGGTGACCTCCGTCAACTTCCTTTTCTGGAGGCCCGTCACCGCCTGGGCCGAGCGCTTCCGCACCGAGGACTGCGAGATCGCCGAACAGCCCCGCAGCTGGGTCCTCCAGCTCCTGCGCCGCTCCGCCCTCCCCACCACCCTCGCCCGGCTGCTGCGCCCGGCCGGCGAGCGACTGGACCGGGTCATGAGGGCCGCCCTGGGCACCAGCTCCGGGCGCCTGCGCCACGACCCCGTACGCCGCCGCCGCGCCGATCTCGTCTTCTACGCGCTGTACGCGATCACCGTCGGCTGGGCGGTGTGGCAGGCCTTCGCCTACGTCCTCGACAACGTGCCGCCCGCCGAAGTGGGACATGCCGCCCTCATCGCCCTGATCACCTACGGGCGCGTCCTGCTCCTGGTCGTCTTCGCCACGGTCGTATGGGTGCCGATCGGGGCCTGGATCGGCATGAACCCCAGGATCAGCCGAATCGCCCAGCCCGTCGTCCAGGTCCTGGCGTCCTTCCCCACCAACTTCGTCTTCCCCCTCGCCGTCATCGTGCTGGGCGTCTCCGGCATCTCCCTCAACTGGGGCTGCATCGCCCTGATGGCACTCGGCGCCCAGTGGTACGTCCTGTTCAACGTCATCGCAGGCGCCAGCGCCATCCCCGGCGACCTGCGTGAGGCCGCCGCCGACCTGGGGCTGCGCGGTTGGCTGCGCTGGAAGACGCTCATCCTCCCGGCCGTCTTCCCCTCGTACGTCACCGGAGCGCTCACCGCCTCGGGCGGAGCATGGAACGCCTCCATCCAGGCCGAGATCGTCACCTACGGCTCCACGACTCTCACCGCCGTCGGCATCGGCGCCTACATCCAACAGGCCACCACCGACGGCGACTTCCCCCGCAACTTCCTGGGAGCAGTCCTCATGAGCGTGTACGTCGTCCTCTTCAACCGCCTCCTGTGGCGCCGCCTGTACCGCTTCGCCCAGCAGCGCTGCCCGCTCTGACGCCCATCTGATCTTTCACAAGGAGTTCCCCATGTCCATCACGACCCCCGTGATCGCCACCCAGAACCTGCACAAGACGTTCCCCGCCCGCAACGGCGCCGTCCTGCCCGTCCTCGAAGACATCAACATCAGCGTGCACGAGGGCGAAGTCGTCGCCCTCCTCGGCAAGTCCGGCTCCGGAAAGTCCACACTCCTGCGGCACATCGCCGGACTCCTCGCCACCAGCAGCGGGCTCGTCCGCTACCGCGGCGAGCTGGTCGACGGCCCCAATCCCGGTACCTCGATGCTCTTCCAGTCCTTCGCCCTGATGCCGTGGCTGACCGTCCAGCAGAACGTCGAACTCGGTCTGCGCGCACGTGGCGTCCGGCCGGAGGAGCGGCGTCGCCGGGCCGTCGAGGCCATCGACATGGTCGGGCTCGACGGCTTCGAGAACGCCTACCCCAAGGAACTCTCCGGCGGCATGCGCCAGCGCGTCGGTTTCGCCCGCGCCCTCGTCGTCGAGCCCGACGTCCTCCTCATGGACGAGCCCTTCTCCGCCCTCGACGTCCTGACGGCACAGACACTGCGCTCGGAACTCCTGGAACTGCTCGCCAGTCCGCACATCCCCACCCGCACCGCACTGCTGGTCACCCACAACATCGAGGAAGCCGTCCAGCTCGCCGACCGGATCCTCGTCCTGGACACCAATCCCGGACGCATCAAGGCCGAGATCGCGGTCGACCTGCCGCACCCCCGCAACCGCCAGGCGGCCGAATTCACCACGGCCGTCAACGAGGCCTACGAAGCCCTGACCGGCCGGCGCCCGGCCGCTGCTCCTGCGGACCCGCTCATCACCGCCGGCTGTGCCGGGATCCCCAAGGCGAACATCGAATCGCTCACCGGGCTCCTCGACACCCTCGACACCCGCGGCGGGGCCGTCGACCTGCCCGCCCTCGCCGAGGCCCTCTCCTACGAGATCGACGACCTCATGCCACTCGTCGAGGCCGCGCAGCTCCTCGGCTACGCCACCGTCAGCGCCAACCGCCTTCACCTCACCGCCCCCGGCCGCACCTTCGCCCGCGCCGACATCGTTCCCCGCAAGCAACTCTTCGCCGGTGCAGCCCTGGCCAACGTCCCCCTCGTCACCATCATCCGCAGTCTCCTCCTCGCCGCGGAGAACGGCCGGGTGCGCGAGCAGGCCTTGATCGAGATCCTCGCCAGGCAGTTCGCCGAGGAGGAGGCCCATCTGCAACTCAACACAGCGATCACCTGGGGCCGCTACGCCGAGCTCTTCGAATACGACGCCGACAATGCCGAGCTTCTGCTCCCGCACAGCGTCGACTGAACGGGCACGGCCCGGGGCCGCTACAACTTTCGACAGACCGGACATCGGAGAAAAGAGCGACCGGTTTCGGTTCGAAGTGCCGATGAGTGAGAGGGAAAAGTGCGGGCACAGTGGAGATGCACCGGAAAGCGTGGCACTTCCAGCCGCCGCATTTCTCGCGATCACAGGGATCGCAAAGGAAATGATTCGCCCGTGCGCCGCGCAGCCTTCGCTGCGGACCGGGAGGATGCACATGGAGCCGTCGATCGCCGTGAGGCGTCGTCTGAACGACGAGGCGGCTGCGTCGACGGCGGGGGCCGTCCGACAGGGTCGCGGCACCGCATGGCGTGGTGTGACGGAGCGGGCCTTGTTCGGTGGTGGTGCGATCCTGACCGGAGGGGCGGGTGCTGCCCTGGGGTTTCTCGGTCTCTCGGGGGAACGCCCTCTGTACCTGAGCCATTTGGGGATACCGGGGACCCCGATGGCAGGGGCCTTTCACTCCGTCTTGTGGGCCCTTGCCACAGGACTCGTCCTGACCGCAGCGGCTCTCCCACTCGGGGGTGGCCGTGGCGCCGTGCCAATCGCCGGCTGCCTGGTACTGGCCGCGACCGGCAGCGTCGGGGCGGCTGAGCTCCCCTGCTCACCGGGCTGTCCCTTCCCGCCGGCATCGCCGCACGACCTGGGCCATATCGTCGCGGCAGTGCTGCTCTTCGGAGCGGCGCTCGCCGCGGTGCTCGGCACGGTGCTCCGGTCCGGCGACCGCATCCTGAAAATCGTCTCCGGCGGGGCCTTCGCAGTGATGCTCCTGGCGGCGTCGGTTGCCGGAACCATGGGCCTGACCGGCAACGCCGGAGTGATCGGGGGAACTTTCCAACAGGTCCTGATCGCGACGGCGTTCGGATGGGTCCTTCTGTTCATCGCACGCCGTGCACCCTTCGCACACGCCCGGCCGGGCACGGCAGATTCCCGGGGCAGGGACGGCAGTTGCGTGATGGCCCTGCTCACCGGTTGCGTCCTTGTCGCCGCCGTACTCTGGTGGCGATCACCGTGGCCCGTCCTCCAAATCTGGTACACGGGGGTCGCGTTCTTCGTCCTGGCCGCGCTGGCCCTGGTGAACCGGTGCTGGCGCATTCCGCCCTCCGTATGGGCCGCGGTCCTGGTGTTCCTCTCCGTCGCAGCCATGGCCGGAGCACCGTGGGGCGAGATGCTGGGCCGGCAGGACCAGCACGTGGACCGGCTGGTCCACGTGGCCTTCGGAACCTGCCTCGGCTGGGCGACCGCCCGGATGTCCGTCGCGCACGGGCGGTGCTCCTCGAGGGAGGCTGCTTGGGCGGCCATATGCGTCGCGACGCTTCTCGGCACCCTGCACACGACAGCGGAGTGGATGCTGTCCGTGCTGGCTCCCGTCGACCCGGCCGGCCCGCATGCAGGCGTGCACGGCGATGTGGGGAGTGCCCTCCAGGGCCTGGTGTGTGCGGTGCTGGGTTCCGCCGCTGCGGGCCTCGCCGTTCTGACCCGGTACGGGGGCAGGTCTGCGATCGTCCGCAAGGGCGGTCGGACGTGATCGACGTACTTCTGGCCGACAGCGACTCGATCATGCGGCAGGGACTGCAGGAGGTCTTCAGGGCATTCCCGGGTATCCGCGTGATCGCCGAAGCGCCGGACGGCGTGAACACGCTGGGTTTGACGAGCATTCACCGGCCCGATGTGGTCCTGCTCGACATTCGTCTTCCCGACATCGACGGGATCGAGGTGGTGCGACGTCTGACGGCCCTGCCACGCCCGCCACACGTGATCGTCTTCACGACCCTGGACAACAACGCGCACATCCGTGCGGCCTTGCGCAGTGGCGCTCAGGGGTTCCTGCTGAAGGGGGCCGAACCCGCGGACGTACGCCGCGCGGTGCGCGCCGTTGCCGCCGGGCACGTGGCCCTGTCACCGGCCGTCACCCGTCAGGTGATCGACGGTCTGCGCGGACGGGCCACGTTCGTCCCGCGCGACGCACGCGTCCTGCTCGACGCACTGACGGAACGAGAACGGAGCGTTCTGCACGCTGCGGCGCAGGGCCTTTCCAATGCCGAGGTCGCCCAGGAACTCGACCTGAGTCTTTCCACCGTGAAGACGCACATGGTCCGCGTTCTGGACAAACTCGGCCTGGAAAACCGAGTGCAAGCCGCTCTCTTCGTCCAGGAAGCCGGGTTCCTGTGAACCCTTTGAAGCCCTTGCAATCGCACCGCACAGTAACCACAACGATCTTCGAGACCAAGAGAACGAGATGGACGCACTGCTCTTCATCGGCCTGCTGTTCACGCTGCTGGTCACCTCCCGAGGCACTCGGCTGCCGCTGATCCTCGGCTGCTGGGCCCTCGCGCTCGGAGCGACATGCCTGCTCCTTGCACACCACATCACCAGCGCTCTTCACCTGACCTTCTGAACACGGAGCTGAAAGCAGCACACCTATGGCATCCCCGTCCATATCCCAACCCTATCCGCCCGTCTCGACGTTGCGCATACTCGTCGGCCAAGGACAGTTCTGGTTCGCCGTGCTCTTCGCCGTCGGCTGGACCGGTACGGTCTGTGGCGGGCTGTATTTCCAGTTCGTGGTCGGGGAGTACCCCTGCCCGCTCTGCATCGTGCAGCGCATGTTCATGATCCTGGCGGCCCTGGGCCCCGCATACATCCTGCGCAAGTCCCTGACCGGCTCAGTCGACCGGCGCGACTACATGACAGGCTGGGGCCTCGCCCTGATCGGTGTCATGACCGGATCGGTCGCCTCCTGGCGGCAGACCATGCTGCACATCCTGCCGGGCGACCCGGGCTACGGAAGTACGGTGTTCGGTCTCCACCTCTACGTCTGGGCGTGGATTCTCTTCTCCGCTTCGGCGTTCGGCATCGGTGTGCTGCTCACGCTCGGCCACTGGACCACAGCAACTCGGCTTCCGGCCCGGCAGGTACGTCGCCCGGTGGTGCTGTTCGCGCTCTGGTTCATCGGGGTCGTGATCACGGTGAACATCGTCGCCGTGTTCGCCGAAGCCGGACTGCACTGGTACCTGCCGGACGACCCGACGCGGTACCAGCTCTTCTACGACCTGCACATCTTCGAGTCGGCGTGACGATGATCTCGGCTGTCGAAGTGAGCAAGCAGTTTCCCTCGCCGCGTCAGGGGCTGATACCGGCCCTGGAGAAGGTTTCCCTGAACGTCGGTGAAGGGGAGTTCGTCTGCATCGTGGGTCCCTCGGGCTGCGGCAAATCCACCTTGCTCAGGATGCTCGGAGGGCTCGAAGCCCCCTCGTCGGGGCGGATCGAGCCGAGCGCGGGTTCTCGTGGCGTTCCGTGGGAGGCATCTGCCCGGGGCATTCCGCGGGCGGCCTTCGTCTTCCAGGACTTCGGCGTGCTGCCGTGGCTGACCGTGCGCTCCAACGCCGCGTTCGGCCTGCGCATGGCGGGCGTTTCCCGGCGTGAGGCCGACGAGGCCGCCTGCGGATGGCTGAAGCGCCTGGCACTCGAGGAGTTCGCCGACGCATATCCTGACCAGCTCTCCGGCGGAATGCGTCAACGCCTTGCGCTGGCCCGGGCATTCGCCACCGGCAGCCCCGTCCTGTTGATGGACGAGCCACTGGGCGCACTGGATCCGCAGACCCGGCGGCTGATGCAGGAACAGGTGCTGTCCCTGTGGCAGGCCGAGCACAAGACGGTGGTGCTGGTGACGCACTCGATCGACGAAGCGATCCTGCTGGGCGACCGGGTCCTGGTGATGTCCGCCCGGCCGGGCCGGGTGACGGACGAGTTCACGGTGCCGTTCTCACGCCCGCGTGACCCCGGCATCGTGGATCACCCGGAGTTCGGCCGGCTGCGGGCCCGGGTCTGGGACCAGCTGCGTTCCCAACTCATCGAATCCGTCGAGGAGGCGCCGTGACCCGTTTCATGATGACGAGACGGAACATGCGCCTGGCCGTCGTCTGGATGGGGCGCAACACCTGGCTCGGGATCACAGTACCGCTGGTCCTGCTGACGATCTGGCAGATTGCCGCGATGACCGGCGTGATCGACACACTGCTCTTCCCCTCGCCGTGCACGATCGCTGCAGGGATGTACCGCATGGCATGCTCCGGTGAGTTGGGCGCGCACGCAGAAGCCACGCTCGGTCGGCTACTGCCCGGCTATGCGCTGGGTGCACTGTCCGGCATACTGGCCGGCTTCGCCATGGGCGTCTCACGCACAGTGAACGCTCTGCTGAGCCCGCTCTTTGCTGCCCTGTACGCACTCCCCAAGATCGCCATCTTGCCGCTGCTGCTGCTCGTCTTCGGTCTCGACGAAACGCCGAAGGTGCTCTCTGTCGCCATCACCGTCTTCTTCGCCCTCCAGATCAACACCCTTGCCGGAGTACGGGAGATCGATCCGCGCACACTGGAGGCAGCCCGTTCATACGGAGCCTCCGGACTGCGACTGCTGCGCTTTGTCCTGCTGCCCGGCGCGCTGCCGGGCGTGCTGACGGGGCTTCGCACTGCAGCAGGGCTGGGCGTGGTCGTCGTCGTGGCCGTGGAGTTCGTCGCCTCCGACCACGGGCTCGGCTATCTGACCTGGAACTCCTGGACACTCTTCCAGCCCGAGCGCATGTACGCGGCGCTCATCACCATCGCACTGCTCGGCGCGCTCTTCACCGGAGCGGTGTCCCTCGTGGCCCGCTGGACGATGCCGTGGCGCACGCCTCCGAGGTGACCACGTCTGCCCGCTCGGCGAGGGTTTCCTCGTCACCCACATACCTGTCCTCTGCACACAGAAAATCTCGTAAGGAACACCCTTTTCATGTCTCGTCGTCTGACAGCTCTGCTTGCCCTGCTCCCCGTCGCCCCCCTGCTCGCCGCCTGTGACGGCGGCGACGACAAGGACACGGCGACACCCGAGACCGTGCGGGTCGCGCACATGCCGTCCACAATCTTCGCTCCGCTCTATCTGGCCGATGCCAAGGGGTACTTCAAGCAGGAGGGCATCAAGATCGATCTCCAGAAGGTGAAGAGCGGCCAGGACGCCATGCCGCTCGCCGCCTCGGGCAAGCTGGACGCGGTGGTCGCCGGCTTCTCCGCAGGACTGTTCAACGCCGTCTCCAAGGGCTTGGAGGTCAAGGTCACCGCATCGATGGGCGCGTCCACCGGCGAGACACCTTCCCCCACCGCCCTGGAGGTCTCCAAGCGTTTGCTGGACTCCAAGGAGGTGAAGGTACCGGCCGATCTGCGCGGCCGCAGGATTGCGGTCGCCGGCGGCCCGGGCGCGGCTGGTGGCTACCAGCTCGCGGCCACACTGCGCGCATCGGGCCTGAGCCTGAAGGACGTGAAGGTGGTCAACCTGTCCGTCCCGGACATGAAGGCCGCCTTGGCGGACGGGGGAGTTGACGCAGCCCTCGCCCCCGCGCCCTTCACCACTGCCATGGAACAGGGCGGTGTGGCCGAACCGGTTGCCGTCCCGCCGAAGGGCACCTCCGCCACCGGCGTGATCTTCGGCAAGGCTTTTGCCGACAAGCCCGTCGCGGGCAAGTTCCTCACCGCACTGCGCAAGGCCGCCGCAGACCTCCAGGGCAACGGTGCGAAGTCCGACGACACCCTCCGCATCCTCGCCGAGGCCACCGGCCAGAAGCTCGACGTCCTGCGCAAGACGCCGCCCTACCAGTGGGACCCGCAGCTCGCGCCGGACACGAAGCAGCTGGAGCAGATGCAGGAGGTCTACCGCAACGCGGGTCTGCTCACGGGCAGTCCGGTCAAGGTGCACGACCTGGTTCAGTGACCCGAGGGTCGGCTCGGGATGCAGGTGACGATGGCCGCCGGGAACGACGTGCGAGGAGTTCCCGGCGGTCTCCCACTGCGCCGGTACACCCCCGAGCCCCCGTCGGAGCCCACGGCATACGTGCCGGACCACCCGTCTCCCGTCCCCCGATTCTCTGTGAGCACCACCACCATGCACGACACCCCGTCCGTGAGAACGCGCTCGATCCGCGACACTGCTTCCGCGTTCGAACCCGAGCCCGAGACACTCTCCGTCGGCCTCAAACAACGCCATCTCACGATGCTCGGCCTGGGCGGAGTGATCGGCGCCGGACTCTTCGTCGGATCGGGCGCGGGCATTGCGGTCGCGGGCCCCGGCATCGTCCTGTCCTACCTGATCGCGGGCACGCTTGCGATGTGCGTCATGCGGATGCTGGGCGAGATGTCCTCGGCCATGCCCGCGTCGGGTTCGTTCTCGGTGTATGCCGAGCGCTCCATCGGGCGCTGGGCGGGTTTCAGCGCGGGCTGGATGTACTGGTTCCAGCTCGTGGCCGTCCTCGCGGTGGAGGCGACGGCGGCTGCACACATCGCAAACGGCTGGCTGCCGGCGATGCCGCAGTGGGCCTGGGTGCTGACGTTCATGGTGGTGCTCACCGCCGCGAATCTGGTGTCGGTACGCAACTTCGGCGAGTTCGAGTTCTGGTGTGCAGCGCTCAAGGTCGGTGCGATCGTGATGTTCCTGATCCTCGTCGGGCTTGCGATCTTCGGAGTTCTGCCGGGTACGGAACGGGTGGGCCTGACCAACCTCACTGATTCAGGAGGCCTTCTGCCTCATGGCTGGTCAGGCGTGATCTCCGGCGTGCTCAGCGTGGTGTTCGCCTTCGGCGGCCTGGAGGTTGCCACCATCGCGGCCGCCGAGTCCGACGATCCGGCCCGCTCGGTGGCGCGTGCGGTGCGCAGCGCGGTGTGGCGCATTCTCTTCTTCTACGTGGGCTCGATGCTGGTCATCGTGACCGTGTTGCCCTGGACTGCGCAGACGGCCGGGCTCAGCCCGTACGTCACCGTGCTCGACCGGATCGGCGTACCCTCGGCCGGCACGATCATGAGCATCGTGGTGTTCGTGGCGCTGCTGTCGGCCCTCAACGCCAATCTGTACGGAGCGTCCCGGATGGTGTTCTCTCTCGCCGAGCGCGGCGAGGCGCCCAAGGCGCTGCTGAAGGTATCGCGTGGCGGAGTACCTCGGCGGGCCGTGCTTGCGTCGGTGGCCTTCGGCTTCGTCTCCGTTCTGCTCAATCTGAAGTGGCCGGATTCTGTTTTCCTCTACATGCTGAACGCGGTCGGCGCGGTGTCGCTGTTCATCTGGGCACTGATCGCGGTGTCGCAGCTGCGGCTCCGCCGCCGCATCGAGCGCGAGGCCCCGGAGAAGCTGGTCCTGCGGATGTGGGGATTTCCCTGGCTGACGTGGGCGACGCTCGCGGTGATAGCGGTGATGGCGGGTCTGATGCTGACCGACGACGGCGCGCGCCCGCAGCTGTTGTGGTCCGGGGGATCGATGGCGGTTGTGCTGCTGGTGGCGGTAGTCCGGGAGTTGAGGAACGAGGGGGCGTAGTAACGCTTGGCCGGCCTTCGGCGGGCCGCAGGACGCGTAGTCCCAGCTTTTCTCCGGTCCGCGGGCGTAGTCGAGTTCGGCCTTGACAGGGCGTCCGTCCGGTTATCGGTCCGGAGCGGGCGGAGACGTGTGCCGGATCACGGGGCCGAGAGGGTGCGTCCAATGTCCGCCCGTCTTGTGATGGCACCCGAGTCGGGACGCGATCGCTGGGGCAATCGGGAGTACCCGTCGACCGGCTGAGTCGACCCATGTCGAGTCTCCCGTGCTCAGGAGCCGGGAGGCAATACTGACTCCCGCTCCGCGAACGAGCGGGTACGGCGTTGGCTGTCGGTCTCGCCGCCCCAGATACCTGCGGGCAAGTTGGTGCGGGCCCAATCACGGCAGGGCTTCGCCAGAGGGCAGGTATCGCAGATGCCGAGGGCTGTCAGGCGCTCGCTCTGGTCGTCGGGGAAGAAGAGCTCGGGATCGACCGTGGAACAGGCTGGTGTGACACCGGTTTTGAGGAATTCAAGGGCTGTGGTTTCGCTCAGCATGTGAGTGTCCCGGAAATAACGGAGGCATATTCAGGGGGCGTTCCCCTAAGAGCTGGTGACGGCCTCGGAGCGGTGTCCGAAACCCGGGGCGGGCACGGCCTGAATCGTGTACCCGTGGTCGACCAGCCGTTGCAGGGCCTCGGCGATGACCAGCTCTCCGCTCGCGGACGGAACAAGCCTTCGGACGACATCGTGAATGGCCGGCGCGAAGAGGTACGTGCCGGCGAGGGCGTGACTGTTGCGCCTGGGTGTGGGCACGTTCCGGGCTCTCTTCACCTGCCCGTCAGCAGAGAGTTCGGCGATGCCGAAAGGAGCTGGGCAGTGCGCAGGGGCGATCAGGACCTGGGCGACCGGCTGTTCGGCCTGGAAGGTGCTGACGAAGTCGGTGATCTCGCCGATGAAGGTGTCTCCGAGGCAGGCCAGGAAGTCGTCATCTCCCAGCCAGCTGCGGGCGATGAGCATGGCATAGGGGAGACCGCGTGGAGTCCGTTGCTCGAAATAGGTCACGTTGAGACCGAGGTGCGAGCCGTCACCCACGGTTGCCTGCACCTCTTCATCCGCGCTGTCGACGACTACGGCGACGTCGTGAATACCTGCGTCGGCGATGGCCGCCAGGGAACAGAAAAGCGTGGGACGGTCTGCGGCCGGCACCGGACGATGGACGGACGGGGGTGTGATCGGCCGCAGTCTGCTTCCGCTGCCGTCGGCCAGGACCAGGGCTTTCAAGGCATACTCCCGTGGCGGTGGGGTGGGAGAGGTCAGGTTAGAGGACGCTGGGAAATTCCTCCTGAAAAGGACTTCAGGAGACGTTCAGGTTGTCTTCAGTTGTGCTGGAGTAGGCTCTGCAGAGCAGTATGTTTCGCTTGCCGGCGAGTTTGTCCCGCCAAGGCCTCATGGTGTTCCACGAAAATGTCCGCCCACGGATTCCAGGAACGGAGGACGGCCGATGGCGCGGCAGTTTCGGCTGGTGAAACGGACGTTGTGGCCCCGTACTGTTCGTGCACGCGCCACTGCTGTCGTGACGTTCATCGCCGCCGTCGTTCTCACTCTCGGCAGCATCGGACTGTCCGTGACGCTTCGGCGGATTCTGCTGGACGGCACCGCCGAGCGCACGGCCCTCGCAGCCCGCAAGGTCGCTGTACAGATCGGTGCGACGCCGGTGCCCCGGCACCTCCCCGAGCCCGGCGGTGGTGCGGACGCCGTGGTCGTCCTGGATGCGAGCGGCCGTGCCGTCGCCGGCACCGGCCCTGATCCGGATGCCGCTGCTGCGGCGTTCAAGGATTTCCGTCCCAGGACGGGCGAGGACTCGGCACAACGGATCATGTCCGTCCCGCGCGGGGATTCCGGAGGCCGTGACCTGGTCGTGGTGGTGACCGCGCCCACGACCCATGGCGATCAGTACGTCTACGCGATCACTCAGCTGGAGGAGCTCGACGAGGGCACCCGTGCACTCGGCACGGCCCTTCTGGTGGGCGGCGGACTGGTCATCGTGCTGACCGCGGCCCTCACCTGGACGGTGACAGGGGCGGCCCTGCGACCTGTGACCGCCATCCGTCGCGAACTCGCCTCTGTGACCGCCAGTGAGCTCAGCCGCCGTGTCCCCGACCCGGCATCCGGAGACGAGATCAGCAAGCTCGCCCGCACGGTCAATGCGACCCTTGCCCGTCTGGAAGAGTCAGTGGCCCGGCAACGGCAGTTCGTCGCGGATGCGTCCCACGAGCTCCGAAGCCCTATCGCCACCGTCCGTGCCGAACTGGAAATCGCGCTGCTGGAAGCGCGGGACGAGGCGACGAAATCATCGGTCCGGCAGGCACTTTCCTCCACCGAGCGCCTCCAACTGGTCGCCACCGATCTGCTGCTCCTTGCTCGCCTGGATGCGCGCGCTACGACCGTTGGCCGGCTACTGGACCTGGCGTTGATCGCCGCGGAAGAAGCAGCCCGCCGGACCACCGCGCGTGTTTCGGTCACGGCCGACGCCGATACCCCAGTGCCGATGCGCGGTGACCAGATTCAGCTGGAGCGACTGCTGACCAACCTCGTTGACAACGCGGTACGGTACGCGACCGCCGAGGTGCGTATCCGTGCTTGCGCCGAGGAAGCCGGCCGGTGGGCGGTCCTCGAGGTGAGCGATGACGGGCCGGGTATTCCGCCGGAGGCTGCCGACCGCGTCTTCGAACGCTTTGTTCGTCTCGAGGGCGACCGTAATCGGCAGAGTGGGGGCAGCGGGCTGGGGCTGGCCATTGCCCGGGAGATTGCGCGTGTGCACGGCGGCAGTCTCACCGTGGAGCCGAGTGAGAGCGGTGCCCGTCTGGTCGCCCGTTTCCCGGTCGACCGTGAAGACCTGCCGAGCCGGTCCTGAAGAGGTCTTCAGCGGCATCAGTCTTCCTTCAGGTGCAGCCGCTCAGGATGAGAGTGTCCCCGCCAGATCCGGCTTCCGCGGTTCCGGCGTCGGGCGGGGCGCCGGACAACGGCCCCCATCGTCGCGGTCTGACCTGAAAGGTCGCCTTCGTGAAGATACGGAAGTTTCTGAATTCCAAGCTGCGAGTTCGTGTTCTGCTGGGATCTGTTCTCGCGCTCGCGTCCAGCCTTGTCCTGCCTGCGGCCGCCCACGCAGATTCCTGGCCGTCGCAAAGCGAACTGGTGTCCCAGTGCGATGGGAGGGCCGACTGCACCTTCACCCCGAGCAAGGGAACCTTCACCAAGGGCGTTGCACCGCTTCACCAGGTGGGTGCGACTGCCTACAACTGCACCAAGGAGACGCAGGAGCACTCCGTCAACTGGCAGGAAACAGAGAGCACGAGTAACAGCATCAGCATCTCGGAATCCATCAGCGGGAAGATTGCCGGAGTCATCGACGAGCAGACGTCGGTTCAATATCAGCACGAATGGGGGAAGTCGACCTCGTTCGGAGAGACGGATAACCTGCACATTCCGGCCATGCAAGTGGGGTGGATCGAGTTCGGCCCGCCCACCATTGCGGTTCAGGGAGAGTTCAAGATTCGCTTCAAGGGAAGCGGTGACTTCTTTCAGGGGCACGCCAAGTGGCTTGTCCCTGGCTACGCCGGTACCGCCCCCGACCCCAAGGGGAATGGGAATGTCGTCTTCAAGTATCGCCCGATGACCGATGTCGAGATGCGCACTTACTGCAGCGGATCGGATGCCGATCGGGTGAAGACCGTCGAGGACTCCGGACCCGATTACAGGCTTCCGCTGCCCGAGAAAGCCCCCCTGCCGCCAGACCTGCGTGACGGTTACGCGGTATCCGATGGGAACACTCCGACCAACATCTACTACGTCAGTGGGTACTTCGCCCACAAGCCGAATTTCACCCAATGCGGGACCCTTGGTCCGGGAGTGCTGACAGACCGGCCGCAAAACAGTGTCAGCGGCCAAGGTGTCGGTGGCCCCCGCTACTCGCCGCTGCCCGGTCACTGGTGCAAGAGCAGCATGGGCACTTCCTGGGGGGGCATCGGTCAGGGACGGCGACGCAGACAGTGATCCTTGGTGGATCAGCCACCCCTCCGATTGACGTCTCCTGGAACAGATTGAGACGGGCGGCTCGTACGCCTGCCATCAGAAAATTTTCCAGAAACATCTGAAAGGGGTGGTCAGCGCTCTGCGTTGACCACCCTCTTCTCTCCGAAAACTGAGTACCTACATGCCTGTACAGTCCGTACGAGAAGCCGTTCGACACGCCCGCAGCCGGTCGCCCTACTACGCACGCCTCTACGACAGCCTGCCGCCGGACGTGGACGACCTCTCGGCGCTTCCCGTGGTGGATCACGCCTCTTTCTGGACAGCCAACACCCTTGCACGGAACGAGGTACTGACGGCCCCGTTGACCGAGGCCCTGGTGCTGAAGAGCGGTGGGACGACAGGATCTCCCAAGTTCTCGTGCTACACGCGTGAAGAATGGCGGGAGTTCGTCACTGCATACGGGCGCGGCATGGTCGACGCGGGCCTTCAGCCGGGGCACCGCGTAGTCAACACCTTCTACGCGGGGGAGCTCTATGCCAGCTTCCTGTTCACGCATACCTCGCTGTGGCACGCACCTGTTGACAACGTGCGGCTGCCCGTGAGTGGAAGTGCTTCACCGCAGTACATCGCTGCGACGATGAAGGAATTCGGCGCCCACGTGATCGTCGGCACCCCCACCAAGATGGCGCAGGTCGCCGAACATCTCGTAGCCGAGGACCGAACGCTGCCCCGGGTGGAGCTGCTGTTGTTCGCTGGGGAGATGTTCTTCGACGACCAACGGCCGCAGCTGGCCCAGGCATTCCCCAACGCCGACATCCGCTCGCTGGGGTGCTCGAGTGTCGACGCCGGTCTCCTCGGCTCCCCGGTACCCGGTGACGATCCGCTGGTGCATCGCATCTACGGCCCCGGGACCGTAGATGCAGCGCTACGAGACCGGTGACCTCGGCCGGTGGATACCCGGTATGTGTGCTTGTGGACGCAGAGCCCCTCGCTTCGAGCTGCTCGGCCACCACAGCGACGTCTTGCGGAGCGGCGCTTCCTTTATCAGCTACTGGGAAATCGCCCGTGTTGCCGATGAACAGGCGGGATACGCGGGCGAATTGCAGATGGTTCTTACCGGAGGGGAGAGGAATGAAGGTATAGTGATCAAGCTGGATGAGCGCCATGCCGCTGACCTGGCAGCGATGCGCAAGCTGTTCCTGGAGCACTGTCCAGAGCTCCGCACGGTGGTCGAGACACACCGGTCGGCGACTCTCGATGTACAGACCGTCGGAATCAGCGATTTCGAGCGCACGCCTACCAGCGGAAAGCTCCGCGCAGTCATCGACCGGCGGTGCCCCGGCACCGAGATCTGATCTCGCGCACGCTTCCGTATCGACCTTCTCTCACCGAGGCGACGTTCCCATCACCTCGTACTCCGAAAGGAATTACTCATGCCTGTCACCCTGCGCCGTCTGGCCACAGGCCTTCTCGCTGCCGCAGCCGGAGTCTCCGGTCTTGCCTACTTCGCCGGCCCCGCACATGCGTCCCCTGTCCCGGGCGGCGATGTCTGCGTGGCAGGTAGCGGCTGCGACTTCGGAAAGGCCGGCAGTGAGGCGGACGCCCGCGAGTTCCTGAAGCCCGGTGCGGACACCAACCCCAGCGACCGAGCGGTCAAGGATGCCATCGTGCCCGTCTCCTGGACGCGCCGTTGATCCGCGCTCTGTGGAGCCTCGTCCGGGGAGCGGCCGTTGGGGCCGCTCCCCGGCGGGCTCCCGCTGTCGTTCCGCGGCCTGTCCCGGCACAGCCGGTCAACTCGGCCACCACCGTTGCGTCCGGCTGCCCCGTGGTCAATGGCTACGAAGTCCTGGAAAAAGTGCGTGCCCTCCCCATCAGCACGTGGCGCTACCTGTGGGACGAGCCGCACGTATGTCACCTCGGCCCGATGTCCCAGGACTGGGCAGCAGCCTTTGGCCTCGGTGGCGATGAGAAGTCCATTGCCTGCGTCGATGCCAATGGCGTCGCGCTGGTGTGCGTCCAGGCGCTTGAGCGGCAACTCACCGAGCTCCGGGGCGAGGTGGTTTCACTGCGGGCCGAAGTCTTGCAGTTGAGAGGGATAGTGCCCTGACGCTGCTCCGGTGAGACGATGGCCTGGTGATGGGGCTGGCGCCGGCGTAGTCCTTGCGGGTCCTTCCTGAGGCCTATCGGGTGGGGTCGTTGCCGAACTCGGCCGACACCTGGGCGCCGGTGATCTCACCGATGCCAGGCGGCGAGGGGTGGGTCTCAATCCGGGTGCGCAAGAACAAGGCACCTCCACCTGCACTTTCATCGCGTCTATCTGCTCGTTCTAGGCACCGGATGTGCTGCAGTGCTCCTTGACGGCGGGCGCTGCCTCGGGTTGACCGCGTAGACCTGGTAGCCGGAGGTGCCGAAGGCATCCACCCACGAGCCCCGATCGGTCGTGGTGGACGGGGTGGAAGACACCGGTCGTCCCAGAGCGCCCAGCGCAGGCCCGAGGTCGGCGAACTCGCCGACATCCCTGTGTGGGTGTGTTCCCGTGCGGGCGGCGTGGACCTTCCGTCGGACTCTCCCTCGCCTCATGGGGCAGAGCAAATCAGCAGGAATGCGGATGTCGGTGTGGTCCGGACAGTCTCAGAATTGATGGTGCATCAGTTTTGTCAATTCTTCCTGTGCCACCTGGAGTTGTCCTTGACTTCCCTCATCAGAAGACTGGTCCCGTCGGCCGGAGCGGCCGCCGTCCTGCTGGCCTGTGTCCCCGTGGCGCATGCCGCGGCGCAGGAACGCGATACCGCGCAGCAGCGAATCGACGGTGCGATGGCCGGCGAACTGTGCGTCTACACCCGCAGGGACGAGCCCTTCGACCTGGACGCCGAAGCAATGAGCCTGCTGAAGAACGCTTTCGGGATGCCCGATGACGTCCTCCGCAGTGGCGACGTCCAGAAGATCTACCAGTGGGTCGACACCAAGTACGCAGGCGACCTGAAGAAGGCCCAGGAGGACTTCTTCAAGACTGCGACGCGGGACTTCGGAAGCGGTTCGTTCGGCCATACCTGGCTGGCCTACTTCCCGAACGACGGCAAGCGGTACGAGTCGTACGGCACGCACAACGACCACGACCCGGCCTTCCAGACCGACGCGAGCCCCTCGGACAATCCGGCCCGCGACCATGTGGCGAGGCTCTGCGTCCCCGTCGACCGGGCCCAGGAGACCGAGTGGAAGAAGGTGGGGGAGGAGGAGAGGAAGGCCGCCAACCCCTACACCTGGCGCGACAACTGTACGGAGTTCGCCGGCCGGACCTGGAACAGGATCATGGCGGTGGGCGCCGGCGGGCCCAAGCTGGGCTACGAGCAACAGCCCGTGGCGGGCAGCCTTGCCTCCACGATCTTCAAGACCCTGGGGGTGTCCGGCCTGGCGACGCCGGGACAGATCGGCCACGCCATCGGACTGGCGAACGGCGGCCAGGACCACCTGGTCTACAAGAAGCCCACCGAGGTCATCGCGGCGACACCGCTCCCGGGCCGGCCGGACGAGTTCGCCGTGATGACCAAGGATCGGGTCACCGCCCTTCGCTTCGACGGTTCTGATGACATCGAGCTCGGAGGCAGTCGTTCCCTTGCCCAGTTCAGCAAAGGCACGGCCTTCGACTCCTTCGACTCGATCGTCGGCTTCGGCGGCAAGCCCGTGAAGCCCGGCGGGAACGACTACACCTACTACGTTTTCAGCGGGGACAAGTACGCGTCGGTCGACGCCCATTTGTCCGGCACGAGCATCGAGCTCTCGCGGACCGGCAGTGTGCACAAGATCGGTGATGTGCCGGCCCTGAAGGGGCTGACGTCCGTGGACGCGGTCATGCCTGTCGACGCCGACACATTTGTCGTGTTCTCGGGGAGCACCTACCGCTACATCACTGTCAAGAACGGCGACTTGTCCGCGGCCGCCGCAGGCAAGAGCGGAACCCTGCCCCAGGGAGCCAAGGTCGATGCTGTGATCCCGCGGCCTGGGAGCAGCAGCGTTTGGATCTTCAGCGGCGGTGCGTACCAAAGCATCGGCCGACCCGATCCCACGCTCATCACGACCGGAGGAACCCCGGTCAACGAGCGCAACTGGCCGTCCCTATCCCGTTCCGGCCTCGCTTCCTGACCTCAGCAGGTTCTGAATCCCGGCCCTTTCGTCCATGAGAGAGGGCCAGGACCACACTGCCGTGCGCGCCGGCGCGGGGGGACGCCCGCGCCGGCCTCGCATCGTGTATTCGCAAGGAGAAACCAGTATGCGGCGTCGATTCCGCACACTCCTGAGTGCCATGGCACTCTCCGCAGGCATGACAATGTCGTGGACGGCGACAGCCGTTGCGGCGGATCCCGACCCTCAGGCCTTGGCCGAAGAGAGACCGGCCGCTGTCGTGTCCATGGGTGACAGTTTCATCTCCGGTGAAGCCGGCCGGTGGTACGGCAATGCCGCCCCCTGGTCGGCCGGGCACCGCTACGGAACGGACCGGGCCGCCGGTAACTGCTGGGACTGGATGAGCTGGTGCAGCCACGACCCCACACTGATCTACGGGGATTCGTACGGCAACGGTTGCAACCGTTCGGACACTGCCGAGATCATGAGTGCCGACATCGGCCCGGGAGTCCGGCGCATGAACCTCGCGTGCTCCGGAGCTGCGACCGACAACGTGATACGAGCCTCACAGGGCGGTACGCCTTTCAAGGGAGAAGAACCGCAGGCCGACCAACTCGCCCGCCTGGCAAGAACAAACGACATCAAACTCATCGTCCTTTCCATCGGCGGGAACGACCTCGGCTTCGCCGACATCATCCAGGACTGCGTCACGGGATTCACGGTGCCGACCGGGAACTGGCACTGCGGACCAGGACAGGAGAGCCGACTGGAGACAGGGCTGACCGAAGTCCGGCCCAAGGTCGCGAAGACCATCGACGACATCCGTGCCGTGATGAGCGAGGCAGGTCACCCGGACGACACTTATCGCCTGGTGCTGCAGTCCTACCCCTCGGTCATTCCCCGCGGGGAGGACAACCGGTATCCCGAGACGTACGCGCGCTTCAGCACGGGCGGCTGCCCCCTGTTCAACGACGACTCGACCTGGGCGCGTGAGAGCGTGGTTCCCCGTATCGCATCTGCGCTGAAGGCCGTGGCGGAGGACAAGAACGTCCAGTTCCTCGACCTTCAGGACGCCTTCGACGGTAAGGAGGTGTGCAGCAAGGGCACGGTCCAGGCGACACAGGAGAACACCCCCATCAACAGGCTTCCGGCCGACCGGGCCGAGTGGGTTCGGTTCCTCGTGGCCGCGGGCAGCCAGGGCGACCGGCAGGAGTCCGTCCATCCCAACGCGTACGGACAGCAGGCACTGGGCCGTTGCCTGTCGCTCCTGTGGAACGAACCGCACGGCAGCTTCGCCTGCCGCAACACCCGGGACGGGGGACCGCAGGACATGAGGCTCGAACCCGACGCCGACGAACCCCGGACCTGAGGGGTACAGGCCTTGAGGTCAGCGGCCGAGTTCCGCCGTGATCGCGCCGTGCAGGAGGTGTCGGGCGCGGTCCAGGGTGAGAGTGCCGCTGAGCCAGCGCTTGCTGAGGCCCTCGACGAGGGTGGTGAGGCGGTCGGCCGTGTCCTCGGGAGAGGCACCGGGAGCGGCGCGGCCGGCCTGCTGGGCGCGCTGGATCAGGTCGCTGACGTGGTCGTTCCAGCTTTCGGTGGTGCCCCGGAGGCGTTCGCGCAGTTCGGGCTGGAAGACGGCGCTGGAGCGCAATTCGCCCCAGGCAGTGCTGTTCTCGATGACCGCGGGGGCCTCCTGGAGTTCCAGGAGCAGCATTTCCTCCAGGTGCCCGCGGGGATCGGCGTCGGGGTCGGCGGTGGGGGTGGTGTACTGCTCGGCGCGGGTGTTGATGAAATCCAGGGTGTGCGCGAGCAGTCCTGCCCGGTCGCGGAAGTGGTAGTAGATCAGCGAGGTCGACACCCCGGCCTCTTCGGCGAGCTCTTCGACGCGTAGGCCTCTGATCCCCCGCTGCGCGATGACGCGTGCGGCGGCTTCGAGGATGGCGGTGCGGCGGGCGGACACGGCCTCGGTTCCTCCGAAATATGTAGGGGTGTGACTGCGTACCCATGTTACCTTCAGTTCCTGACTGAAATTTCAGTCAGGAACTCTGATCGTGCATACCAAGGACAGGAGCTGTGTCATGAGGACACCCAATCGCCGCGGGATACTCCGGGGTGCTGTCGCGGCCGCGGCGGCCGGTGCAGGGCTGTCGGCCTGTGCGCCGGGTCCGGTGAAGAATCAGGCCGGTGAGCAGGCAGGGGCAGGCAGGATGGATCTCCCCGGCCTGAAGCAGGCCGGGCTGGTCATGCCGGCGGAGACGCACGAGCACACCCGGACCTTCATGGCCTGGCCACCCGCGGACTCGGTGTGGAAGGACGCGACTGCCGACGTCCGGCGCGACGTCGCGGGTATCGCCCGCGCAATCGCCGGATTCGAGCCGTTGGTCATGCTGGCCGACCCGCACGACGGAGACGGAGTCCGGGAAGCCCGCCGGGCGTGCGGCGGCGGGGTCGAGGTGATCGAGGCAGACGTGGACGTCCTGTGGATGCGCGATTCAGGCCCCACCTTCGTCAGCAGCCCCAAGGGCCTTCAGGGCGTCGACCTGCACTTCAACGGATGGGGCGGCAAACAGCAGCACAAGCGCGACGCGCACGTCGCCCGTACCGTGCTGGAGTACGCCAAGGTTCCGCGTGTCGATGCGCCGCTGGTCGGGGAGGGCGGCTCACTCGAGATCGACGGGCACGGCACCCTCCTGGTCACCGAGAGCTCCCTGGTCAACGACAACCGCAACCCCGGGCTGAGCCGGGACGAGATCGAAAGCGGCCTGAAGCACTTGCTCGGCTCCAAGAAAGTGATCTGGGTCCAGGGGCTCAAGGGCCACGACATCACGGACTGCCACGTCGACGCCATGGCCCGCTTCGCCGAGGATGGCGACAGGAGCGTCGTCCTGCTCAGCCGCCCCTGGGACGGCGACGGTCCGAACGTCTGGACCCGGACCTACCACCAGGCCCGCGGTGTCCTCCAAACGGCAACAGACGCCCGGGGGAAGGGGTTCGAGCTCATCGACCTCCCCGAACCGGACCCCGCAGAGCTCGGTGATCGCGGCGATGACTTTCTCGGCTCCTATGCCAACTACTACATCGCCAACGATGCAGTCTTCGTCCCCCGCTTCGGTGACCGCAAGGCCGACGACAAGGCCGCCGTCCTCATCGGCGACCTCCACCCCGGCCGGAAAGTCGTCCAACTGGAGATCCACACCATTGCCGAAGGCGGTGGCGGTATCCACTGCGCCACTCAGCAGCAGCCGAAGATCTGACTCTTCCCGCGCTGCCTCGATATCGAGTTGTATACCCCCTTGAGGAGGATCCTTCCGAACCAACTCCCTTGGCTCGTTGTCCGTTTCTGCGTTCTTGCGGCGAAGGCTCCCTGCGTAAAGGTCGTACAGTTGAACCGGATGGCGTTGTCATGCCGGGCCGAATTATCTGTGACGTACCGCGCAAGCCGACCTGAGAACACCGACCGTGCGGGGGCAGAGGAGACGCACGTCACATTCACCCATGTCACAACGTGCCGGGCCCGCTCCGTCCTGGTTGTGTAGCCAACGACATCGGCAGAGGAGCACACCATGAATGCCAACGCCCGTTTGAACATCTTCGCCAGCCCGACCGCAGGCAAGGTCGTCAAGTACCTCGCCTCGGCAGGCAAGGCGGTCTCGGACTCGGACCTGCCGGCCGCGACGCAGGAGCTCGTGAAGATCCGTGCCAGCCAGATCAACGGCTGTGGCTTCTGCCTCGACATGCACACCAAGGAGGCCGCCGCGGCCGGTGAGACCTCGACGCGTCTTCACCTGGTGGCGGCGTGGAGGGAGGCCACGGTCTTCACCGACGCCGAGCGTGCCGCGCTGGAGCTGACGGAGGAGGGCACCCGCCTCGCCGATGCGGCCGGCGGCGTCACGGACGAGGTCTGGGCGAACGCCGCCAAGCACTACGACGAGGAGCAGCTCACCGCCCTGGTGTCCCTGATCGCCCTCATCAACGCCTACAACCGGCTGAACGTCATCGTCCAGCAGCCCGCAGGCGACTACCGGCCCGGCCAGTTCGCATAACTGCGCACAACTCCGCACAGTCCGGCCGGGCAACGCCTGCCAACACCCGGCAACGGAAGCCCGTGTTGCCGATTGGTCACTCGCCTGGCGCAACGCCTTCGCTTCCCACCATTCTGTGGCTCACCTTCTGGCGACCGGACCGGGGTGCCGTTCCGGCCCCGGTCCGACCAGGAAGGTTATTCAAAAGTCTGTGGATCTTGGGGTGTTGATCGTTGGATACAAGATCGGTCCCCTCGGCGTACCGTACGGGGTGTTGAGGCCTGTGCGGACGCTCGGGGGGACCGATGTGCTTCCACCGTACTACCGGGCTGAGCCCGCATCAGCTGGATCTGCTCATCGGGAGGGTGCAACGCCGACTCCCGGACTGGGACCGGGCGCTCGGGCGGCCGCACGTGCTGCCGTTGTGGAAAGCGGTCGTCCTGCTGTGCTTTCTCCTGCGGCGCGATGCGGTGCAGGAGATGGCCGGTGAGCTGTTCGGCTGCTCGCAGCCGACGGTCTCCCGCTACGCGTCCGAGCTGCGGCCGGTGGTGCGGGACAGCCTGAAGCAGCTGAGGTTCGGCATCGCCCGGCTGCCCCGGGGCGAGCCGGTCCTGGTGGACGGGTTCCTGGCCCCGTGCTGGGACTGGAGAGCCGCTGAGCGGCTGTTCTCCGCCAAGCATCGCCGTGCCGGCCACAACATCCAGGTGGTCTCGGATCTGTGCGGGCGCCTCCGATTCGTCGGCAGGCCCCTGCCCGGGGCCCGCCACGACGCCCACGCCTACACCGCCTCCGGGGCGGAGACCGCCGTCGGCAGACATCCCGGCCTCGGCGACAAGGGCTACCAGGGCAGCCGCCTGTTGACTCCGTACAAGAAGCCCCTGCACCGCCCGCTCACACCGGTGGAGAAGGACTGCAACAAGGCCCACTCCTCCGTCCGCTCCGCGGTCGAGCGCTGCATCGGCCACCTCGAGAACTGGAAGATCCTCTCCGAGAACTACCGCGGCCCCCTCGACCGCTTCCCCGAAACCCTCGACACCGTCGTCCAGCTCGAACTCCTCCGCACCTGGACCCCACCAACATCAACTACTTCTGAATAACCTTCCAGGTGACGAAAGAGGAGCCATGGACCGTTCGCTGCTGTCGACGAGAGCGACGCTGGTGCTGTTACTCGCAGTGCTGGCCGGAACGGCAGTCGGTCTGCTGTCGGGGCTCGCGGGGGGCGGGACGGCGCGCTGTGCGCTGTGCGGGTTCGCCGCCGCGGGCGGGGCCCTGCCGGTGGTCAACCAGGTGATCGCTCCCGACCGTAGCGGCGGCGACGACCATGGGTGAACTCAGGCCGTTGGCTCCGGAACTCACGCCGGAATCCCGGGCGCTGGCGCTGGCGCTGCGGGAGCTGTTCGAGGGCCTCGAAGTGTCGGTGCGCCGCTACGCGGCACGGCGCGTCCGCGATGCCGGCACCTTCTCCCGTTACCTCAACGGCACCCGCGTCCCGCCGTGGGAAATGGTGATGGACCTGCTCACCGACGTTGCCGAGCACCGTGGCACGGCCGCGACGCCCGAGGCCGTCGAGCTCGTCCGCCGCCTGCACCGGGCCGCCGTCGAGACCGGTGCCTCCCCGCGCCACGCCGTCGAGGTCCTTGAGCAGCAACTCGCAGAAGCCGACCGGGTGTCGCGGCGCTCCACCGCGCGGGGTGACGCCCTGGGGGACGCGCTGCTGGACCGCAAGCACCGCATCGCGGACCTGGAGGTCCGCCTGAGCCAGCTCGAAGCGGAGTGGAGCGCGGAGCGGGAGCGGGTCGACCGCCTGGCTGCCGCCAACCCCGACGTCACCGAGCTTCTGCACGAGCGCGACGTGCTCCAGGGCGAAGTCGCCCGGCTGTCGGCCGACTTGCATGCTGCGCAGAAGCAGAGCGAGGACGCCGAGGAGCGGTGCGCCCTGCTCGAACGCCAGCTGCAGGCCGTCGAGGAGGCCCGGCAGACCGCCGGTGCCCTGCCGAGGGCGGCGCCGCAGGCCATGCCCAAGGTCCTCGTCGTCGACGACCAGTCCGACAACCTGCTGGCCATGACCGCCGTACTGGCCACGCTCGACCAGGAGTTGGTGGCGGTCTCGTCCGGTCAGGAGGCGCTCAAGGCGCTGCTCGACCACGACGACTTCGCCGTGATCATCATGGACGTCCAGATGCCGGACATGGACGGCTACGAGACCGCCGCCCACATCAAACGCCGCCCCCGCAACCGTGACGTCCCCATCATCTTCCTCACCGCCATGGGCGCGGACCCCGAACACTCCGCCCGGGGGTACGCCGCGGGCGCCGTCGACTACATCGGCAAACCGTTCGACCCGTGGGTGCTGCGGGCCAAGGTCGCGGTCTTCACGGGCATTTACCTGGAGCGGCGGCTCGCCGGTGACCGATAGGGCCGGCAACGGCCCCACGGAGGTGCAGTGCGTCGGCTGCGGGCTCGTCGCGGCTGGTCGCGCAGTTCCCCGCGCCCCTTTGGGGCGCGATCACGCACCGTCGTCCCCGTCCGGACGGACTCCCGGCGCCCCCGCCCGTAGCCCGGCCGTGACGAGGTCGAAGAGGCGCTGGGCGCGCTCGTGTGCGTCGTCGTGCGTGCTGATGTGCCACAGTCCGGCTATGGCGAGCAGGAAGTCGTCGGGGGTCACGCCGGGGCGGATGGTGCCGGCCGACTCGTTGGCCTCCAGGAGGAGTTCGACGGCGTCCGTGACCGGTGCGTGGCCCCAGCGTGCCGGAGTGGCGGGTGCGCAGGTGGCCTCGCGCATCGCGTCGGCCAGGCCCGCCTTGGCCGACGCGTACTGGGCGAGGCGGTCGAGCCACTCCCGCAGGGCCTGTTCGGGCGGGCGGGTGTCGAGCAGGTGGCGGGCGGCCTCGAAAACCTGTTGCACCTCGAAGCGGTAGACCTCGAGGATGAGTGCTTCACGGTCGGGGAAGTTCCGGTAGAAGGTGCCCTGTCCGACGCCCGCCTTCCTGGCGATCGTGCTGAGGGCGACGGCGGGCGAGCGGGTCAGCTCGGCCAGGGCCGCTTCCAGGATGCGTTCGCGGTTGCGCAGGGCATCCGAACGCCGGGGCAGGGGCTCCTCGTTGTGCTGTGCCGCCCTCGTCTGCACGTGTTTCCCTCGCCCTCGGTTCGTTCCGGTCCGGCCACCCTTGCTGAGCGGACAACTGTCCGCTAACTTCGGGGGCTCGGACAATTTTTCCGGACAACCGTCCGCTTGAGTTCACTCTAAGGGTTGTCCCGTAACTGCTGGTCACGGGTGAGATGATCTTGATGTGGCTG